>NZ_JBAHWD010000021.1:0-151638 GCF_037044575.1 Nonomuraea sp. LPB2021202275-12-8 | reverse complement strand
CGGCCCGAGGTCGAGCTGTTTGCTCATGTCGAGCTCGAACTTGCCGTACAGGTTCAGATGGGTCCAGAACAGAGCCGACAGGACGCCGCCCCGCTCCCATTCGATCCGGACCCCCGAGGAGTTTTCCCCAGGCCGCCGGCAATTCATACGTCGTCAATGTTTGCCGTTCCCTGGAACGCGACGGGCGGTCACCGCCCACTGCGGCGGGAATGACGGAGTGGTTCACCTTCCTCGGCCGGCGCTCCAAGGAGACGCGACCTGCTCACCTGCCCGTGCGCAGTCATGAACACCGGATTCAGCGACGGCCGCAGTCAAGGAGATCCGTTGCCCTCTTGAAAAGCCGCTGTCATTCATCTGTAAGATGACCATTCGCCGGATGTGGCAATTCCGCCCCGTCGCGATTGTTCTCCTCTGGCTCACGAGGCTTTTTCATTCGCCAGCAGAAGCCGGGTGGCATTCGCAGGCTCGCCTCCACCGAATAACCGTGGGAGCGCTCCCTCAAAACGTTCCAGAACCGACTCCTCCGCCAGCACGTCGCCCAAGAGAGCGGACGGGACCTTGCGAAACGTTTCCGCTCGCGGCAGCAGGCTCGCCGAGGCATCCGGACACCACCCGCCCCGCGCCACCCTCACCGCTGTGACCTGCGCAAATGCCCTCTGGATCCACTTCGAGTACCCCTGCCGACCGCCCCGGCACGGACGCGCCCCGCCGCCGCGGCCACCGCAGAGACCGCTCTCTGCGTAACGGCGATCGTTATCCCACAGTCGTTGACAGACAGTTGTGATCCGCACGACTCTGTCGAGAGAGCGCTCTCTCACTCACCCCCTAAGCACGAACCCAGGAGGGTTCCATGACCCCTCGTATCCGGCGGATCGCCATACCCGTGATCACCGCGTCCGTTCTCGCCCTGGCGACAGCGGCCTGTGGAGGCGACGGAGGCGGCGGAGGCGCCGCGGACACGGCGGCCAAGCCGGCAGAGAAGATCAAGCTGACCATCGGGCTCTTCGGCGACTTCGGCTTCAAACCGCTGTACGAGGAGTACAGGAAGACCCATCCCAACGTGGAGATCGTCGAGAATGTCACCCAGTTCAACGACCACCACAACAACCTCGTCAAGCGGCTGGCGACCAACGCGGGCGCGGGTGACATCGAGGCCGTCGAGGTCGGCTATATCAGCACCTTCACCGCGCAGCCGCAGAAGTTCCAGGACCTCAAGCAGTACGGGCTGGACAAGCGGCAGAGCGACTACCTCGACTGGAAGTGGCAGCAGGGCCTGAGCAAGGACGGCGGGCAGGTGCTGGGCCTCGGCACCGACGTGGGCGGGCTGGCCATGTGCTACCGCAAGGACCTGTTCAAGAAGGCCGGGCTGCCCGAGGAGCGGGACAAGGTCGGCGCCCTCTGGCCGACCTGGGAGGACTACATCGCCACGGGCAGGAAGTTCGCCGCGGCCGACGTCGCCGGCGCCAAGTTCGTGGACTCCCCCGGCGAGATCCTCCGCGCGATCGTGAACCAGGCCCCGACCGGGCTCTATGACGCCCAGGACAACCTCATCGTGGACTCCAACCCCGACGTGAAGAAGGCCTGGGACCTGTCGAACCAGCTCACCGCCGACGGGCTCACCGCCAAGCTGGCGGCCTTCTCGCCGCCGTGGAACACCGGCTTCGCCAAGGGGTCGTTCGCCACGATCATCTGCCCGGCCTGGATGACCGGCTTCATCCAGGAGCAGGCCAAGGACTCCTCCGGCAAGTGGGACATCGCCACCGTTCCCGGCGGTTCAGGCAACAGCGGCGGCTCCCACCTGCTGGTGCCCAAGCAGAGCAAGCACCCGAAGGAGGCGGCCGAGCTGATCGACTTCCTCACCTCCAAGGAGAACCAGGCCAAGGTCTTCAAGGAGGAGGGCACGTTCCCGTCGATCCCGGCGCTCTACGACGACCCCTCGATCCAGAACTTCACCAAGCCGTTCTTCGGTGACGCCCCCATCGGCAAGATCTACTCCGAGGCGGCCAAGGCGCTCAAGCCGCAGCACCTCGGCCCGAAGGAGGCCGACGTCCGCGTCGCCATCGGCAACGGCCTCGGCCGGGTCGAGCAGGGCAAGCAGACCCCCGACGAGGCATGGGCGCAGGTACTCGAGGACGTCAAGAAGATCAAATGAGCACCCTTCCCCTCGCGGTCACGCGACGGCGTAGGCGCAGCGTGCGGCACACCCTCGACATGAGGGTGTCGCCGTACGCCTACGTGGCGCCCTTCTTCCTACTGTTCGGCGCGTTCGGGATCTTCCCTCTCGCCTATACGGCCTGGGTCAGCCTGCACGAGTGGACCCTGCTGGACGAGGAGCAGACGTTCGTCGGGCTGGGGAACTACGAGACGCTGCTCGCCGACGACTACTTCTGGAACGCGACGTTCAACACGCTGTCGATCGGCGTGCTGTCGACCGTCCCGCAGCTCGTGCTGTCGATCTGGCTCGCGCACCTGCTCAACCGGCGGCTGCGGTTCCAGACGCTGTTCAGGATCTCGCTGCTGCTGCCCAACGTGACCAGCGTGGTGGCCGTGGTCGTGATCTTCAGCCAGCTCTTCGGCAGAGACTTCGGGATGATCAACTGGGTGCTGTCGCTGGTCGGCGTCGGGCAGATCGACTGGGCCGCCGGCACCGCGACCTCGCACATCGCGCTCTCCGTGATGGTCATGTGGCGATGGACCGGCTACAACGCGCTCATCTTCCTGGCCGCGATGCAGGCCGTACCGCGCGAACTGTACGAGGCCGCCACCCTCGACGGGGCGAGCAACACCACGCAACTGCGCAGGATCACCATCCCGATGATCCGGCCGACGATCATCTTCGTGGTCATCGTCTCCACCATCGGCGCCATGCAGATCATCGCCGAGCCTCTGCTGTTCGGGACGAGCAGCGGCGGTGGCGGCGGCATCGTCACCGGCGGGCCCGACCGGCAGTTCCAGACCCTGGCGCTGTACGTCTACGAGCAGGCCTTCACCGTGTTCGACTTCGGTTACGCCTCCGCGGCGTCATGGGTGATGTTCCTGATCGTGGTGGTGGCCGCCGGCATCAACTTCCTGATCAGCCGCAGGGTGAAGGGCGGGCTGGTATGAGGCTGCGTTATCTGACCCTGACCGCGGTGGCCTTCTTCTCGGCGTTCCCGCTCTACTACAGCGTCGTCGTGGCCTCCCGGCACAACTCGGCGCTGGCCGAGGTGCCGCCGCCGCTGCTGCCCGGCGGGAACTTTTTCGCCAACGTGGCCAGGGTCTTCGACACCGTGCCCTTCGGGCTCGCGCTGCTGAACTCGGTCATCGTCGCGGGGTCGATCTCGCTGGCGGTGATGTTCTTCTCGACGCTGGCCGGCTTCGCCTTCGCCAAGCTGCGCTTCCGGGGCAAGAACGTCATGCTCGTGATCACGGTCGCGACCATGATGGTCCCCGCGCAGCTCGGCATCATCCCGCTCTACATGCTCATGATCAAGCTGGAGTGGACCGGCACCAACTACGCGCTGATCGTGCCGGCGCTGGTCAACGCCTTCGGCGTGTTCTTCATGACGCAGTATCTGTCCAGGGCCCTGCCGACCGAGCTGCTGGAGGCGGGCCGGGTCGACGGCTGCTCGACCTGGGGGCTCTTCTGGCACGTCGTGCTGCCCGCCGCGCGACCAGCGGCGGCCGTGCTCGGCATGCTGACCTTCATGTCGGCCTGGAACGACTACTTCTGGCCGCTCGTCGTGCTCACCCCGGACAACCCCACGGTCCAGGTGGCCCTGTCGACGCTGGCGAGCGGATACGTCAACGACTACGTGCTGGGCCTGGCCGGAACGGCGATCGGCACCCTGCCGCTCGTGGCCGTCTTCGCCCTGTTCGGCAAGCAAATCATCGGTGGAATCATGCAAGGAGCGGTCAAGGGATGATCTTCCCGGAAAACTTCGTCTGGGGCGCCGCAACGGCTTCCTATCAGATCGAGGGGGCGGTCAAGGAGGACGGGCGAGGCCAGTCGATCTGGGACACCTTCTCCCACGCCCCCGGAAACGTGGCCGACGGCGACACGGGGGACGTCGCCTGCGACCACTACCACCGTTACAAGGACGACGTCGGGCTGATGCGCGAGCTGCGGCTGGCGGCCTACAGGTTCTCGGTGGCCTGGCCGCGCGTCCAGCCGGACGGGAGCGGGCCCGCCAATGCGGCAGGGCTGGCGTTCTACGACAAACTCGTAGACGAGCTCCTAGAAGCCGAAATTTCGCCGTACGTCACGCTCTATCACTGGGACCTCCCCCAGGCCCTCGAAGACCGCGGCGGCTGGGCGGACCGTGACACCGCCTACCGCTTCGCCGAGTACGCGCAGCTCGTCCACGATCGGCTGGGCGACCGGGTGCGCGACTGGGCGACCCTGAACGAGCCCTGGGTGGCGGCCTTCCTCGGCTACGGCAACGGCGTGCACGCTCCGGGACGCAAGCAGCCGGGCGCCGCCATGCGCTCGGCCCACCACCTGCTCCTGGGTCACGGCCTGGCCGCGTCCCGGCTGCGGGAGCTGGGCGCGCAGAGCATCATGCTGGTGGTCAACTCCGCCCCGGTGCTCACCCCGGCCCAGGTCAACGACCCGCAGGCGGTCGCCGACGAGGCGGACGCGGCGGCGGTGGACCGCATCCACGCGCTGCTGACCAGGCAGTTCCTCGACCCGGCGATCTACGGCCGGTATCCGGACGAGGTGCTGGCCGCCGCGGCGCGCAACGGCGGCACGGATCACATCCAGGACGGCGACCTCAAGCTCATCAACGTGCCGATCGACCTGATCGGGATCAACTACTACAACCCCTGCGTGGTGCAGGCCGGTCCCGGCGAGCCCGCCGACGCGGCCTGGCCCGGCTCGGAGGACGTCGAATTCGCCGCCGCCGACGCGCCGACCACCGCGATGGGCTGGCCGATCGTCCCCGACGGCCTGTCCAGGCTGCTGGTACGGCTGTCGCAGGACTACCCGCAGGTGGGTCTCATGGTCACGGAGAACGGCGCGGCCTTCGACGACGTCGTGGAGGACGGCCGGGTGCACGACGTGGACCGCGTGTCCTTCCTCAAGGGGCACCTGCACGAGGTCGGCAGGGCCATCGAACAGGGCGCCGACCTGCGCGGTTACCTCGTATGGTCGCTGCTGGACAACTTCGAGTGGGCGGAGGGCTACCGGCGCAGGTTCGGCATCGTGCACGTGGACTACGCCACGCAGACCAGGGTCCTGAAGGACAGTGCGCTCTGGTACCGCGATGTGATCACCGCGAACCACCTGTAGATTCCTTCCGTGCTCTCCTGTTTGGTGCAGTCATGAGACGTCCCACCCTGGAGGCGGTCGCCGCCCGTGCGGGCGTCTCTCGCGCCACCGCGTCCCGAGTCGTCAACGGCCAGGCGACGGTGGCGCCGCACATCCGCGACGCGGTGCTGCGCGCGATCGACGAGCTGGGCTACGTGCCCAACTCGGCGGCGCGCAGCCTCGTCACGCAGCGGACCGACTCCATCGCCCTGGTCGTCTCCGAGCCTCCGACCAGGGTTTTCTCGGAGGATCCGCTGTTCTCGACGGTGATCCGCTGGGCCAGCGTCGAGCTGGAGGCGGTCAACAAGCAGGTCGTGCTGATGCTGGCCTCCTCCGCGAAGAGCCATGCCAGGGTGGAGCGTTACATCGCGGGCGGGCACGTCGACGGCGTCATGCTCATCTCCATGCACGGCGCCGACCCGCTCCCGTCCGCCCTGTCGCGCCTGCGCGTGCCGGTCGTCTCCTACGGCCGGCCCGCCGTCCCGGTCGACATCCCGTACGTGGACAACGACAACGTGGGCGGGGCCGAGACGGCGGTTCGCCATCTGGTCGAGACCGGCCGCCGCAGGATCGCCACGATCGCGGGGCCACAGGACATGATCGGCGGCCAGGACCGGCTCACCGGCTACCGCAACGTGCTGCGCGACTCCGACCGCCGCTCGATCGTGGCGGTGGGCGACTTCACCCGGGAGTCGGGCGCGGTGGCCATGCGGCAACTCCTCGGTGACGACCCCGGGCTGGACGCCGTCTTCGTCGCCAACGACCTCATGGCGGTCGGCGCCCTGCAGTCGCTGCGCCAGGCGGGCCGCCGGGTGCCGGACGACGTGGCGGTGGTGGGCTTCGACGACATAGAGGCCGCCAAGTACACCGAGCCGCCGCTGACGACGATGCGCCACCCGGTCGCCGAGCAGACCTCGGCGCTGGTCGGTCTGCTGCTCGGCCTGTTCGAGGACGGTCCGGCCGACCCGGTCATCCTGCCCACGGAGCTGGTGATCCGCGAGTCGGCCTGACTTCGCCCTTGACACCTGATCTTCCGGCGTATGAAAGTCGAGCTCGCACCGTCACGCCGGAAGGGGACTCCCCTTGAGAAAGCCCGCCATCGTCGCGGCGTTATGCCTGGTCGCCTCCCTCTTCTCCGCCGGGAGCGCATGGGCGGAGGTCACCGGGCCGCCCGTGCTCAACGCGCCGGTGTTCAACGATCCGACCGTCGGCTCGGACGTCGCCGGCACGCCGAGCACCGCTCAGTCGGCCGTCATGGACCAGCTGATCAGGCTGATCCGGGCGGCGCAGCCGGGCAGCGAGATCCGCTTCGTCAACCACCAGTTCAGCACCGGCCAGCGGTCGACCGAGGTGGCCGACGCGCTGATCGCCGCACACGGGCGGGGCGTCGCGGTCAAGGTCATCCTCGACAGCATGGAGAACGGCGCGAACGACGCGATCGTCGCCCGGCTCAGCGGAGTTCTGGGCGCCGCCGAAGGCGCCGCGTCCTGGATCGTGCGCTGCGAGTATCCGAACGAGTCCGCGGTCGAGCGCGGCTGCATCGCCAGGGACTACCTGCACAGCAAGTTCGCGCTGTTCTCCGGCATCGTGGTGGACGGCGTCGCCCACGCCAAGGTGGTCTACCAGACCTCGTCCAACCTGTCCGACTGGTATCTCTACAACTCCTACAACGACGCGTACACCTTCACCGACCCGGCCGTCTACGACGGCTACGCGAAGTACTTCGACGACCTGCGCGCGGGCAGGCACCGCGCGGTGAACCCGGCCTACTACTGGACGACGCCGACCGGGTCGGCGCACCGCGCCACCTTCCTGCCCCGGTCGGCCTCCGGCGGCGACCCGGTCGTCAACATCCTGAAGCCCATCGAGTGCAGCTATCAGGACGCCGGCGTCACCAGGCAGACCGACATCCGGCTGGCGCTCACCGCGTTCAACAAGAACCGGCTGGCCATCGCCAAGGAACTGGTCCGGCTCAGGGGCGAGAACTGCTGGGTCGACCTCGTCTACTACGAGGACGCCGCGGGCGCCACGACGAAGCACGTCGACGACACCATCCGGGCCGAGCTGGCGAAGACGGTGAACGGCCGGCGCATCCAGGTCACCCCGTGCCGCTTCAGGGCAGGCACCCAGTGGGTGGTGCCGCACACGAAGCTGATGATGACCGACGGTTTCTACGACGACGACATCACGCCCCGCGTCTACACCGGCAGCGCCAACTTCACCCACCTGGAGAACGCGGACGACGCGCAGCTGCGGATTTCCGGCAGGGACGTCCACAGCCGGTATCTGTCCTTCTTCTACAAGATCCGCGACACCTGCCGCTCCGCCTGATCAGGCGAGGACCTTGTCGAGGAAGCCTGGCGGCCTCGCCGGGCTCAACCGACGCCGATCCTGCGGCGGAAGACCCAGTAGGTCCAGCTCTGATAGAGCAGCACCAGGGGCAGGAAGATCACCGCGACCCAGGTCATGATGCCGAGCGTCTTCGGCGTCGCCGACGCATTCTCGACGGTCAGGCTGTAGGCCGGGTCGATCGTCGACGGCAGGACATTGGGATAGAGAACCGCGAACAGGCTGATCACGGTCATGCCGACGGCGACCGCCGACAGCAGGAACGCCCAGCCCTGACGGCCTCTGGCCAGGGCGCCGAGCGCGGAGGCGAAGGAAAGGACGACGAAGGCGGCCAGGATCACCGTGCCGGACGTGCCGCCCTCGATCTGCGTCCAGGCCAGGAAGATCACCAGCAGCGCCGCCGCGGCCGCGCCCGTCCTCAGCGCGACCGCGGTCGCCCGCCGGCTGATCTCCCCGTAGGTCTTCAACGCCACGAACACGGCGCCGTGCGCGGCGAACAGCGCCAGCGTCGTCAGCCCGCCGAGCAGAGCGTACGGGTTGAGCAGGTCCCATACCGTTCCGACGTACTCGTGACGGGCGTCGAGTGGCACGCCCCGCACGATGTTCGCGAACGCGACCCCCCACAGCAGTGCCGGCACCAACGAGCCCGCCACGATGCCGGCGTCGCAGCGCCGACGCCACGTGGTGGCGTCCCTCTTGCCGCGATACTCGATGGCCACCCCGCGCACGATCAGCGCCACCAGGATCAGCAGCAGCGGCAGGTAGAAGCCGCTGAAGAGCGAGGCGTACCACTCGGGGAAGGCGGCGAACGTCGCACCGCCTGCGGTGATCAGCCACACCTCGTTGCCGTCCCATACGGGGCCGATCGTGTGGATCGGATGCCACATGGAGCGACCCGGGACAGGCGGGTGACGCGGCCGATGTCGTACGCGGTCCGAACCGGCAGGGGTGCGTGGCCTCGGCACCGATCGCGCCGTCCGGCGGGGATTGACGCTTCCTGACCCCGGCCAGGATTCCGGCCTTTTTCACTCACGGAAGTCCCCCGTCATACGAGTCCGCCGATTCTGCACACCGATTTGCGTCCAGCAGTCTCTCTTCTTGCGCCTTTTCTGTCGAGTCGCTCGAAAGCCGATATCCAAGATGTTGCCAGCCATATCCATTTACGGCTCCCCCGGTTCGGGCTGTTCGTAAATTGCCGCTTGCCAGGCGGGAGAAGCGCGACAAAAGATTGAGGAAGAAATCGCGATCAGCAGCGATCGCGATTCCGGCAGGCGCCAAGAGCGCCATTCGAGGATGCCCCATGACAGGAACCCGCCCTCCGCTTCCCGACAGCACCACACCCGAATTCCAGGCCGAAGCACTCGCCGAGGCGAACGCCTACCGAGCCAAGCACCACGCGCCGCCGCTGGTCATGGACCCTGAACTCAACTCCTACGCGCAAGCGCGGGCAGCCTCCCGCTCCGAGCAGGAAGGGCTCAAAGCCGGTCACGCCGACCTGCGCCCACAGACGGGCGAGAACATCTTCTGGGGCGGCGGCTCAGCGGCCCGGCCCGGATCCGACGCGGTCAAGAAGTGGTACGACGAGATCGCCGCCTACGACTTCGCCGCGGCCAAATTCTCATCCGACGCCGGCCACTTCACCCAGCTCGTCTGGAAAGCCAGCACGAAAGTCGGCATCGCACGCGCCGCCGGGCAGGGCGGCCAATACTTCGAGACGTACATCGTATTCGTCTTCGAAGAACGGGGAAACATGCAAGGCGCTTTCGCGGACAACGTTCTGCCTGCCTGACCGAACATCTTTGTCCCATTCCATCCCGCTGAACGGTGGGTGACATGGTCGCCGCCGGCGCCGGTGCGGATCGTCGCGCCGGCGCCGGGGGCCGCTTGGCGCCGCCGGTCCGCAGCGCGCTGATCGCGACGAACGACAGCGAGCTATCTGTTCAAATCTCAACCACTTTGGTGTGTGATGAGACCGGACAGTGCGCCAAACTCCGCGACGAGCACGGCCTACAGCGCGTTCGCCGGCGCCGCCACCCAGCACGCGCATTTCCGGGTCCAACTCGTCGCCGGCGATCAACGAGTGATCCGGGCCGCGCAGGAGGTGCTGGACTTGATCTCCGAGATCCGCGTCGGGGTGGACAGCAGCGACGAGGTCCATGAGCTCGCACGGCAGAGCGACGCGCGCCTGACCCGGTTCGTGACGCAGGCATCGGAGCAGATCCTCGCCCCGCTGACGGCAGCCACAGTGGATACCGTCCCGAAGGACGACACGTGACCGGACAGGGCGGCACTGGGCGTGGGCCCGGTAGGACATTTCTCCGCTCAGGTGTGCAGCGCTACATCTTGTCGAGGTCGATGGTCCGGGCCGCGGGCGGGGGCTTGATGGTGACCTTCGTTCCCCAGTCCGAGTAACGGACATCTGCGACGAAGCCGTACCACCCCTGGACGTAGGTGCTGTCCTCGAGCAAGTCAGGCTGCCGCCACTTGGACCAGGCCCGGCGGACGAGGCCGTCCTTACCGATCCACAACCGCCAGTCGATCGCCCACTCGCCGTGTTCGTCCTTTATGTCCCCGCGCAGATTCGCCCCGACGTCCCACAACTGACGGAACGAGATCGACCCCTCGTGGAGGGTCGTGGGCGAGCCGTCGTAGATCCCCGCGGCCTTGGTCGTCGTCGTGGTGGCCAGCACGGCCGCGAACTCGGCCGGCTTGTCCAGACGCAGGAGTCCCGTCTGCAGGCCGTCGCAGGGCCACTTGCCGGTGCTCCAGATCTTGCCGTGCGGCCGTTTCGCTTGAGGGTTGTACTCCCAGACGCGTCCGCCCATGCAGATGATGCGGGTGCCTGTCTTTCCCAGTTGCATGTGCCACAGGTCGGTCGCCTTCACTGTGCCGTCACCGAATCCGACGACACCCTTCGTAGGCTTGAAGCGCTCCCAGCCGTCGCCCGCGTTGAAGGTGTTGACTCGGGTGATTCTCACGCCGTGCCCTTTGACCAGCTGGCGCTGGATCGCCGTGATGGGGTCGCCGGCTGTGGCCGAACCGGAGGCGGGCGCGCCTTGGAGAAGTGGCCCTGCCAAGGCGAGGACCACGACCGTCCTCCATCGCCTCTTCACGTGATGTTCTCCCTCGCGCTAGGCCCGATATTTCGCCCAAACGAGCCGAAGCGATGATCTTCGCAGAAGGAGATCTCGCCCTGATCACAGCTCATGAAGCAACCGCAGGCGCTCCGCTGGTGAGCAAGGGAGTCCTGGCCGTGGTCAGCGCGTATCACACCGTGGACACCGGCCAGGTCGAGATCCTGGACGGCGAAGACGCGTAGCTGCAGGGCGAGCGTGCTGTAGTAGCCGACCAGGGTGGTCAGCTCGAACAGCACGTTCTCCGGCAGCGCCGCGTACTCCTCCTCGTCCAGGTCACCCCTTCCGACCAGCGCCCGGGTGACGCGGAGGACCGCCGCCTCCTGCGGATCGGCGAGGTGGAGCGGGGAGCCGGCGCGCAGCGCCGCGAGCTCGGCTTCGGTGAAGCCGAGCTCGGCGGCGATGACCTCGTGCACCTGCCGCTCGAACGCGCTGTCCCAGTGGCCCGCCACCACCAGGATCGCCAGCTCCCTGGCCCGCGCGCCCAGCCCGGAGCGGTAGCGGATCGCCACGCCGAGCTCCTGCAGCGCGTCGCCCACCGCGGGGCTGAGCAGCATGGCGTTGAACGGGCCCGCCAGCGCCCCCTCCTCGTCCAGCATCGAGACGCCGCGCGGGCCGGCGACGATCCTGTCGTAGAGGGCGCGGGCGTCCGCGTCGAGCCGTTCGGGCGGCATGGGCCGCAGGCGCTTCATCCGGCCGATGCTAGCCAGACTGTCGTGTCCGGCGGCAGGGCGCCGTCGTCCAGGGTGCCGCTGGCCAGCAGGATCTCGCCGGCCGGCAGCCGCACCGGGCCGGAGCCCAGGTTGGTCACGCAGGTCAGGCCGGAGTCCCGGGTGAAGGCCAGCACGTTCTGGCCGTACGGGAGCCAGGTGAGCGTGCCGTCGCCGAGGCGGTCGCGGCGCAGGCGCAGGCCGGTGCGGTAGAGGTTGAGCATCGAGTCCAGGTCGGCGAGCTGGGCCTCGGCGGTGAGCTTGCGCCAGCTCTCCGGCTGCGGGAGCCACGGCCGGGTGCCGCCGAAGCCGAACGGCGGCTCCTCCCCCGACCAGGGCAGCGGCACCCGGCAGCCGTCCCTGCCCGGGTTGGAGCCGCCCGACCTGGCGTACATCGGGTCCTGGCGCAGCTCGTCCGGCAGGTCCTCGACCTCGGGCAGGCCGAGCTCCTCGCCCTGATAGACGTACAGGCCACCGGGCAGCGCCATCGCCAGCAGCGCGGCGGCCCTGGCCCGGCGGTAGCCGAGCTCGGAGTCCGACGGGGTGCCGTGCAGGGCGCCGCCGTGCGCGAAGCTCGTGTCGGCCCTGCCGTACCTGGTCACCGGACGGGTGACGTCGTGGTTGGACAGCACCCACGTCGGCGGCGCGCCGACGGGCGCGTGCGTGGTGAGCGTGAGGTCGATGACCCGGCGCAGCTCGGCCGGGTCCCACGGACACGACAGGAAGTCGAAGTTGAAGGCGGTGTGCAGCTCGTCCTGGCGCAGGTAGAGGGCGAACCGCTCCTGGTCGGGCAGCCAGAGCTCGCCGATCAGGACGCGCTCGGCGTACTCCTCGGCGACCTGCCGCCAGCGGCGGTAGACGTCGTGCACCTCGTCGAGGTCCTCGTACCTGCTGTCCGACTTGAACAGCAGCGCCGCCGAGTCGATGCGGACGCCGTCCACGCCCCGGTCGAACCAGAACCGCAGCACGTCCTCGAACTCCTGGTGGACCTCGGGGTTGTCCCAGTTGAAGTCCGGCTGCTCGGGAGCGAACAGGTGCAGGTACCACTGGCCGTCGGCCACCTGCGTCCAGGCTGGGCCGCCGAAGATCGACTGCCAGTCGTTGGGCTCGTCGCGGAACCAGAACCGCTGCCTGGCCTTGGGGTCGGCCAGGGCCTCCTGGAACCAGGCGCTGGCTGTGGAGCTGTGGTTCGGCACCACGTCCACGATGACCTTGATGTCGAGCTCGTGCGCCTCGGCGATGAACGTCTCCGCCTCGGCCAGACTGCCGAACACCGGCTCGATGTCCCGGTAGTCGGCCACGTCGTAGCCGCCGTCGGCCATCGGCGACGGATACCACGGGTTCAGCCAGATGGCGTCGACGCCGAGGTCTTTCAGATAGGGCAGGCGGGACCGGAGCCCGGCGAGGTCGCCGACGCCATCGCCGTTGCCGTCGGCGAAACTGCGCAGGTAGACCTGGTAGATCGCGGCCCCCCGCCACCACGTTTGCGACATGCTCATCCTTTGATGCTTCCGGCGGTGAGGCCCGCCATGATGTGACGTTGGAAGATGAAGAAGACGATGATCGTCGGAATGCTGGCGACGACCAGACCGCCCATGATCGCGTTCTGCGGCACCATGCCGGCCGTCTGTGAGAGGCCGACGCTGAGCGTCATGTTCTCGCTGTCGCTCATGACCAGCAGCGGCCAGACGAAGTCCTTGAACGAGGTGACGATGGTGAAGATCGAGACCACGCCGAGGATCGGCCTGGAGATCGGCAGCACCACCGACCACAGCACCCGCATCGGGCCGGCGCCGTCGATCTGCGCCGCCTCGATCAGCTCTCTGGGTATGGAGTCGAAGAAGCGCTTGAGCAGGAAGATGTTGAACCCGTTGGCCGCCGCGGGGAACCACAGACCCCACGGGTTGTTCAGCAGCCCGAGGTCCACGACCGTGACGTAGAGCGGGATCAGCACCACCATGGCCGGGATCATCAGCGTGGCCAGCATGGCGCCGAGGATCACGCCGCCGAACATCGGCCGCAGCCTCGACAGCGCGTACGCCGCCGACACGTCCACCGCCATGCAGAACAGCCAGCCGCCCAGCGAGTAGTAGGCGGTGTTCGCCAGCAGCGTGCCGAGGTCGAACAGGTCCCACGCCTCGACGTAGGCGTCCAGGGTGGGATCGGCGGGGAAGAGCGTCGGCGGCATCTGGGCGATCTCCTCGCCCGTCTTCATGGCGCCGGTGATCATCCAGTAGAGCGGGATGACGAAGATCAGGGTGAAGCCGACCACGGCGGTGATCAGCACCGCCCAGTAGATGCGCCTGCCCCACCGGCTGTTGAGCTGGAGCGGCGAGATGATCGTCCGGAACTGGGAGTCGATCGGCTTGGGCGCTCGCCTGCCCGCCCTGCGTCCCGCCGAGGCCCGGGCGCCGACGGAGATCATGCCTTGTCCTCCCGGGTGAGCCGGAGCTGGACGACGGCGAAGGCGAGCAGCACGATCATGAGCATCATGCCGAGCGCGCCGGCCCCGCCGTAGTTCTGGTTGGTGAAGGCGTACTGGTACATCAGGTAGGCGACGGTGACGGTGGAGCCCTCCGGCCCGCCGCCGGTGAGCATGTACGGCTCGATGAAGACCTGCATGGTGGCCACGATCTGCAACATCAGCATGAGCAGCAGGATCAGCCTGACCTGCGGGATCGTGACGTGCCTGATGCGTTTGAAGATCCCGGCTCCGTCCAGCTCCGCCGCCTCGTAGAGCTCCGAGGGGATGTTCTGCAGGGCCGCCAGGTAGATCAGGGTCGCGCTGCCCATGTTCATCCAGGTCGAGACGATGACCAGGGAGATCAGCGCGGTGGCGGGAGAGTCCAGCCAGGCGAGACCGGGCAGCTGGAAGAAGCCGAGGATCTGGTTGAACAGCCCGGGCCCCGGATCGAAGAACCACCTGAAGAGCAGCACCGCGACGATCGGCGGCAGCATGACCGGCAGGTAGACGACGAACCGGAGGTAGGCCCGGGCGTGGCGCAACTCGTTGAGCACGAGCGCGACGGCGAACGGCACGGCGTAACCGCAGACCAGCGCGAGGAACGTGAACTGCAGCGTGGCCAGCCAGGCCTGACCGAAGGCTGGATCGTTGAAAGCGTAGGCGAAGTTGTCCAGCCCCACCCAGGTCGGCGGAGAGATCAGGTTGGTCTCCTGGAAGCTCAGGATGAACTCCCTGACCATCGGATACCAGGCGAACACCGCGAAGCAGAACAGCGCCGCGCACAGGAACCCGTAGGCCGTCAGATTGCGCCTCAAGACACCCATGCAGGTCAGCCCTTGGCGGCCAGCACTGCGTTCGCCTTGGTCTCGGCGTCGGCGAGCAGCTTGTCGATGTCGGCGTCCTTGCGGCTCAGGACTCCTGACATGGCCACGTCGAGGATGGCGTAGAGCTCCTGCGCGTACAGCGGCTCGGCCTTCGGCGGGATGGTGGCGGCGGCCTGGACGTACGGCTCGTAGTTCTCCACGGGCAGGGAGGCGTTCTTCTTGCGCTCCTCCTGGATCGCCTTGCCGGTGGCCGAGTCGCCGAAGACGTCGTTGTCCGGCACGCCGACGGGGTTGCCGATGCTCTTGCCGCGGGCGAAGTCGAAGCGGCCCTTGCCGACGGTGTTGAAGCGGAAGTCGATCCACTGCAGGCCGGCCTTGGCCTCGGCGGGGGTCGCCTTGGGGTTGACCATGAACGCCTCGCCGCCGCTCAGCGACGCTTTGGCCTCGGGGAAGCCGGTGATGCCGTAGTCGGCGACGTTGCCCTTGAACTTGTTGACCACGTCGGTGACCACGTCGGGGGCGCCCAGCATCATGCCGACCTTGCCGCTGCCCATGGCCATCATCAGCGACTCCCAGTCGACCAGGAGCTTGGTGCCCATGCTGTTGTCGATCCAGCGCATGTCATGCAGGGCCTGCAGCACGGCCTTGCCCTCGGGCGAGTTGAAGGCGGCCTGCTTGTTGTCGGGGGTGAGGATGGCGCCGCCGCGGCCGTAGATGGCCTGGGTGAAGTGCCAGCCGCCGGTGTTGCCGCCGGAGTACTCGCCGTAGCCGACGTGGCCGGAGCCCAGCCCGGCGATCTTCTTGGCGGCCTCGCGGATCTCGGCCCAGGTCGTGGGCGGGGTGTTGGGGTCGAGGCCGGCCTCGGTGAACAGCTTGCGGTTGTAGACCAGGCCCACGCCGTAGTGGACGTTGGGCACGCCGTAGACCTTGCCGTCCTTGGTGACCAGCTCACGCACGTCGCTGCGCAGGTCGTTCCAGTTCTTGATCTCGCCGGTGTGCGCCGTGATGTCCATGGCCTGGCCCTGGGCGATCACTTCGTTGTAGTTCGTCACGGGCACCACGAAGACGGTCTCCATCTGACCGCCGGCGAGCTTCGGCCCGAACGTCTTGGGGTCGTAGCACGGCTGCTGGTCGGTGCTCTTGACCGTCACGCCGGGGTGCGCCTTCATGAAGGCGGCCACGTCGTCGTCCCAGGCCTTGCGCTCCTTGGGCGCTGACTTGGCGGGCTGGCAGGCGACCGTGATCGAGACCTGCTCCGCCCCGCCGACCGGGGGCGTGGCCGGCTCGCCCGACCCACAGGCGGAGAGGCCGAGCGCGGTGGCAACTAAGAGTCCTGTGGATCTCTTCATTGATCTGACCCTTCTGATGCGAGGTGCCCACACCATAGGATCGCCAATGAAAGTCCGCAAGATTTCGACGGACTATTGCAAGATAACGACTGTGTTACGCCTCAGTCGCGGACCCGCGCGGTCGAGGCCCGGACGACCAGCTCCGGCTCGAAGAGCAGCTCGTCGGCGGACACCGCGGCCTTGTCGATCTGCGCCACCAGCAGGTCCACCGCGGCCCTGCCCATCGCGTCGATCGGCTGGCGGACCGTGGTCAGCGGGGGGTCGGTGCAGTTCATCAGCGCGGAGTCGTCGAAGCCGATCACCGACACGTCGCCCGGCACGCTCAGCCCCGCGCGCCGGACGGCCCGGACCGTGCCGAGCGCGAGCAGGTCGCTGGCGCAGATCACCGCGGTCACTCCGCGCCTGACCAGCCGGGCGGCCGCGGCGTGCCCGCCTTCGAGCGCGAACATGGTGTGCTCGACCAGCTCAGGGTCGCCGCCCTCGGCCCGGAAGGTCTCCAGCTTGCGCCGCGACGGCATGTGGTCCTTCGGTCCCAGCACCATGCCGACGCGCTCGTGGCCCAGTGCCCGCAGGTGGCCCAGCGCCATCTCCGCGGCCACCACGTCGTCGCACGACACCTGGGGGAACTCCAGCCGCTCCACGGCGGCGTTGACCAGGACCGTCGGCAGCTTGCGCTCGTGCAGCAGCTCGTAGTGCCCGTGCGAGGCGTCGGCCTGGGCGTACAGCCCGCCGGCGAAGACCACGCCGCTGACCTGCTGCTGCAGCAGCAGGTCCACGTAGTCGGCCTCGGACACGCCGCCGACCGTCCTGGTGCACAGGACGGAGGTGAACCCCTGCTGGGCCAGCGCCCCGCCGACCACTTCCGCGAACGCGGGGAAGATCGGGTTCTGCAGCTCGGGCAGCACCAGGCCGACCAGCCGGGCGCGGTCGCCGCGGAGCTGGGTGGGGCGCTCGTAGCCGAGCACGTCGAGCGCCGTCAGCACGGCCTCGCGGGTGGCGTCGGACACCCCCGGCTTGCCGTTGAGCACGCGGCTCACGGTCGCCTCGCTCACCCCGACCTTCTTGGCCACCTCTGCGAGTCGTCGCGTCATGCGCAAACTATACGACCGAGAGCGCAAGTCCTTGCAACCGCTTACGCTCAATCGACTTCCCGGCTTGCACGGCGTTCAGAGGCCTGTCCAGCCAATTTAGCCGTCTTGACCAGGGAGGCAGGCAGCTCCGAGCCGACATCTGTCAGTTAGTTCTTTGCGAAATCTCGTCGGAATATTGCTGACATCTGTTTGTCATCCTATGGTTCGGCCAACCGGACTTCTTCGAAGGGCCACCCCCATGAGAGCACTCTTAGCCGCCCTCACTCTGGTCATCGGACTCCTGGCCGTCCCCGCCGCCGCCGACACGAACCTCGCGGCGGGCAAGACCGCCACCGCCAGCGGCCACTCCGACGTCTACCGGGCCGCCAACGTCACCGACGGCAACCAGGCCACCTACTGGGAATCGGCCAACAACGCCTTCCCGCAGTGGGTCCAGGTGGACCTGGGCTCCACCGCCACCGTCAACGGCCTCACGCTCAAGCTGCCCACCGGCTGGCCCAGCCGGACGCAGACGCTCACCGTCCAGGGCAGCGCCAACGGCACGAGCTTCACCACGATCAAGCCCTCGGCCACCTACACCTTCGCCCCGGCGGCCACGGTCGCCGTCAGCGCGAGCACCCGCTACGTCCGGCTGCAGTTCACCGCCAACACCGGCTGGCCCGCCGGCCAGCTCGCGGAGTTCGAGGTGTACGGCGAGGGCGGCACGGATCCCGGGCCCGGCGCCAACCTCGCACTCGGCAAGCCGATCACCGGTTCCTCGCACACCCACACCTACGTGGCGGCCAACGCCAACGACAACGACCTGCAGACCTACTGGGAAGGCGCCGCCTACCCGAACACGCTCACCGTCCAGCTCGGCGCCAACGCCGATCTCACCTCGGTCGTGGTCAAGCTGAACCCGGACCCCGCCTGGGGCAGGCGCACCCAGGCCATCCAGGTGCTCGGCCGCGAACAGAGCGCCGCAGGCTTCGGCGACCTCGTGCCGCAGGCCACCTACACCTTCGACCCCGCCTCGGGCAACACGGTGACGATCCCGGTGAGCGCCAGGGTCGCCGACGTGCGGCTCAGGATCACCGCGAACTCCGGCGCGCCCGGCGGCCAGGTCGCCGAGCTGCAGGTCCTCGGCACCCCGTCGGCCAACCCCGACCTGACCGTCACCGGACTGACCCCGGCCCCGGCGGCCCCGGTCGAGACCGACGCGATCAGGCTGTCGGCCACGGTCAGGAACGCCGGCACCGCCCCCTCAGCCGCCACCACCGTCGCCTTCTACCTCGGCACCGCCAAGGCCGGCACCGCGAACGTGGGCGCGCTGGCCGCCGGCGCCTCCACCACCGTGTCGGCCGACGTCGGCCCGCGTGACGCCGCCACCTACCAGGTGAGCGCCAAGGTGGACGAGGACAACAGGGTCATCGAGCAGAACGAGGCCAACAACACCGTCAACGGCACCCTGACCGTGAGACCGGCCGACACCGCCGACCTGATCGCCTCTCCCGTCGCCTGGACGCCGAGCAACCCGGCCCAGGGCGACACCGTCACCTTCTCGGTGGCGATCAGGAACCAGGGCACCGTGGCCTCCAGCAGCGGCTCCCACGGCATCACGCTCACCGTCGCGAACGAGTCCGGCACCGTCGTCCGGACGCTCACCGGCTCCACCAGCGGCGTCATCGCCCCCGGCGCCACCACGTCCGCGGTGACCCTCGGCACCTGGCCCGCCGCCGACGGCAGGCACACGGTCAGGGTGGTGCTCGCCGCCGACCCGGCCGAGCTGCCGGTCAAGCGCGACAACAACACCAGCACCCACCAGCTCTTCGTCGGCCGCGGCGCGAGCATGCCGTACGACATGTACGAGGCCGAGGACGCCGTGGTCGGCGGCGGCGCCACCCGGATCGGCCCGAACCGGAGGGTGGGCGACCTGGCCGGCGAGGCGTCCGGCCGCAGGGCGGTGACGCTCGGCGGCACCGGCTCGTACGTCGAGTTCACCACGCGCGCCAGCACGAACACGCTGGTGACCAGGTTCTCCATCCCCGACGCGCCGGGCGGCGGCGGGATCGACTCCACGCTGAACGTCTACGTCAACGGCGCCTTCCACAGGGCCATCAACCTGACCTCGCGCTACGCCTGGCTGTACGGCGAGGAGGCGAGCCCGAACAACAACCCGTCCTCCGGCCCGCCCAGGCACGTCTACGACGAGGCCAACCTGATGCTGGGCACGACCGTCCCGGCAGGCAGCAAGATCAGGCTGCAGAAGGACGCGGCCAACGGCTCCACCTACACGATCGACTTCGCCGACTTCGAGCAGGTGTCACCGATCCCCAACCCGGACCCGGCACGCTATGCCGTACCGACCGGATTCACCCACCAGGACGTGCAGAACGCGCTCGACAGGGCCCGCCAGGACAGTGCTCTGACCGGCGTCTACCTTCCGGCGGGCGTCTATCAGACGTCGAACAAGTTCCAGGTGTACGGCAAGTCCGTCAGGGTCGTCGGCGCCGGGCCCTGGTACACCCGCTTCCACGCGCCGGCCGGGCAGGAGAACACCGACGTGGGCTTCCGCTCCGAGGCGTCGGCCAACGGCTCGACGTTCGCGGGTTTCGCCTACTTCGGCAACTACACCTCGCGCGTCGACGGGCCCGGCAAGGTGTTCGACTTCTCGAACGTGGCGAACATGACGATCGACAACATCTGGGTGGAGCACCAGATCTGCATGCTCTGGGGCACCAACACCGACAACATGACGATCAAGAACTCGCGGATCAGGAACGTGTTCGCCGACGGGCTCAACATGACCAACGGCAGCACCGGGAACCACGTCACCAACATCGAGACCCGCTCCACGGGCGACGACAGCTTCGCGCTGTTCTCGGCGATCGACAACAACCAGGGCGAGCAGCACGGCAACGTCTACGAGAACCTGACCTCGCTGCTCACCTGGCGCGCCGCCGGGCTCGCCGTCTACGGCGGGTACGGCAACACTTTCAGGAACATCCACGTCGCCGACACGCTGGTCTATTCAGGCGTCACGATCAGCTCGCTGGACTTCGGGATCCCGATGCACGGATTCGGCGCCAGCCCGCCCACGCGGTTCGAGAACATCTCTCTCGTCAGGGCGGGCGGGCACTTCTGGGGCCAGCAGACCTTCCCGGCGATGTGGGTGTTCTCGGCGTCCAAGGTGTTCCAGGGCATCCGGGTCAGCAACCTGGACATCGTCGACCCGACCTACTCCGGGATCATGTTCCAGACGGGCTACGTCGGCGGCCGGCCGCTGAACCCGGTGACGGACACGGTCTTCGACAACGTCTCCATCAGCGGAGCCCAGAAGAGCGGTGACGCCTTCGACGCCAAGTCGGGCTTCGGCATCTGGGTGAACGAGCTGCCCGAACCCGGCCAGGGACCTGCCGTCGGCTCGGCCACCTTCAACGGCCTGAGGTTCAGCGGCAACGCGCAGAACGTCAAGAACACCACGTCGACCTTCACCCTGAACATCGACTAGAGCTCGGCCCTGGTGGGCAGCCCCTGCCAGTCGCTCGCGCTGGTCACCGCGGCGGCGCTCAGCAGCGTCCCGCGGTGCAGGCGCTCGGGCGGGGTCAGCCCCTCCAGGGCCGCGCTGACGTATCCGGCCACGAACGCCTCACCGGAGCCCGAGGTGTCCACCACGGGGACCTGCGGGCCCGGCGCGTCGTAGCGCATCCGGTCCGACCGGACGCTCGCGCCCTTCACCCCGCGGTCGACCACGACCTCGCGCTCGGGCGTGAGCGCGGGCTTGACGAGGTCCAGCTCGTCCTGATGGACGAAGAGCAGGTGGGAGTCGCAGGCCAGCTCGGCGAGCACCTCCTCGGCCTCGCGGACCGAGGACCACAGCTCAGGCCGGTAGTCGACGGCGAACGAGATCATCACCTCGGCGGTCCTGGCCGCGCTCACCGCCGCGCGCACCGCCTCCAGCGCGTCCCTGCCCAGGGCCGCCGTGACACCGGAGACGTGCAGCATCTTCGACGCGCCGATCCGGTCGATCGGCACGTTGCCGGGGGTCAGCCCCGACCCGGCCGATCCGGTGCGGAAATGGGTGACGTGCGGGTCCCGGCCCACCTGCGAGTCGCGCAGCAGCAGCCCGGTCCGGCCACCCTGCGTCACCCGCATGTCCGCCACGTCGACGCCCTCGCCCCGCAGCACCGTCAGCACCCGCGCGCCCAGCTCGTCGGCACCGACTTTGCCCAGGTAGGCGCAGCTGTGGCCGAGCCTGGCCAGCGCGATGGCGAAGGTGAACTCGGGCCCGCAGACATCGAGCCTGGCCTCGCTCTCGTGCCGGACCCGGCCGCTGGACACGACCCCCAGCGCCTCGCCGAGGGTGTAGACGTCAGTCATGGACACTGACTGTAGTCGGTCTAGGTCACGCCAAAATAGATTTTGAGACGACGCCGCAGGTGGCAACCGTGATCAAATATTTTCTCGAACTTTAGCGAACCTTTTCCCCACACTGTGGCTCAAAGTAGTAGAGGGAGTTGGTCATTACGGACCGACTCCAGCGATACGGGGAGAGGAATCAGCACCCTCATGCGAAAGATCGCTGTAGGAATCATCTCCGCCCTGGCAGGCGGCACAATGTTGATGTCAGGTGGCGTCGCCACCGCCGCCACCACCACGGCGCCGACCGTCGAGATCCTCGACGTGTCGCCGAACCCCGTGGTTGTCGAGCGCGGCGGGGAGACGACCGCCAACTTCAAGGTTGGCGCCAGCTCGGACGTACAGAAGGTCGAGCTCAGCGTCGAGCCCGTCGACAGCCGGGCGCGCACCCTGCGCGCCAAGGACGTCAAGGAACTGGAGAACTGGCGCTTCTCGGTGCCGTTCAACTCCAACGACTTCGAGGGCAAGTGGAAGGCCACCGCCACGGCCACCGACAAGGAAGGCAAGACGGTCTCCGACTCGTCCTACTTCTACGTCGACATCCGTAGGGGCAAGGCCGACACCCGGATCAGCCGCTTCAGCGCTGACCCGTACAAGGTCCGTCAGGGCAAGTCGATCTACTTCACCGGCCGTCTGCAGGCCGAGTTCGACGACGAGTGGAAGGGCGTTCGCAACCAGAGCGTCTCCGTCTACTACCGTGCGAACGGCTCCAGCGGCTGGAAGTGGGTCGCCTCCGACAAGACCGACTGGCGCGGCAAGTTCAGCGCCAAGACCCGCGCCTGGAAGAGCGGCACCTTCAAGGCCGTCTACAAGGGCAGCTGGAAGCTGGACGGGACGACGAGCCGTAGCGACTACGTGCGCGTCTACCGCTGGCACCGGTAATCACCTCTGAGCGAAGGCCCGGCCCTTTGGCCGGGCCTTTGCCATGTCCGAGGTTTAGTGATCTTCGATCGGTTGCAGGGAGAGTCCCACTGTGTGATCGACGACGAGGAGCCGTGATGCCCCACCCCCAGGTCGCCGGCGCGACCGCCCTGGTCCTGGGCCTCAGCCCGCTGGTGACCGCACCTGTCGAGCCGTCCGTGCGTTACGAGGCCGCGGACTCCGCCCAGAGCGAGCAGGCGCGGCGGGTGCTGCAGGACAGCGGGGCGCTCACGACCACGACCCGGCTGCCGGAGCCGATCAGCGTCGTCGCCCGCGACTGCGACTCCCCCGAGGCGACCTGGGATCGCGAAGAGCGCCGCATCACGATCTGCTACTCGCTCGTCACCCGCGTCCAGAAGACGCTGCAGGGGATCTCCGAGACCGAGGAGGCCGACGCCCGCACCACCACGGCCCGCGTGCACGGCGCGCTCTCCGTCCTGTTCCACCACAAGCTCGGGCACGCGCTGGCGAGCCTGCACGACCTGGACGGCGGCGAGGAACTGGCGGACCGCTTCGCGGCGCTCACCCTCACCGCCTCCCGGCCGCCCGCCGGGCGGGTGGTGCCCGCGGCCGAGGCGCGCCACCTGCTCGCCTGGCACGGCGGCGTCCCGCACCTGAAGGGCCCGGCCCGGTCGGCGACGTTCGCCTGCCTCGTCTACGGCGCCGACACGACGGCGTACGGCCGCGTGGCCAAGGGCGGCTCGGTTCCTCCGGAGCGCACGCCCACGTGCGCGGCCGAGCACGATAAGGCCAGGACGGAGCTGGGAGGGCTCGCGGGCGTGCGGTGAGAAGCGGTGCCCCGGGGGTAGGTCGGCACTATGGACGACCTGCGTGATCTCGACCGGTTCGACCCGTTCGACGTCTTCGACGCCGAGGCGGCCAGGCTCGACCGGTTCTTCTCCGGCCTCGACGACGAGGGCTGGCGGCGCCCGTCGCGCGCCGCCGGATGGTCGGTCCGCGATGTGCTCGGCCACCTGGCGGGCGAGGAGCTCTACAACCAGGCCTGCCTCGACGGCACCTTGCGGGAGCTGCGCTCGCTGATGTCCAGGGAGGGCATCAGCGGCTACAACGAGTTCAACGAGTGGTGCGTACGGCAGCGCCGTGACCTGCCGGTCGAGGAGGTCGTGCAGGAGTGGCGCACCAAGAACGGCGACACCCGCCGCCGCATGCGCGAGCTCGGCCCTGACGCGGCGCTGGAGACCATGGCGGGCGCGTACCCGGTCGGCAGGCAGACCTTCCACTACGACTCCGAGTACGCCACCCACGCCGACGACGTGGGCGCGCCGGTCTCCGCCGAGGAGGCCGGCGGCCGCACCCTCTGGCGGGTGGCGGTGGGCAGGATGGCGCTGGCGGAGACGGACGCCAAGGTGGGGGTGGAGCAGGGGGACGAGCGGATCAGGGTGTCCGCCGACGGCGTGGAGGCGTCGCTGTCGTTGCCCGAGTTCGTCGAGGCCACCGTGGGCCGTCTGCCCGAGGACCATCCGCTGGATCCGCGGCTCGTCTCGGCTCTGAGGTGCCTGGCCTGAAAGGAACCCGACCATGTGGCTGCGTAACCGCGAGGGCACGGAGCCGGCGACCGCGCGCAGCCCGGTGCGCGCGCGCAGGATCCTGTCCCTGATAGCGCTGGTGCTCGGCGCGGCGGCGGCGATCTTCTTCGGCTCCCGGGCGATGAACACCGGCGAGGAGGTCTGGGTCTGGGAGGCCGTGATCGCGGCGGCCGTGGCGATCATCGCCGCCGTCGACCTGCTGGTGCTGGGGCGCCGCCGTTCACGCGGTCGCGACGGCCAGGACAAGCAGTAGGAAGGTCAGTGCCACGACCACGACGACGAGCCATCCGTGGCGGGGCAGCCGTCTGGGCGCCGCTCGCGGGATCGGCTCGGCTCTCCGGGGGGGCACGTCCCGGGGACGCGCGAGCGCGTCGTCGACTCGTTGAGCCGGGTCCGCCCCCGACTCGATCCTGTTGATCGCCGCGACACGCCTGGCCAGCTCGGGGTCGTCCCTTTCCAGAGCCTGCTCGATTTCAGCGAGGATGCGGCGCTCCTTCCCAGACAGACTCATAGTGCGATCACCATCGCTCCCACACCGGTGAAAGCCTTTTACCCACGAGTAGGCCGCACATGCCACCTCTTTATGGCGAAAACCTCTCGATTTGGACACCTCCTGAACGCCGTCGCCCCCGTCCGCTCAGGCGGACGGGGGCGACGGGTCAGGGGTCACTTCTGGCCGTAGCGCTGCTTGAAGCGCTCGACCCTCCCGGCGCTGTCCACGATGCGGCCACGGCCGGTGTAGAACGGGTGGCTCGCGGACGAGACGTCGACGTCGACGACCGGATAGGTGCGGCCGTCCTCCCACTCGACGGTCTTGCCACTGGTCAGGGTCGACCGGGTGAGGAAGGCGAACCCCACGCTGGGGTCGCGGAAGACGACGGGCCGGTAGGCGGGGTGCAGGTTCTTCTTCATGCCCCCTCCAACCGGTCGACAACGGTTTTCATTCCCTCGCCTCCGGATCGAGGCCGAGCACCGATCGGCCCCCGTCGACGGGCAGGGTCACGCCGCTCACGAAGGAGGACTCCGGCGAGAGCAGGTAGGCGACCGCGGCGGCGATCTCGGCCGCGGTGGCGACCCGGCCCAGCGGGTGCAGCCTGGCCATCTCCTGCTCGACCCGGGCCGCCGGCTCCGCTCCCAGCTCGGCCAGCAACCGCTCGTACCGCTCCGTCGCCACCGACCCCGGCGCGACGGCGTTGACCCGGATCCCGCTCCTGCCATACTCGACCGCGAGCGCTCTGGTCAGCCCCTCCACGGCGGCCTTGGCCGTGGAGTACGGCAGGCTGCCCGGCACCGCTCTGCGCGCCTGGTGCGAGGTGACGTTGACGATGGCGCCCGCGGTCCCCGAGGCCAGGAAGCGGCGCACGGCGGTGGCGCAGCCGACGAGCGCCAGGTCGAGGTTGGCCGTGATCAGGGCGCGGACCTCGGCGATCGGGGCGGTGTGCACGGAGGCGTCCCTGAAGACGGCGGCGTTGTTGACCCAGCCCGAGAGCGTGCCCGCCTCCTCCGCGAGGGCGGCGGCGCGCGCGGTCACGGCCTCGTCGGCGGCGTCACCGACCAACGGGACGACCCGGGGCCCGGCCCGGTCGAGCGCGCCGGGGTCGCGTTCGACGGCGACCACCACCGTGTCCTCGTCCGCCAGGAGTCGCTCCACGACGGCTCGCCCGATGCCCCGCCCCCCGCCGGTCACGACGTAAGAAAGGCTCATAGAGGCCAGCTCTTCCCTTGGACGTGACCATTATCACCGTATTCCTGGCCATTTCTGAGAGGTGAACGGGAAGGCATCAGAGCGTGTCCGGCCGCAGAGCATCCGCGCTGATGATCGGGGCGCTGGCGATCACGCAGACAGCCGGGTACGGCATTCTCTATTACGCCTTCTCGGTTTTCATCACGCCGATGAGCCGCGACCTGCATGCGGGGGTCGCCGAGATCACCGGGGCGATCACGGTGGCGGTGCTGGTCTCCGCGCTGGTGGCGCCGGCGGTGGGGCGCCGGCTCGACCGGCGCGGCGGGCGAGGGCTGATGACCGCCGGGGCGGTCCTGGGCGCCGCGGCCGTGCTGGCGTGGTCGCAGGTCCAGTCCGTCCTGCAGCTCTACCTGGTCTGCGCGGCGCTCGGCGTCGCCTCCGCGATGGTGCTGTACGAGGCGGCGTTCGCGGTGATCGTGGCCTGGTTCGACGCCGCCAGGAGGGCGCGGGCGCTGCTCGCCGTGACGGTCGTCGCCGGCTTCGCCTCCAGCATCTTCCTGCCGCTGACGGGGTTACTGGTCGAGCGCTACGGCTGGCGGCAGGCGCTGGTCATCCTGGCCGCCGGGTACGCGCTGGCCGCCGTCCCGCTGCACGCCCTGGCCGTGCGGAGCCGCCCCACGCCGCCGCACGCCGGACGGCGTGAGATCGTCGGCGCGGCGCTGCGGGAGCGGCCGTTCTGGCTGCTGGCCGCGGCGTTCCTGACGCAGACCGGGGCGGTGGCGGTCATGGGGGTGCTCCTGGTGACCTACCTGATCGCGCTCGGGCACCGGCCGGTGTTCGCCGCGACGGTCGCGGGGCTGCTCGGCGTGCTGTCGGTGACGGGCAGGCTGGTGACCACCGGGCTGCAGGCCCGCTGGCGGGTGTCGCTGATCACGGCGGCGATGTTCGCCATGCAGGGGGCGGCGGCGCTGCTGCTTCCCCTGGTCGGGCGGAGCACCGCGGGAGCGGTGGGCTCGGTGGTCCTGTTCGGGCTGGGGTTCGGGGTGGGCACGATCGCCCGTCCGGCGCTGCTGGCCGACAGGTACGGCACGGCGGCGTACGGGAGCTTGAGCGGGGCCCTGGCGCTGCCGATCACGGTGGCCAAGGCGCTCGCCCCGCTCATCGCCGCCGGGATGGCGCAGGCCGCCGGGTACGGGGTGGTGATGGGCGCGGTCGCGGCGTGCTGCGGGCTCGGCGCACTCTCCCTGGTGGCCTACGATCGCCGTGGGCGAACTCGGCCTGCGTCCGGGCACGAACACGTAAGGTAGCCACATGGATACCTCCCTTGAGGTCCTGCACCGTGTGTTCGGCTACGGCTCGTTCCGCACCGGCCAGCAGGAGATCATCGAGCACGTCGTCACGGGCGGCGACGCGCTCGTGCTCATGCCCACCGGCGGCGGCAAGTCACTGTGCTACCAGATCCCCGCGCTCGTGCGGCCCGGGGCAGGGGTGGTCATCTCGCCGCTGATCGCGCTGATGCAGGACCAGGTCGACGCGCTCACCGCGCTGGGAGTGCGCGCGGGGTTCCTCAACTCGACCCAGGACTTCGCCGAGCGGCAGCGGGTGGAGTCGGCGTTCCTGGCCGGCGAGCTCGACCTGCTCTACCTCGCGCCCGAGCGGCTGCGCGTCGAGGCCACGGTGCGGCTGCTGGGCAAGGGCGAGATCTCGCTGTTCGCGATCGACGAGGCCCACTGCGTCTCGCAGTGGGGTCACGACTTCCGCCCCGACTACCTCGCGCTGTCGGAGCTTCACGCGCTCTGGCCCGAGGTGCCGCGCATCGCGCTGACCGCCACCGCCACCCCCCAGACCCACGCCGAGATCTCCGAGCGGCTCGGCCTGCAACAGGCGCGCCACTTCGTGGCCGGCTTCGACCGCCCCAACATCCACTACCGGATCACCGCCAAGAGCGAGCCCAAGCGGCAGCTGCTCGACTTCCTGCGCACGGAGCACCCGGACGAGGCGGGCATCGTCTACTGCCTGTCGCGCTCCTCCGTCGAGAAGATCGCCGACTTCCTGGTGGAGAACGGCATCGCCGCCGTCCCCTACCACGCCGGTCTCGACGCCCGCACCCGCGCCGCCCACCAAGCCCGGTTCCTGCGCGAGGAGGGACTCATCGTGGTGGCGACGATCGCCTTCGGCATGGGCATCGACAAGCCCGACGTGCGCTTCGTCGCCCACCTCGACCTGCCCAAATCGGTCGAGGGCTACTACCAGGAGACCGGACGGGCGGGGCGCGACGGGCTGCCCGCCACCGCCTGGATGGCCTACGGCCTGCAGGACGTGGTGCAGCACCGCCGCATGAGCCTCGAAGGCGACGACCAGCACCGCCGCCGACAGGCGCTCCACCTCGACGCGATGCTGGCGCTCTGCGAGACGGTGACGTGCCGCCGCGTCATGCTGCTGGACTACTTCGGCCAGAGCGGCACCGAGCCGTGCGGCAACTGCGACACCTGCCAGTCGCCGCCCGAGTCCTGGGACGGCACGGTCCCCGCCCAGAAGGTGCTCTCGACGGTGCTGCGGCTGGCCCGCGAGCGGCGGCAGAAGTTCGGCGTGGGACAGATCGTCGACATCCTGCTCGGCAAGACGACCGCCAAGGTGCTCCAGCACGGCCACGACTCGCTGACGGTGTTCGGAGTCGGCGCCGAGCTGGGCAACTCCGAGTGGCACGGGGTGGTGCGCCAGCTCCTGGCGCAGGGCCTGCTGGCGGTCGAGCCCGACTACGGCGCCCTCGTCCTCACCGACGCCAGTGCCTCGGTCCTGCGCGGCGAGCGCGAGGTGCCGCTCCGCCGCGACGCCAAACGCCCCGCGCGCGCCGCCAGACCCGCCGCGGGCAAGTCCAGCCCCGCCGAGCTGCCCGAGGAGGCGGCGCCGGTGTTCGAGCGCCTGCGCTCCTGGCGGGCCGCCACCGCCAAGGAGCAGGGCGTTCCGGCCTACGTCATCTTCCACGACGCCACCCTGCGCGAGATCGCCACCCGGTCACCGTCCTCGCTGTCCGAGCTGGGCACGGTCAACGGGGTGGGCGAGAACAAGCTGGCCAAGTACGGCGAGCAGGTGCTGGAGACGCTGGGCGGCGGGTGAGCCTGCCGGGCCGCCCGGACGACACCTCGCGCCGGGCGCCGGGAATGGATCGCACATCGGGCGCCGCCGGCTGCTGATGATCGGGGCGGCGCCCGTGGGCCCCGGAACCTGTTGCCGCGTGCCGGTGTAGAAGGGGCATGGAGTTTCGATGCGGATGACGATCGCGGGCGCGGCGCTCGTACTGATGACCGGTTGCGCGGCGAGCGGGCAGACGACGACGGCCGGCCCCTCCGGGGGCGAGCCGGCCGCGGCGCGGAGCCCGGGCGGCCCGGCGACAGCGGGCGGTCCGTCACCGAGCCCGACCGGCACGGCGGGGGGCAGCCCCTCGCCGAGCCCGGCCGTGACCAGGGAGACGTGCAACGGCACCCCGTTGCACACCTCCGCCAACGGGTTCCTGGAGGTGCGCGGCACCTCGGCGGACGCGGAGCTGTGGGGACTGCTGTTCGCGGAGGTGCCGTTCAAGCGGGGCAAAGAAATCAAGATCGTGTGGCGGATGACGGGCGAAGGCCCGCTCGAGGTGTCGGCCTCGCTGCCCAGCGGCAAGCAGGCCAAGCTGGTCTGGCTGGAGGACCACGGCGGGTCCAACTGGCAGCGCCCCGGCCACGAGTGGGGCACCGGCTGGGTGTTCCCCGAACCCGGCTGCTGGAAGGTGAAACTGTCGCGGACCCGCGGCTCCGGCCACGCCTGGCTGCGGGTCAAGTAGCCAGCGCGCGGTCGATGAAGGCGGTCACGTCGGCCAGGACCTCGTCCCTGTTCGTCTCGTTGAACACCTCGTGCCTGGCGTCCGGGTAGATGCGCTCGGTCAGGTCGCCGCCCCGGATCGCCTCGATGCCGGTGCGGCTGCCGGCCAGGGGGACGAGCTGGTCGTCGGCTCCGTGGATCCAGAGCGTCGGGAGCGCGCCCAGGGTGCCCGCCTTGGCGATCACCTTGATGGTCGCGTCCAGCGCCTCCAGGGTGGGGCGCTTGAACGGCCCGTGCCAGACGAGCGGGTCGGCGACGTAGGCGTCGCCGACCGACGGGTCGCGGGAGAGGGTCGCCGGGTCGATCGGGATGTCGGGCAGCTCGTCCAGCGCCAGCAGGGCGCCGATCACCCCCCATTCGCCGATGACGGGACCCGACAGCACGAGCGCGGCCAGGGTCTCGCCGTAGCGCTGGGCGTAGCGGGCGGCGATCAGGCCGCCCATCGAGTGGCCGATGATGACGACGGGCACGTCCAGGTGCTCGGCCCTGGCCCGCTCGTCCACGGCGTGCACGTCGGTCACCACGTCCTCGAAGTCCTCGATGAGCACCCGCTCCCCCGCCGACCCGCCATGGCCCATGTGGTCCGGGCCGTAGACGGCCGCGCCGTGGCGCACGAGGGTGTCGGCCACGTGTTCGTACCTGCCGATGTGCTCGCCGTAACCGTGGACCAGGATGGCGAGGTAGCGCGGGTCCTCGTTCGGCCACTCGCGGGCCGCGTTCCGCCCTCGCGTGCCGACGAAGCTGTGCTCCCGGGATTCCGCCATCTCGACTCCTTTGTCCGAATTGCGGTGAGCGTACGACGCGGCCTCCCCCACCGTCCAGGCGGCCACGCGCTCCGAAGTCCGAAAACCGCCGACTTTCGACGCGCCGTCGGTGTTGAAGAAGATATGAGCATCAACACAGCCGACTGGACTGCCATCGCCGAGGAAGTGGACGCCTACGGCTGCGCGCTGACGCCGCCGGTGCTCACGCCCGCCGAGTGCGCGAGCGTCTCCGGCCTGTACGGCGAGGCCGCGCGGTTCCGCTCCGGCCTGCGGCACACGCTCGGCCTCGTCTTCCACGATGCCACGTGACGGCGGAGCTGGCGGCGCTCCTGGAACTGGTCTCCTCGGCACGGCCGCGGGTGGAGGACGTCGTGGTCGGCCACGGCCGCGACGCCACCGCCGAGGCGGAGGCGTTCGTGCGGGCGTGGCCGGGCGCCGTACTGGCGGTGGTCGACTGGCCGGAGGAGGCGGCGTCCTGGCTGCGGCTGGGCCGCAACCTGATCCACCGGGAGGGGCCGTGATCCCGCTGCCGAGGAGGGAGATCGCGCCGGGCGCCGTGCACGTGCCCGGCTGGCTGACCCTCGACGAGCAGCGCCACCTGGTGCGGGCCTGCCGCGAGTGGGCTGCGGGGCCGGTCCCGATCAGGCACACGGTCCTGCCCCGCGGCGGCGTCATGTCCGTGCGGACCGTGTGCGTCGGCTGGCACTGGCGGCCCTACGCCTACACCCGCACCGCTGACGACGTGAACGGCCGCCAGGTCGCCGACTTCCCGGACTGGCTGGGCGAGCTCGGCAGGCGAGCGCTGCGGGCGGCGTACGACCGGCCGGCCGACGACTACGCCCCGGACACCGCGCTGATCAACTTCTACGACGGCCAGGCCCGGATGGGCATGCACCAGGACAAGGACGAGCGCTGCGACGCCCCGGTGGTGTCGCTGAGCATCGGCGACGCCTGCCTGTTCCGCTTCGGCAACACCGAGACGCGCGGCAGGCCGTACACCGACGTGCGGCTCGACTCCGGTGACCTGTTCGTCTTCGGCGGGCCCTCGCGGTTCGCCTACCACGGCGTGCCCAGGGTCTATCCCGGCACCGGCGACCCCGCCACCGGCCTCACCTCGGGCCGGCTCAACCTCACTATGCGGGTGACGGGTCTTTGACGTAGTCGAAGTCGTCGTACGACAGCGTGCGGCGCAGGATCTGGACGATCTTGACCGGGTCGTCGTGCGGCCCGGGCACGTAGAACGGCCTGCCGTCCCTGCCGAACGTGATGGCCGACGACCCTTCCCAGGCGCCGAGCACGCGGGCCACGGGCTCGAAGTCCTCGTAGGGCGCGAAGCCGAGCGAGCGGGCGTAGTCGACGGACCCCAGGACGAGGTGCCGGGCCAGCTCGATCGGCGCCTCCTGATAGCCCTTGTACTCGCCGAAGAAGAACTCCCTGAACCGGCGCAGCTCCCGGTCGTCGACCACGTCGGGGCCGATGGTGTTCTTGACGCCGGTGCAGTAGACGTCGGCCAGATAGCCTGCGACCGTCGTCCTGTCCCAGCCGTGCCGCCTGGCCACCAGCACGGACACCATGCCGCCGTGGCCGGCGTCAGGCGCCTCGTCGATCCAGCCGTGGGCGGGGTCGACGCCGAGGCCGGCGCTCCAGCCGACGTTGATCCAGCATCCGACCAGCTCGGGCTCGCGATCCGGGTCGGCGCTCTCCGCCGCGATGGCGCGCACCAGCGGCGCGACGGCCGACGGCGGCACCTTGAGCGTGCGGGCGATCTCCTTGGGCGAGCGGCCCTGGGCTCGCAGCTCGCGTACGCGATCCTTCAGTTCTGCGCTGTCCACCCGCGCAGCCTATCGGTGCGGGCATCCCCGCTCTTAAGACGGCATGAAGCCGATCGTAAGCGCCGCCCGGCAACGTGGAACCCGCCAAGCCGCCTCCCCCCGAAGGGCACCCGCGATGACCCAGACCGCAGAGTACGAGATCACCCGCGTGTTCGACGCCCCCAGCCAGCGGATCTTCCATGCCTGGACCGAGCCCGAGCACTTCTCCCGCTGGTTCGGGCCGCGCACCCTGGCCGCGCCCGTGGATCGCATCGTCATGGACGTGCGCCCCGGCGGCGTCTGGAAGGCCACGCTCTGCGGCGACGAGGGGTTCGAGGTGACACTGGACGGCAGCTACCGCGAGGTGGCGGGGCCCGAGCGGCTGGTCTTCACCACCGGCGACCCCGACCATCCCGGCGACGGCCCCGCCTCCGTGGTGACCGTCGAGCTGGCCGAGCACGGCGGCAGGACCACGATGCGCTTCCACCAGTGGGGCGTGAACACCGACCCGGAGCACGCCGAGCACGCCAAGCAGGGCTGGCTCGAGATCTTCGACCGCCTGAACGAGCACCTCGCCTCCGCCTGACCCGCCACCCTCGCGGGGTCAGATCGCGGCGGCCGCGTCGTCCAGTTTCAGCCTGCCGCCCCGCTCGAACGCCTCGGCGAACGCCGGCTCGCCGAGTGCGTCGCGGGCGGCGGCCGTGACGCGGTCGAGCGCCTCCTGCTCCGAGGGGCCCGCCGGGGTCCGGTTGTCCTCGCGGGCGGCCGCCGCGAGGCCGAGGAGGCGCACGGCCCGCTCGTACGAGCCCGCGGCGGCCAGCGCGCCGGCCGCGCTCTCCACGGCGTACGCAGAGGTTCGCGGGTCGCCGATCTTCTGCGAGGCGTCGAGCGCCTCCCGGTGCAGGTCGAGAGCGGCCGCGGGGTCGCCACGGCGCTCGGTGAGCAGGCCGAGCTCGACGAGTGTGCTCGGCAGGTGCAGCGCGGGCTCGACGCCGGGGCCGCGCGGGACGCCGTCGAGCAGGTGGCGCAGGTGTTTCTCCGCCAGGTCCAGCTCGCCCGCCCGGCGCGCCGAGAAGGCGAGGCCCATCTCGGACATCATCTGGCCTTCCCGGTAACCCTGGTCGGCCGACAGGCGCAGGGCACGGCCGCACAGCTCCATCCCGCGCTCGTAGTCCCCTGCCTGCATGGCGACCCAGCCGAGCCAGGCCGTGCGCCCGGCGACCTCCGGCCACAGGTCGAGCTCCTGCGCCATGCGCAACCCCTGCGCGAACAGCTCGGTGGCGCGCTCGATGTCACCGGCCGTCTCGGCCAGCCCGGCCAGCCACTCGGTGGCCTGCAACAACCCCCAGCGGTCGCCCAGCTCCCTGAACAGCCGGGCGCTCTCCTCACCGTCGCGTTCCAGTGCCACCAGGTCGCGGCGAGTGAAAGCCACCATGGCGTACTTGCTGAGAGCGGTGGCGATGCCCCATCGGTCGCCGTTCGCCCGGAAGGTGACCAGCGCCCTGGCCACCAGTTCCTGGACCAGGTTCAGGTCGTGCACGCTCAGCGCGAGGAACAGCACGGCCCTGGCCCGCCGGCCGGGATCGGCGATCCGGTCCGGGAGCGGCTCCCAGTCGGCCTCCTCGCCGAGCAGCATGACGAACCCGGCGTGCCAGGCGGCCGCCCTCGCGCGGGCCTCGGACGCGTCGCCCTCGACGGCCGACGCCGACTCCAGTGCCCGCCGCCCCTCGGCCAGCCGGCCACGCAGGAACCAGTACCACGCCATCGCGTTCACCAGCCGCAGCGCCACCGCGGCCGATCCCTGCCGCACGGCGGTGTCCAGGGCGGCCCGGAGGTTGGCGGTCTCGATGTCCAGCCGCTGGAGCCACTCTCGCTGCTCGTGCCCGTACAGGTGCGGCTCGGCCTCCTCCGCCAGGGCCGTGTAGTAGGCCGCGTGCGCGTGCCGGACGGTGTCGAGCTCACCGGCGTCGGCGAGCTTGGCCAGGCAGTATTCCGCGACCGATTCGAGCAGCCGGTATCGGACGCCTGCCGTGCTCTCCGCCACCACCACGAGCGAGCGGTCGACCAGCCGCGCCAGCACGTCGAGCACGTCGAGCACGTCCATGCCCGCGCTGGCGCAGACAGCCTCGGCGGCCTCAAGGGTGCAGCCGTCGGCGTGCACCGCCAGCCGCCGCAGCGCCACGCGCTCCGGCTCCGTCAGCAGCTCCCAGCTCCAGTCGATCACCGCCATGAGCGTCTGCTGCCGCTGCGGCGCGCCGCGCTGTCCCGAGGCCAGCAGGCGGAACCGGTCGTCCAGCCGGGCCTCCACGCCGTGCACGCCGAGCAGCCGCACGCGGGTGGCCGCCAGCTCCAGCGCCAGCGGGATGCCGTCGAGCCGCCTGCACACCTGCGCGACCGCCTGGGCGTTGGCGGCCTCGAGCGCGAAGCCGCGCGCGGAGGCTGCCGCCCGGGTCACGAACAGCCGGACGGCGTCCGATCCGGCCATGCTGGCGAGGTCGGTGCTGCCGGGCACGGCGAGCGGCGGCACCGCCCACAGCACCTCGCCGTCGACCGAGAGCGGCTCCCGGCTCGTCGCCAGGATCCGCAGGCCGGGGACGGCTCGCAGCAGCAGTTCGGCCAGCTCGGCGGCCTGCTCGACCACGTGCTCGCAGTTGTCCAGCACCAGCAGCATGCGCCGGGCGCGCAGCGCGACGGCCAGCCGGTCGGCCGGCGAGGCCGTGTCGGTGTCCTGCCTGATCTGCAGGGCCGCCATGACGGCCTCGGCCGGCGAGGCGGTGCGCCGGTCGAGGGGGGCGAGCTCGACCAGCCAGACGCCGTCGGGGAGGTCGTCGAGCAGGCGGCTCGCGGTCTCCAGCGCCAGCCGCGTCTTGCCCACGCCGCCGATGCCGGTGAGCGTCACCAGCCGCTCGGCTTCGAGCAGGGAACGCACCTCTGCCAGGGCCTCCTCCCGTCCGATGAGCTTGCTGACCGGGGCGGGCAGGTTGGTCGCGGGACGTTCGGCGGGCAGGCTCAGCTCCGGGTCCTGGCCGAGTATCGCCTGGTGCAGCGCCACCAGCTCGGGCCCGGGGTCGAGGCCGAGTTCCTCGGCCAGCTGGTCGCGCAGCCCGGCGTAGGCGGCCAGGGCCTCGCTCTGGCGCCCCGCCCGGTACAGGGCGCGCATGTGCGCGGCGCGCAGCCGTTCCCTGAGGGGGTGCCGGGCCACGAGGTCGCCCAGCTCGCCCACGAGCAGGCCGTGCTCGCCCAGCTCCAGCCGCGCCTCGGCGTGCAGCTCCAGGGCGGTCAGCCGCTGCTCCTCCAGCCTGAGTACGGCGCCCCGGGTGTGCTCCTCGTCGGCGAAGTCGGCGTACGCGGGTCCGCGCCACAGCGCCAGCGCGTCGGCGAGCAGCCCCGCCCGGGAGCTCGGGTTGCCTGCCGCCTCGGCGCGCGCGAGCAGGTCCGCGAAGCGGACGGCGTCCACGTCGGCGGCCTGCAGCAGGTAACCGGGGGCCTTGGAGACGACCAGGTTCTTGCCGCCGGGCTCGGCGTCCTCCAGCGCCTTGCGCAGCTGGGAGACGCGGACCTGGAGCGCGCCGGCGGGGTTGCCCGGCGGCTCCCCGCCCCACAGGTCCTCGACCAGCCGATCGGCGGAGACGGGATGGCCCTCGTGCACCAGGAGGTCGGCGAGGAGCGCGCGTACCTTCAGACCGGGGATCGTGACGAGCTCTCCCGCGTCTGTCCACACGGCCAGCGGCCCCAGCACCCCGAAACGCATGCCCGACACCTTATGCGGCGCTTTGAGCGCGCGAGAAGCGCATGTGCCGACTCAGCCGGTGCGGCCGTCCGGCGGGAGTGGCGGCGCCTTCCTGGCCGAGCCCCGGTAGAGCTCCGGCGCGTAGCGTCGCTCGTTGTCGTCCAGCTTGGCGCCGGCCGACGCGACGAGGTCCACACCGAGCAGGTCCGCGAGCCGTACGAGGTAGTTGGTCACGTCGCCGAGCTCCGAGGTGATCCTGGCCAGCGTCTCCGGGTCGGGGGCGGCGGACTCCTCGGCGGTGAGCCACTGGAACTCCGCCACCAGCTCCCCGACCTCGCCCGCGAGCGCCATCGCCAGATTCTTGGGCGTGTGGAACTGCTCCCAGTCCCGGACCCGCGCGAACTCGCGCAACCGTGCGGCGTGCCGCGCCAACTCCGTCGTCACGGGAGCAGAGCCTAGCGGCGCCGGGGCCCGGGGCCCGCTACGTGAACGTGCCCTGGGGCGCCATCTGACGTGACCGGCCGGCCTCGGTCTCCTCCCGCGGGCCGCCGGACCGGCCGGAGCCGAGGCGGTTGAGCAGGAAGGCGAGCGTAGCTCCGTACACCACATGCCCTGCGGCCATCACGCTCTGGCGTCCGGGGTCGTCACGCTGGAGGGGCGGCAGCGCGCTCAGCCGGGGCGCCCATCCGGCGTAGCTGACGATCCAGATCATCATCGCGTAGCCGACGGCGAGCGGCAGCCGGCCGTGCCGCTCCCGCGACACCAGGGCGAAGGCCGCGCCCGAGGCGGTGCCGAAGCCGAAGTGGGCCAGCGCCCCCAGCACGCCCTCGCCCTTCTTGCGCCGGTAGCGGCTACCGGGGAGCACGCCGCGGACGATGTGCTTGGGCGGCTGGCCGTGCATGAGCCCGGCCCGCTCGCCCGCGACCATGACGCCGCTCATCGCGGCGGTGGCGAGAGTGCCGCTGACGGCCCCGTTGACGAGTTCGCGCATCATGGTCCCCCGGCTGCCCGCCTTGTCCGGCGTGAAACTCCAGGTGGGCGCTATGCCGGCAGGGCCGCGGTGCTCTCGCGGACGATGAGCTCGGTGGCCAGCTCCACCCGGCGGGCCTCGGGCGTCTCGCCGCGCCGCATGGCCAGCACCGTCCGGGTGGCGAGCGCCGCCATCTCCTGGAGCGGCTGGCGGACCGTGGTCAGCGGCGGCCAGGCGGACTTGGCCAGCGGCAGGTCGTCGAAGCCGACCACGCTGAGGTCTTCGGGCACCCGCAGCCCGCGCTGGCGAGCCGCTTCGAAGACGCCGAACGCCTGCAGGTCGCTGCCCGCGAAGATCGCGGTGGGCGGGTCGTCCAGCGAGAGCAGCGCGTGGCCGTGGTCGTGGCCGGAGTCGACGAGGAAGGTGCCGCGGCGAATGAGCTCGGGCGAGGCCGGCACGCCCGCCGTCTCCAGGGCGGCCCGGTAGCCGTCGATCCTGGCCTGGCTGCACAGCATGTCGGCGGGGCCGCTGATCATGCCGATCCGGCGGTGGCCCAGCTCCAGCAGGTGACGGGTGGCGGCCAGGCCGCCGTTCCAGTTGGTGGCGCCGACGGAGACGACGCCGGGGGCGGGCTCGCCGTCGGGGTCGACCACCACGAACGGCAGCGAGCGGGCGCTGAGCTGGTCCTGGACTCCGACCGACAGGCGGGAGGCGACGATCACCACCCCGTCGGTCCTGCGTCCGGCGAGCCGTTCGAGCCAGTCGCGGCCCGGACCGGCGTGCGTGTGCAGCACCGAGATCACCACACTGGCCCCGGCCTCGTGCGCCGCTCCCTCGGCGCCGCGCACGATCTCCATGGCCCAGGGCGACTCCATCTCGGTGAAGACCAGGTCGACGAGCCCGGCGGGGGTGTCGTCCTGGCTGATGCGCCGCTGGTAGCCGTGCTTGTGCAGGAGCCGCTCGACGCGGTGCCGGGTCGCCGGGGCCACCTCGGGACGGCCGTTGATGACCTTGGACACCGTGGGGATCGACACCCCGGCCTCCTCGGCTATCAGAGCGATCGTCACCCGCCTCTTCGCAGACATGATCCGGAGTTTAGCCGAAAGTTTCGGAATCGGGATGTGCAGGATGCACGATCAGCCCCTGGACGCCTATTGACGCGTAACGCGCCGTTTACCTATGCTCCGGGCAAAGAAATTATCGGGGGGTTCACGAAACTTTCGCCAGCCGAGGAGGGAACCCCTATGAAACGAGTGTTCGCATTGATCGCGGTCGCCGCGCTCGCGGCGGGCTGCGGAGGCGGGCAGACAGCGACACCCGAGCCGACGGCCGGCGGCGGATCGCCGCAGAAGGTCACGCTGGAGTGGTGGCACCTGTCGACCTCAGACCCGCTGAAAAGCGTCTACGAAAACCGAGCCAAGGAGTTTCAGGCCAAGTACCCGCACGTCACCATCAAGATGACGGTGCTGGAGAACGAGGCGTACAAGTCCAAGGTCACCACACTCACCCAGTCGGGCAAGGCCCCCGACCTCTTCGCCACCTGGGGCGGCGGCGTGCTCAAGCAGCAGATCGACGCCGGCCTGGTCAAGGACATCTCCGGTGACGTCGCGCCCGTCCTCGGCACCTTCACCAAGGCGGCCCTGGCCGCCTACCAGTTCGACGGCAAGACCTACGCGTTGCCGACGGACATCGGCATGGTCGGTTTCTGGTACAACAAGAAACTTTTCGAACAGGCGGGAATCACCGAGCCGCCGGCCACCTGGTCGGCTTACCTCGACGCCGTCAAGAAGCTCAAGGCTGCCGGGACCACCCCGATCGCGCTCGCCGGCAAGGAGAAGTGGCCGGGCCACTACTACTGGGCCTACCTCGCCATGCGCATCGCCGGCCTGCCGGCGCTCCAGCAGGCGGGGGTCGACCACGACTTCACCAAGCCGGAGTTCGTGCAGGCGGGCCAGCAGCTCAAGGCGCTTGTCGACCTCCAGCCGTTCCAGAAGGGCTTCCTCGGCGCCAGCTACTCCACCCCTGACGGGCAGGCCGCCACGGTCTCCAACGGCAAGGCCGCGATGGAGCTGATGGGGCAGTGGGCGCCCAATGTGCAGAACGACGCGGGCAAGGGACTCAAGGACGACCTGGGCTTCTTCCCGTTCCCGGCGGTCGACGGCGGCAAGGGCACGGTCGCCGACGCGTTCGGCGGAGGCGGCGGCATGGCCGTGGGCGCCGACGCGCCCGCCGAGGCCATCGAGCTGGCGAAGTTCCTCACCGAGATCGGCAACCACACCAAGGCCGTCGCGGAGAACGCGGTCCTGCCGGTGCTCAAGGGCGAGGAGAGCGCGGTCAAGGACGCCAACCTCAAGGTGGTGGCCGACTCCCTGGCCAACGCCACCGGCTTCCAGCTCTTCCTCGACCAGGCCTACCCGCCGGCCGTCGGCGCCGAGGTCAACGACAGCGTGGCCGAGCTCATCGCGGGCACCAAGACGCCGGAGCAGGTCGCGGCCGACATCACCGAAGTGGCCAAGAGCGAATGACGATCCTTACCCGTAGGCCGGAAGCGGCGACGCTTCCGGCCCACGCCCGCCCTACCCGGGGACGGCGGCGCGGCTGGGTGACGATCATCCTGTTCGTGCTGCCTGCCCTGGTGCTCTTCCTGCTGCTGGTGGTGGCGCCGATCCTGGTGGCCATCTACGCCAGCGGCTTCAAGTGGAACGGCTTCGGCGGGATGCCCACCCAGTTCATCGGCTTCGACAACTTCACCAGGCTGTTCGAGTCCGAGATCTTCCTCACCGACCTGTGGCACCTGGCCGTCCTGGTCGTGCTCTGCGTGGTGATCCAGCTGCCGCTGGCGCTGGGCATCGCCTTGCTGCTCCACCAGCGCATCCGGGGCCGGGCGATCTACCGGCTGGTGTTCTTCGCGCCGTACGTGCTCTCCGAGGTCATCACGGGCGTGCTGTTCTCGCTGATCCTGTCGCCGGAGTCGGGGCTGGCCAACCGCGCGCTGAGCGTCGTCGGCCTGGAGTCGGCGTGGCTGTCCGAGCCCGACACCGTCCTCATGTCGCTCTTCCTCGTGATGACCTGGAAGTACTTCGGCTTCCACATGATGATCTATCTCGCCGGGCGCCAGAACATCCCCAACGAGCTGCTCGAGGCCGCCAAAATCGACGGCGCCGCGGGCTGGAAGGTCTTCAGGTTCGTCACGCTGCCGCTGCTCGGCCCGACGATCCGGATCAGCGTGTTCCTGTCGGTCATCTACACCATCCAGCTGTTCGACCTGGTCTGGATCCTCACCGAGGGCGGCCCGGCGCACGCCTCCGAGACGCTCGCGGTCACCATGTTCGACGTCGGCTTCGGGCGCGCCCAGGTGGGCTACGCCAGTGCGATCAGCGTCGTGATGTTCGTGCTCAGCCTCATCTTCGCCCTGGGGTACCAGCGGTTCGTGATGCGCCGCGACATGGAGGGTGCGACGACCGCCATGGGAGACAACCGATGAAACGAAACACCCTCCCTCTGCACGTGATCGCCTGGATCGTCGGCGCGTTCATCCTCATCCCGATCGTGTACGCGCTGCTCGGCGGCTTCAAGAGCACCAGCCAGCTCTCGGTCAACCCGTTCGGCCTGCCCAGCCCGTGGAACACCGGCAACTACACCGACGTGCTCTCCGAGGGCTCGTTCTGGCAGCAGCTGTGGAACAGCACGTTCATCGCCGTGCTCACCACCGTCGTCACGGTCGCGCTGTCGGCGATGGCGGCGTTCGTCTTCGCCCGGTTCGCCTTCCGCGGCAGGGAGTTCCTGTTCACCGTCTTCACCGCGGGGCTCATGTTCCCGTTCGCGGTGGCCATCCTGCCGATCTTCGTCATGCTGCGCACCCTCAACCTGCTGGACAACGCCTGGGGCGTGATCCTCGTGCAGGCCGCCTTCGGGCTGCCGTTGACGATCATCATCCTGCGCGGGTTCTTCCGGAGCATCCCAGGCGAGATCGAGGAGGCGGCCACGCTCGACGGTTGCAGCTCGTTCGCCTTCTTCTGGCGCATCCTGCTGCCGATGGCCCGGCCGGCCCTGGCCACCGTGTCGGTGCTGGCGATCGTCGGCAGCTGGAACAACTTCATGCTGCCGCTGGTGGTCTTCAGCAACGAGACGAGCTGGACACTGCCGCTCGGCATCCAGCAGTTCCAGGGCCAGTACAGCTCCGACACCGCTCGCATCCTCGCCTACCTGGTGCTGGCCATGGTGCCCGCGCTGGGGTTCTACGCCATCGCCGAGCGCCACCTCATCGGCGGACTCACCGCAGGAGCTACGAAAGGGTGACCATGCTCCACGTCTCCGGAACGCGGCTCCTCACAGCCGGCAACCAGCCCGTACGGCTACGCGGCGTCGGCCTGGGCGGCTGGATGAACATGGAGAACTTCATCACCGGCTACCCGGCCAACGAAGCCTCCATGCGCGCCGCCGTACAGGGGGTGCTGGGCGAGGAGCGGGCCACGCTCTTCTTCGACCGCCTGCTCACCTCATTCTTCACCGAGCGGGACGCGGCGCTGCTGGCCGGACTGGGGATGAACTGCGTGCGCATCCCGATCAGCTACCGGCACTTCGAGTCCGACGAGCGGCCCTTCGAGATCATCGAGCAGGGCTTCCACCACCTCGACCGGGTCATCGGCCTGCTCGGCGCGCACGGCATCTACAGCGTCATCGACCTGCACGCGCTGCCCGGCTCGCAGAACCAGCACTGGCACTCCGACAACCCCACCCACATCGCCGCCTTCTGGAGGCATCGCCACTTCCAGGACCGGGTCGTGCACCTGTGGGAGGCGATCGCCGACCACTACCGCGACAACCCCTGGGTGGCCGGCTACAACCCCGTCAACGAGCCGGGCGACCCCAGCGGCAAGGTCGTCGGCCCGTTCTACGACCGCCTGGTGAAGGCGGTGCGCGCGGCCGACCCGCGGCACGTGCTCTTCCTCGACGGCAACACCTACTCCACCGACTTCTCCATCTTCCGGGAGATGTACGAGAACACCGTCTTCGTCTGCCACGACTACGCGCTGGCCGGGTTCGCCCACGGCGGCGGCTATCCGGGTTACACCCGCGGCGAGTGGTGCGACCGGGGCGAGCTGGAGCGCACCTTCGACAGGCGCTCGCGATTCCAGCGGGAGACGGGCACGCCGCTGTGGGTGGGCGAGTTCGGGCCCGTCTACACCGGCGATCCCGAGCTCGACGCGGAGCGCTACCAGATCCTGCGCGACCAGCTCGACATCTACGACGCCCATGACGCCGGTTGGGCGCTGTGGACGTACAAGGATGTGGGGTTGCAGGGGCTGGTGCACGCGGGCGGGCCGTACATGGAGCGGTTCGGCGGCTTCATCGCCAAGAAACGGCGGCTGGGCGCGGACCGGTGGGGCTCCACCATGGAGGAGTCGGCCGAGGTGATCGGCCCGCTGCACACGCTGGTGGAGACCGAGTTCCCCGGCTGGAGCCCCTATCCGTGGGGCGCCCGCTATCAGACCGACGACCTGATCAGGCACATCCTGTTCGCCCAGGCGCTGCTGCCCGAGTACGCCGAGCTTTTCAGGGGCCTCGACGACGGCGAGCTGACGGCGCTGGCGGACTCGTTCGCACTGGAGGGGTGCGTGCGCCGCCGGCCGCTGCTCGACCTGCTCGCCGCCAGCCTGGGCGGGACGTCAGGGGGTCCAGTCCGCTGAGACCAGCGTCGGCACGGCGCCCTGCCTCGGGGTGACGAAGACGAGCACCGGCGAGCCCACCGGCGCGGGCAGGTCGAGCTCCAGCGCGTTGCCGACCGTGGACCTGGTGGGCATGGCCAGGCCGCCGTCCTGGACGCTCATGACCCGCGCCACAGCGGGCGCCGCCGTGCAGAACGCCTCGCGGGCGACGTGCCGCAGTCGCCGGGCCTCGCCGCCCGCCCGGCGCCAGGCCCTGCGCATCAGCGCACGGTCCGGCCCCGGCCTGCCGGTGCTGGTGTCGGCCCTGCTGCCCAGCCGGATGGTCAGCCGGCCGCCCGATCCGAAGACGCCGGCGGGCACCGGGTTGACGACGAAGAGCCCGTGGCGCAGGGTGCGCGCGCCGCGCCTGTTGAGGTTGGCGAGCCCGCCGGAGCTGATCAGCGAGAGGAGCTCGCAGCGGGCGCCGTCCAGGTCCTCACCGTGCCGGGCCGGCTTCGGCTCGGGGGGCAGCGAGAACGCCACGCTGTCGATCCGCAGACCGGCGGTGCCTCCCTGCATGACCGAGCCCGTCACGGCCTCGCGGACCTCCTCCGAGATGCCGCCGCCTTCGGCGATGTCCAGTGCCTCCACGCACACCAGGCCGTCGTCGGGCACCTCCTCCGGCAGCAGGTCGAAAGCCGCCTGGGCGCTCTTGATGCCGGAGCCTCCCTTCAGCAGCACGCACTGCCGCAGGCGCCCCTGGGCGCGGACCTGGATGAGGCGCGGCAGGAACTGAGCCGCCTGCACCTGGCTGTCCAGGTGCCATCCGGGCACGGAGATGGAGTCCACGGCCAGCGACACCTTGACCCGCAGCCGCCTGCCCTTGGCGGCCACCTTGAACCCGATCAGCCCCGAGCGCTCGAACCGGCCCAGGATCTGCTTGCCCCGGTGGAACTGGTCGGTCACCTGCAGCGCCGCCGCCTGCCCGCCGAAGACCTCGATCGGCGGCGACAGCGGCACGATGACCTCGTCGAGCTCGGTGGCTGGGCCTGTCAGGAATGTCGCGGTCATGATGCGCTCCTCGATGTGGTGAGGGCATCGGCGAGCCGGGCCGGATCGCCGAAGTCGAACCGGCTGAGCAGCGGCTCCCGCCGCTCCCACATGCGGCGCACCGCGTGGCGCAGCGGATCGCCGTCACGCTCCACGTGCCGCATGCTGACCGAGAGCGTCCGCAGGTAGTCCTCGCCGTCGCCCAGCTCCCAGTGCGGCAGGAGCGGCGAGGCCACGTCCGCCCCGCTGCGCTCCAGCCACAGCCACAGCCGCGCCCGCTCCCGCTGCTCCGGCTCCAGCGAGGACTCGCCCTTGACGTGCTTGGCGACCGAGTCGGCGAGCAGCCGCCAGTAGTCGGCGCGCGTCTCGGCCACGTGCGACACCCCGCAGCCGCTCCACTCCGACCAGCCCGCCTGGATGACGGGGATGCCGAAGGCGGGCAGCTCGCACGACACCGCGCCGCGGACCGTGACGCCCACGTCGCTCATGCTCCACAGCATGTTCCTCGACAGCGCCGCCCTGGGCATGAAGGCCAGGTGCGAGCGGTGGGCGTGGCGCGCGGCGACGGATTCGAAGTGGCCGGTCGTGTCGTGGCCGGCCTGGGCCGGATGGTCGAGGAAGAGCCAGTTCACCGACTCCTCAGCTGCGGCGAAATCAGCGGTCTCCTCAAGCCATTCCGCGAAATCATCGAATATTTCGCGGTTCGCTCCGACCGCATCGGAGACGGCGTGCTGGAACACGGTGAAAGTGGGGCGGTCCGGGTCGATGCCGAACCGGTCGCAGCCGTGCCCGCGAAGCTGGCGGCGTTCCGTCTCCGTCCGCAGCTCGAACGAGTTCACGCTGCCGCCCCGCCACCAGCTGCCCCGCTCCCCCTTGGCCCGCCAGGCCACGAGCTCCGCACCCGGCTGGACGAGGTCCCGGTGCGGCCACACGCTCTCGTCGAAGAAGCGGGCGAGCCGGCCGGTCAGCTCCTCGCGGAAGGCGCCCGTGCCCTGCCCCGGGAAGAGCGCCTGCGCGCGCAGCGAGCCCGTGCCCCGCACGTGCACGACCGGGACCTGCCTGCGCACGGCCGTCTCGACCGCCAGACCCCACTGGTCGTAGTCGACCTCACTGGTGACGAGGGCGGCAGGCGACAACTCGGCGAACAGCCGGTCGTAGACGGCGGACAGCGCCCTGGCCCGCCCGCGCCGGGCGCGCCACCGCTCGTCCTGCGTGGCGGGGAGCCTGGGCACCCGGTTCAGCCGCAGCAGCGTCGCCTTCTCCAGAGCGTCCAGCGCCGCCGGGCTGATCCCCTCGGCGGGGCTGTCGCCCTCGTCGGCGAGCCTGCGGTCCACGAGGTCGTGCACGTCGACGACCTCCGCCGCGCCGAACGCCTCGGCCAGCCGCCGCACCCGCCCCGTGTCGAAGTCGTCCCACAGCAGCCTGCTCCACTCCCGGTCGGTGCCGGTGAGCACGACGAGCCTCGACGAGGTCAGTTCGCAGATCGCGTTCGCGAGCAGGAGGTTGCGCACGATCACCCGGATGTCCTGGTGCAGTGCCTCGGCCACCACGCAGGTCCCCGGCCGGGAGGGGCGCTTGCCCCAGTAGGAGCTCGCAGCGGAGAGCAGGCGTTCGAACTGCTCTTCGTCCCCGACAGCACGCATAAGCCCCTCCATCGATGTTCGCAGCCGCGTAGACGCTGCCAGAACGGGCGGCGGACCGGTCCGGCCAACACGCGATCCTTTGCCGTAGCCGCGCCCTGCCATGGCGTGGAGCAGACCTCACCTGCCGGGAGCCGTCGAGAAGGCGTGGGTGTTGTCGCGCGGATCCGGGTCCAGGAAGGTGGCCGCCACCGACACGGTGAACCTGGCCCGCGCGGCGGCGCCCCGGATCGGGATGCTCACCCGCTCCGGGCGGCCCGGCGCGACGACGGCGATCGTGCACGTCACCTTCCGCCTCACGACCGCGCACGGCGTCCCGGGCGCCGGGCGGACCCCACGAGGCAGGCCGAACGTGACGGGCACCCGCGCGGCCGCCATCAGCCCGCGCATCCGCACGGTGGCGGTGAGGCGCCTGGCCGAGCCGGCCCCCTTGACCGAGAGCGAGTCGTACACCCCGCCGGGGTCCGCCTGCCGCACCAGCGCCCCGTAACTGCCGGGGCCCAGCGGGTTGGCCACCGTGTAGCCGTCGGGCGACGCGTTTTCCGCCCCGGACGACAGCACCCCGACCAGCATGCCGCTGCTCCTGTCCAGCCACGGCCCGCCGCTGTTGCCGCCGAACAGGTGACAGTTGACGGTGTGCAGCCGCCCGGCCGTCTGCCCGGCCGGCTGGGCGTAACCGGGCGCGACGGTCGTGCGGCCGAGGCACCAGAGCTGGCGCGTCCCGTCGTACGGGAGGTCGCTGGGATAGCCCAGGCTGGTGATCGTGTAGTCGCCGCCCTGGTTGCGCATCGGAGTGAAGGCGCCGACGGTGTCCTGCAACGTGGCGCCGCCGCTCCTGCCGACTTCGACCAGCGCGAGATCGTACACGGAGTCCCAGTTCCACGGCTGTGCGCCGGTGAAGGGCTGGGGCTTCCAGGCACGCCGCGCCCCCCACACGCCGTACGGCGCGGTCTCGTTCGCGCTCTGGCCGTGGCCGTCGTACGCGGGCACGAAGGCGATGTTCGACGACCAGGTGCCCTGGCCGGTCTGCCGGGAGACGCCGTAGACGCAGTGCGCGGCCGTCGCCACCAGCAGCCCGCCGGCCGAGCGCACCACCGACCCGCTGCACGACCTGCGCCCGCCGTCGGCGTCGACGAAGAACAACCGGCCGGTGATCCGGCTGGCCGCCGCCGCGCTGTACGGCCTGGGCATCCGGCCGTAGCCGTTGGCGTCGCCGTCCGGCGTGAGCCGGCTGCCCTCCGGCACGGTCAGCCGCCGCTCGGCCCCGCCCGAGGTGTGCTCGGGCGCGTCCGCCTCGGACTGCTTGCTCTTCGTCCAGTAGTCCACCGTCCGCTTCGGGTCCATCACCGGAGATGCGTCCGGCGGCGGCGGCACGCTCCGGGCCGCCGCCGGGCCGGGCACTGTCAGGGTGACGCTCGCGACGGCGAGCGCCAGTAGGGTCATTCGGCGTGACATCGATCCCCCGAGGCGTCAGCTGATCCACTCTGGTCAGCACACTAAGTCACTGGACAGGCACGATCCGTCAGCCGCTCCCGCCGGCTGACGCGGCGCCGCCAGCCGGGGACCGGACCGCTGTAGGCTCGCGGCCTCGCGAACGTACGGAGGTGGCATGGCCGGCACACCTGAGCGGATCCGTCTCGTCCCCCTGGCGGTGAGCGACGCCGAAGAGATGGTGGAGGTGCTGAGCGGGGCGGACCTCTACACGTTCATCGGTGGCTCGGCGCCCTCGCTGGAGGAACTGCGCGTCCGCTACACCAGGCAGGCCGCGGGCTCCCCGGACAGCGGCCAGGAATGGCACAACTGGATCATCCGCACGGCCGGCGGCGAGGCGGTCGGCTACGTGCAGGCGACGATCACGGACGGCGGCCGGCGGGCGGAGATCGCCTGGGTGGTGGGCTCGCGCCAGCAGGGCCAGGGGTACGCCTCCGAAGCCGCCCAGGCTCTGGTCACCTGGCTGGACGGGCGCGGCGTCGCCACGATCGAGGCGCACATCCACCCCCGCCACGCGGCCTCGGCCGCCGTCGCCCGCAGGGTCGGGCTCCTGCCCACCGAGCGGTTCGACGACGGCGAGCGGCTCTGGCGGCGGCCGGGCGACACACCGTGACCGTGCCGCACTCCCCCGGGCGGCATCGCGGACAATGACCGCACAGCAAGATCCAGTGGAGGAGTCGCAGGCGTGCACATCGATCTCACCGGAAAGACCGCGCTGGTCACGGGCTCGACCCAGGGCATCGGAGCCGCCATCGCCACCGGCCTTGCCCGGTCCGGGGCACGGGTGGCCGTCAACGGGCGCGGTGAGGCCTCCGTCGGCGCGGCCATCGAGCGGATCCTGGGCCAGGCACCGGACGCCGACCTGGTCGCGGCGCCCGGCGACCTCGCCACCGACGAGGGCACCGCCCAGGTGCTGCGGGAGCTTCCGCAGGTCGACATCCTGGTCAACAACCTCGGCATCTTCGGCGCGACCCCGGCCCTGGAGATCACCGACGCCGAGTGGCGGCGCTACTTCGAGGTCAACGTCCTGACCGCCATCCGGCTGACCCGCGCCTACCTGCCCGGCATGCGCGACCGGTCCTGGGGCCGCGTCCAGTACATCGCCAGCGACTCCGCCATCGTCATCCCGGCCGAGATGATCCACTACGGCATGTCGAAGACCGCGTTGCTGGCCGTCTCCCGGGGCTTCGCCAAGGAGGCGGCGGGCAGCGGGGTCACGGTCAACTCGGTGATCGCCGGGCCCACCCACACGGGCGGCGTGGAGGACTTCGTCTACCAGCTCGTCGACCGCGACCTGCCGTGGGAGGAGGCGCAGCGGGCGTTCATGCGCGAGCACCGCCCCCAGTCGCTGCTCCAGCGGCTGATCGAGCCGGAGGAGATCGCGAACCTGGTGGTCTACCTGAGCTCTCCCCTCGCCTCCGCCACGACGGGCGCGGCGGTCCGGGTCGACGGCGGCTACGTGGACTCGATCGTCCCCTGAAAGCCGGCCTGGCGTCATCCAGGCCGGGCAGCAGGCAGTCCCAGACGACGCCGGGCAGCGCGTGTGTCTGCACGGCGGCGGCGGTCACGACGACCACCGGAATTCCCTGCGCAAGGTTCCCGGCTCGCATACTGGGCGAAAACCGGCCACCCACGCTCTGATCTGCTGCCGCCACGCCGCCCCGCGCGGTCCCGCCCTTGACGCTGAGGGGCCGCGGACACGGAACTGCCGGGCGGCGGGGAGATCCCCGCCGCCCGGCAGACTCTTCGATCAGCGGACGGTTCAGCGCAGGTTGAACAGGCGGGTGCTGGTCTGCTTGAGGCGGTTGCCCTCGGCGTCCCAGGCTTCGACCTTCAGGCTGACCGCGCCCTTGGTGTCGCGCAGGGACGGGTAGCGGGTGGTGGCGGTGTAGGTGCCGTCACGGTCGCGCTTGACCGAGACGGGCGTCCACCTGGCGCCGTCGTCGGTGCTCATCCACAGCTTGAGCCCGGCGATCTTCGGCATCTTCGCCGGGGACGGCGAGTGGTAGGCCTCGACGGTGAACCTGTGGGATCGACCGGCGCGGACGGTGTTGTCCATCGACAGGGAGTCGTCCAGGTCGTATCCGGCGAAGACGACCGGGGTCGGCCGGCATGGCAGGTAGGTCTCCGTGTAGTGCCAGATCCCGCAGGCGGCTCCCGGCAGGGCGGTTTTCTCGGCCGGCGGAGCCTGGAACGTCCACTCGGCGTCGTGCGCGGCGTTCTTCGCGGTCAGCCGGTAGGTGCCGGAGCCCTTGGGCAGCGGGAACATGGGGAGCTTGTCCAGATAGGGCCGCTTGAGGTTGGGGATCTCCGTTCCGTCCCGATAGAGATGGACGTCGAAGTCCGGGGTCGCGGGAAGGTCCAACGACCAGAACGCGGTGCTGATCGGCTGCTTGTCGGGCGTGCCGGCCATGCCGACCTCCGCCCACAGGGTGTCACCGTGCACGCAGACGACGCACAGCATGTCGAGGCCCAGCGTGGTGGCCGGCGCCGCGTCCTTGTCGGCCGTCGCATAGACCTTGTCCGACGCGGTGAAGGCACCCGGCGTCAGGCCGGCGGTGAACCACTGCTGCCGGGTACGGCCGGGACGGTCGAACTTCTCGAGGCGGAAGCGGGTCTCGCCGGACGCCGTCCCGTCGACGCTGGTGGAGCTCATGCCGTGCGAGTGGATGACCTGAGGATCGATCGGCCCGACGTAATCGGTCCTGGTGCTCGGAGCGGTGAAGGCCACCCGCGACCACATCGAGGTGGCCGTCACCGTGGTCACCACGTCGTCCTGCTTGTAGATCATGCGCCAGTTGTTGTGGCCGGTCGGCTTACTGGCATGGATGTCCATGTCGATCTGGGCGAGCTGCTTGTCGGTGAAGGTGTAGTGCAGCGACTTCGGCACGCTGCCCTCGGCGTACGGCTTGAGGAAGTAGGAGTAGGGCGTCTGCGGCGTGCCGGTCACCCGGACGCTGACCGGTTCGCTCGCGAGCCGGGCACGCAGCTTCAGTCCCTCCTTGTTCGACAGGGAGACGTTGGAGATGTCGACGCGCTGGGGATCGCCGGTGTTGATCGCCTGGTAGATGTTCATCGGCAGGCCGCAGGCGCCGCCCTTCGACGGGAACATGACGAATCCGGCCGCACCTGCCTCGCGGATCGAGGTGACCTTCGTGATCATGATGTGGCACGCCAGCTCGCCTTCGGGCGTCAACCCCGTCTCAACGAGGGCGAGCTTGCCGCGCAGGTCCTTCCCGGCGATGTCCTCGGGCCGGCCCTCGCCGATGTCGACGAGCGGCAGGTTCTGCGTCCCGGTGAACGGCTTCCAGCCGGGCAGTTCGTTCTGGCGCTCGCCGTCCGAGAAGCCCTGGTGCTGGGGGGCGACCGGATTCAGGGTGATCGGCTTGTGCTTGCCCGCGCTCATGGTGACCTGGGCCTGCCCCAGGGTCCATTGGCCGGAGAAGCGGAACTTGCCCTTGGTGACGGGCTTGGTGGGGGTGACCCAGAACTTCTCCCACGTGCTGAATTGCGAGTCCGGTTCCATCCTGGTGGCGTACGTCAGGCCGTTGGCGATGGTCCGCTGGGTGGCGGCGACCCAGAAGGTGTTCAGCGGCTCGGCGGGCTTCGGGGTGCTGAAGCGCATCTGGGAGGCCTGCCGGGCGTCGAGCGTGATCTCGGTGTCACCGGTGACGGTGACCTCCGGGGCGATCAGCGACACCGTGTTGTAGCGGTCGTCGGAGTCCACCGCGCCCGCCATGAGCATCACATGGTGCGTGCCGACCGGGACCCGGGTGACCGTGGTCCCCTCCGTCGACAGCACGGTGCCGTCGATGTATCCCTTCTCGCCGTCGATGTCGAGAGTCTGCTGATACCACGGCGACAACGGCTTGCCGTCCCAGCCGATGGTGTGGACGGTCAACTGAACCGTCGGAGCCTCCCGCACCAGGCCGACCGGGGTGGTCAGCCGGACGTCGCCGGCCACGGCCGTCACCACGCCGGTGTAGCTCCCGAGAGCGAGACCGGCCGTCTCGAGGGTGACGGTCGTCGTGGCGGTACCGCCCGCGGGGACGGTGAGCGTGGGGTCCGTGGCCAGCTTGCCGCCGGCCTCGGAGCCTCTGGTGGTGCGCAGGGCGGCGGTGAGGGTGAGGGTGACCGGCTGGTCGGTGAGGTTGCTGTAGGAGAGCTCCCGCCGCAGGGGCTCGCCCTCCTCGGTCACCGAGCCGAAGTCGACGCCACCGGTGGTGGCGAAGACCCGCTGGGTGTACGCCTTGGCGAGGTCGGTCCGCCCGGCGCCCTGCTCGTACACGGTGAATCCGTCGTCCTTGGCGGTGGACATCAGCGCGGCCTTGAGCAGCGGCCCCTTCCAGTCGGGGTGCAGCTGGGCCATGATCGCCACAGCGCCCGCGACGTGCGGGGTGGCCATCGAGGTGCCGGAAGCCGCGGTGTAGTGGTCGTCGACGGGGGAGCCCATCGCGGTGCCCGCCGCACGGGCGGCGGCGATGTCCACGCCGGGCGCGGCGATGTCGGGCTTGAGCCCCGAGTCGCCGAACCGCGGACCGCGGCTGGAGAAGTCGGCCAGCCCGTCCTGCTTGTCGACCGCGGCGACGGTGAGCGCGGCGTCGGCCGTCCCGGGGTTGGCCACGGTCCCGGCAGCGCCACCGGCGTTGCCCGCGGCGATGACGAACAGGACCCCGGTGGAGGCGCTCAGGCTGTTGACCGACTGGCTGAGCGGATCGGTGCCGTCGGTGGGCCCGTCGCCCAGGCTCATGCTGACGACCTTGGCGCCGCTGGCGGCGGCCCACTCCATGCCTTCGATGACCCCGGAGTCAGTGCCAGAACCGTTGTCGTTCAGCACCTTGCCGATGACCAGCTGAGCGCCCGGAGCCACGCCCTTGCGCGTGCCGCCGGAGGCCGCTCCGGAGCCGGCGATGGTGGAGGCCACGTGGGTGCCATGGCCGTGGCCGTCCGTGACCGCCTCGTCGGGGACGAAGGACTTGGAGTCGGCGATCTTCCCGGCGAGGTCGGGGTGGGTGGCGTCGACGCCGGTGTCCAGCACCGCGACCGTCACCCCGGTGCCGTCGTGGCCCCCGGCCCAGGCCGCGGGCGCGCCGATCATCGCCACGCTCTCGTCCAGGACGGCCTTGACCTTGCCGTCCAGCCACAGCTTGGCGATCCCGCCGCTCAGCGTGTCGGACGCCTTCAGTCCGGGCGAGGGTACGGTTCGCACGGCGTTCCAGAACGCCCCCGCCTCCGCCTTGGTGACGCTCACGGCCGAGGCGTGGATGCTGTCCAGGGTCTGGGTGGGGGCGCTGGCCGGGATCGCGTCGGCCGCTCGCTTGAGGGTGTTGACCTCGCGGTCCTTCGGGTACTGGACGATCACCGGGACCTGCTTGGTCCGGTCGTCGGCGTAGCCGTTCTCCGCCAGATACCTGACGTCGAACAGCCGCCGGTCCACCCGCCCCGCCTGGATGGCGGGCATCGCGTCGGCGGGGAGGACGTAGACGCTCGCGGGAGTGGTCTGGGTGACCAGTCGCGGCCGGTGGCCGTCCGGGCGGGTGGCGGGCTCGGTCTTCACGTCGAAGCGGCCGGCGGCGGCCTCGGTGAGCGTGACCTTGTCCCCGGTGACCAGGGTGATGACGTGCGGGCCCGGCCCGACGCCCGTGAGCGTGACGGGGGCCGCCGCCGGCGGCTCGGCGGCCATCGCCGCGGAGGTCGGCGACAGCGTGGTCGCGGCCAGCGCGAGGAGCGAGGACAGCAGGACGGCGCGTTTCACGCGGTCCTCCCCGGGAGTAATCCGTTGGTAGGCATGAAGGGGCTGCCTTTCTGCAAGATCGTGAATGGGGGTGGCTCAGAGGGGGACGAATCCGTCGGGCGGCGGGCCTTCCTGGGTGCTCTGCTCGGCCTCGCCCTCGGACGCCTCCGGTCCCTGATCGGGGACCTCGTCCAGATCGGAATCGGTCGCGGGCTCGTCAGACATGCGGCAAGCATCGTCGCCACGTCACCTGGGGGGTATGGGAGCCATATGGGGAAAATTCCCCAATCAGTCCTCCGGGGGGCGTTCCAGCTGCCGGGCCAGTTCGGTGCGCGAGCGCGCGCCGAACTTCTGCATGGCGGCGCTGAGATGCTTGTCCACCGTCTTGGTCGACAGGAACAACTCCCTGGCGATCTGCTGGTTGGTCAGGCCCGTCGCGGCCAGCCGCGCCACCTCGCGCTGCCGGGCCGTCAGCCCCCGGCCGGCCCCGCCGTCGCCGCCGTCGCCGCCGCCGTCCGCGCCCCGGCGTCGCGCGCTGCCGGCACGCAGCCCGTGCCTGCGCCCCAGCCAGATGGCCCGGTCCAGGTCCCAGCGCGCTCCCAGCCGCTCGTACGCCGCGAGGACGTCCTTGAGCGCCTGCTCCGCCGTGTCGTCACCGGCTTCGAACAGGCACGCCGCCGCCTGCTCGCTCGCCTGGGCGGCCTCGTAGGCGGCGGGTAGCCTCTCGTATCCAGCCGCGGCGCCGGTGAAGTGACCCACGGCCTCCCGCCACCGCCCGGCGCTCGCGGCCAGGTGCCCGCGGGCATGCTCCAGAGCGGGTGCGGCCAGCGGCGCGACCAGCCCGCGCAGCCGCGACTCGTACCGCGCCACGACTCCAGCGGCTTCCTCCTGCCGGCCTGCGGCACGCAGCGCCTCGGTCAGCGCCGGAAGGGCACGCACACCCAGCGGCCACAACCCGTGCTTCTCCCAGGCGGCGACGGCCTCGGCGGTCTCGGCGAGCGCGGCCACCGCGGTGCCGCGCGCGATTCCGAGTCGAAGCAGGGCGGTCACGGCGAAGGGCAGGTCCGCCACGTCCGTCGTCAGGCCGATCCGCATCCCGTCCAGGAACCGGCTCCGCGCCAGGTCGAGCTCGCCCTCCGCCAGCAGCAACCCGGCGGCCACCAACGCCACGGAATCGCGCTCGGGCCGCTCGCTGAGTTCCACGCGGAGTTTCCTGACCTCCTCGGCCAGCCCTTCCCAGGCCCCGCTGAGGTAGGCGACCTGGAGGAGACAGGACTTGCAACGCACGGCGATGGTTCCGGTGGCGTCGATCTCCGCGCTGCGCTCCAGTGCCGTCGCCAGCAGCCGCCGGGCCAGGTGGTGATCACCGGTCAGGACCGCGCCGGCCCCGATCGAGAAGTGCACGTTGACGGTACGGCGGTGCGTGGGCAGCTCGTCGACGTCCTTCTCCATCCGATCGGCCAGCTCGCGCCAGCGCGGATCGCCGATCAGCACCAGGGCCATCACGATCTTGCCAAGGAGGTAGAGGCGCATGGTCGGATCGCCGATCTCGGGCACCGTCTCCAGCGCCCGATCCAGCCACTCGACGCGCTCGTCCGGCCGGGTTCCCGGTGCCGTCGGCAATCCCAGCGCCATCATCGCCCAGGCCGCCAGCTCCGGCCGATCACTCAGGTCGCCGACGGCCGCGGCCATCTCCCGCCGCTCTCGTGCGGGGTCAGACCGGGCGAGGTTCAGGTGCAGGGCCAGCAGAAGCCGCAGCTCTCCGCGGACGGCCCGGGGCAGGTCATCGTTCAGCGCCGTGACGAACAGATCGCAGACGTCGGGAACGTGCAGCACCTCGGTGGCCACCCACCCGAGCCGCACCGTCAGCTCGGCCCGGTCCGGCGCCGGCAGCCGTGCGCGACGCAGCACCTCCTCCATGAGACGTGCGGCCTCGCCGTCGTCGCCGAGCTCCACCGCCTGGTCCGCGGCCCGCTTGGCGGCCGCCACCCATTCGTCGTCCCGGCCCGCCTGCCGCAGATGGTGTGCCACCTGCCCGAGCGGCACGGGCACCAGGCTCTGGACGGCGTCCGCGGCCGCGGAGTGCAGAGCCTGCCTGCGTCCGAGGGGGATGCCCTCGTACACCGCCTGGGATGCCAGCACGTGCCGGAATCCCACGGTCCCCTCCCGCTCGGCGAACAGGCCGGCGTCCAGCACCTCGTCCACCCCGTCGGCCGCGGCCGACGGGGGCAGGCCGGTCACGCCGGTCAGCACCGGGACGGGCGAGGTCAGCTGGAGCACCGCGGCCGCCTCCGCGACTGCCCTGGCAGCCGGAGAGAGCCGCCCCACCCGTTCCTGCACCGAGGAGCGCACGCCGCTCGGCACGTCCAGCTCGTCCAGCTCCTTGCGTGCCCACCCACCGGCCCACGGGATCAATGCCCCGCGTGTCCGCAACAGCGCCAGCAGCTCCTGGATCGCCAGCGGCAGTCCGGAGGCGCGCCCGCACAGGTGTGCCGCGAACTCCTCGGAGACCTGGTCGCTGCCGAGGATCGCGGCCGCGAGCTCGCGGGTCTGGCCCTCGTCCAGCGGCACGAGCACGACGTGCTCGCGGGTGAGCGCGTCGGCGGGACGCGCGGTCAGCGCACGCACCCCGGCGGGCACCTCTTCGCCACGGTAGGTCAGCACGACCGACAGCGTGCGGGGCTGATTGCCCAGCAGGTACGACAGGAACTCGACCGTCTGCTCGTCGGCCCAGTGCAGATCCTCCACGACGAGCACCGCCGTGCCCAGCGCCGCCAGCACCTCGCTCAGGCCGCGAAACAGCCGATGCCGCTCGGCCGCCCGATCGTCGAGCGGATCGGGAGGCTGTGGCAGCACGGGCGCCAGCTCGGGAAAGAGGGCCCGCAGCGCGCCCGCGACCGGCGACAGCACCGCTCCCTCCAGGTCACCGCCCACGGATCGCAGCGCCTCGACGACCGGCCCCAGCGGGAACGGCTCCCTGATCTGGCTGCAGCCGCCGCTCAGGATCCGCCGCCCCGCGACCTCCGGCCGGGCCAGCAACTCGGTCACCAGGCGGGACTTGCCGATGCCCCCTTCGCCCTCGATGACGACCACCGACGGCGGCACGGCCAGGGCGCCGATCATGCGGCCCAGCTCCCCGTCGCGCCCGACCAGAACCGGAGAAACCACCCGGCCCGCGATCCCACGCCCGTCCGTGCTCATCCGCTCCGCATCCAGCCACCATCGTGCTCAGGAGATGTGTTCTGTCTCAAATATCACTATTACCGGACGGGCAACTACTTCCGCCATGTCGGCTCCCCGCCGCGGCTACGACTTGCGGGCCGGCGTCTGGCATTCCCTGCCCCCGGGCCCCCTACGACCCGCCGTGGAAGGCGTGGCCTCCGGTGCTCGTGTGCCCGGCGCCGTTCCTGGCGGTGATCGAGATCCACGGCCGCCCCGGATCGAGGTCGGTTGCCTCGAAGGGGGCCCAGACCGTCTCGAGACCGGCGGGCACCGCACCGGCCACGGCGCCGTGCCGCTCCGGGACGGCGGTCACGGTCGTGGCGCCGCCCCCGCGCTGCTGGTAGGTGAACCGCAGCTCGCCCCCGCCCAGCCGATAGCCCTCGATCGCGATCCCGCCGTCCGCCCGGCGGGCGTCGACGACGATGGGCTGCTGCCAGCCCGCCGCGAGGTCGTCGCCGAGCGAGGGGGTGGTGAGGTCGAGCCGGCAGGTCAGGAACGGATCCCAGCCGTACGAGATGATCTTGGTGGCGTTCCGCCCCACGGCCGCCACCTGCTCGTCCACCCGGCTCTTGGTGGCGCGGCCGCGCAGCGGGAACGGGTTGGCCCTGCCGCACTCGCCCGCCACCTGGGTGGGCTCGAAGACCTCCACGTTCACCCACAGCTCCACCCCGGGCACGACCTCGCGGGCGGCCACCGCCACGTAGTCGCGGGTGGAGCCGTAGTAGGCCGCGCCATTGGTGACCTGGCCGACGACCGGCGCCAGCCGGGGCCCGACGGGGGCGTCGGTCTCGTCCGCTCCGTACACGGGCACCTTGCCCACGCCGCGGCCGTCCTGGATGGCGATGGCCATCGGCGCGCCGGCCCGGGTGGCGGCGATGTCGGCGAACCCCTCCCCCACCTGCTCGGGCGGGAACCCGCGGCCCCGGCGCGCGTCCCAGAACGGGCTGACCATGATCTTCGCGCCGGGCAGCCCGGCGGCGACCACCCCGTGCTGCGCGGCGTACAGCGCGATGATCGGGTCGTCGTCCGCCCGGTCCCGCATGGCGAGCTCGAACGACTGGTACACGCCGCCGAGCGCCGGTGAGGCCCCGTACCGCTGCCTGTAGTCGGCCAGCACCCGCGCGGTGAGCTCGTTCAGCGCCGGCAGGTGCGCCAGATCGGGCAGCCACGGCTTGACGGCGTCCTTGGGCGGCACGGGCAGGCCGGGGAAGACCCGCATCCCGTACGCCGCGGCCTCGCCGAGCAGGTTGCCCACCCCGTCACCGTCGGTCGCGATCAGCAGGAGGTCGTGGCCGCCCGAGGAGCAGGTGCCGCCCAGCATCAGGCGGTAGTAGATGCGCCCGCCGCTCTCGATTCGCCGGTCCAGCCCGGGGCAGCGCAGCACCGCGTCCCCGAACCGCTCGCTGGTCACGTACGTGTAGACCTGGCGGACGGAGGCCGCCTCACGCGCGGTCTGATAGCACGGCTTGCCGTCCTCGACGCAGCCGGCGAAGGCGGCGGCGAGCTCGCCGGTGATCCGGCCCGCGCGGTCCACCTCGGCGGGCAGGATCCGCGCGCCGAACGTGATGAGCGTGTCGCCGCCCACCCCGTGGACCGCCTCCACCAGCCGCTGCGTCACGCACCGGTCCGCGCGCGGGATGACCCAGTAGCCGGTGATCGGGTAGGGGGTCGTGACCCGGGTGTCCCTCGGCGGGCACTCCTCGGCGGGACCCAGGGCTCCGGTGACGGCGGTGACCATGCTGTCCGGAATGAGGGCGCAGACCACCACCGTGACGGCGACCACCATCCGCATGACCCGCTGTAACACCCGTGCCCCTTCGCGTTCGATCACCTTCAGGCTATGCGGTGCGCCGCGATCTATTGGGCCTATTTGGTGGTGCAATGCGCGTTTACGCTGTGGAAACCAAGCAGCATTCATCCCATCCCGAGGGGAACCCCATGAGTGCGCTCGATCGCCGATCCTTCCTGACCGCCGGCGGCGTGCTGGCCAGCGGCGTCGCCATCGAAACCCTGGGCGCCCACGCGGCCTGGGCCGACGCGGGCCGGGTGCCCTCGGGCAGCTCCGGGTACGGCCCGCTCCGCCGCGCCCCGGCCGGGAACACCGGCGAGGAGCTGCTCGCCCTGCCCGCCGGCTTCTCCTACGTCGTGCTGGGCAGGACCGGCACGCCCATGTCCGACGGCGTGCCGACGCCGATCGCGCACGACGGCATGGCCGCCTTCCCCGGCACCCGCCGCGGCACCGTCCGCCTCATCCGCAACCACGAGGTGCGCACGCCTCCGGGGACGGCGGAAGGCCGCGTCCACGTGCCGGGCTCGGAGAGGTACGACGAGCTGGGCGTCGGCGGTACCACCACGCTGGAGGTGGATCTGCGCAGCGGTGAGGTGCTGCGCCACTTCGTCAGCCTCAACGGCACGATCATCAACTGCGCCGGCGGCCGGATGCTGCACGACCGCGGCTGGCTGACCTGCGAGGAGACGACCGCGGGACCGGCGAACGGGTGGCAGCGCAAGCACGGCTACATCTTCGAGGTGCCACTGCGCGGCCCCGAGCCCGGCAGGCCCGCCGCCTCGATGCCGCTCACCGCGATGGGCCGTTTCTCGCACGAGGCGGTCGCCGTCGACCCGCGCACCGGATACGTGTACGAGACGGAGGACGACTCGGGCAAGCCCGACGGGTTCTACCGGTTCCGCCCACGTGACCCGCGCGATCTGGCCGCCGGAGGCGTGCTGGAGATGCTCAAGGTCAGGGGCGTGGACGGCTACGACTGCCGAGAGGGCCAGCGGATGGGGGCCCGGCTGCCGGTCGAGTGGGTGCGGATCGACGCCCCGGACCCGGATCTCGAGGGCGGCGCTCCGACCTGCACCCAGCAGGGGCTGGCCAAGGGCGGCGCGAAGTTCAACCGCCTGGAGGGCTGCTGGTGGGGCGACGGCGCGGTGTTCTTCAACTCCACCAGCGGCGGCGACGTCAAGAGCGGTGACGCTCCGGGCGCCGACGGCTATCTGGAGGGATACGGCCAGGTCTGGCAGTATCTGCCCGGCCGGCGCGGCGGGGGCACGCTGGTGCTGGTGTACGAGTCTCCGGGGCGCAAGGAGCTCGACTCGCCCGACAACCTCACCTTCACCCCGCGCGGCGGCATCGTCCTGTGCGAGGACGACGCCTCCTCGGCCGACGCCGACCCGCACCCGCTCGCCCCCGGCCTGCTCAACGTCAACCGGCTGATCGGGCTGGACCCGCGCGGCGGCCAGCCGTTCGAGTTCGCGGTGAACATCGCCGACGACAGCGAGTTCGCGGGGGCCTGCTTCAGCCCCGACGGCTCCGTCCTGTTCGTCAACCAGCTCGGCAGCACCGCCGCCTTGGATCCGCCGGGGCGCACGTACGCCATCCGGGGGCCGTGGCGGCGCGGTCCGCTATAGACATCGGAGCTACGACCGTCAACTGCGAGATTGTCCCAAATCTGGCACACAGCATGGGCTGAGTGGGTCTTTTCATGGATAGGTCGCGGTATTAACTTCCCTTAGGCACGCAATCGGGGGATTGAAGGTGCCGTGCATAACTTTCTCTAGCCATCCACCGAGATGGTCCCGCGCTCACTCCGCGCATGACTGCATCAAGTTGTCCCAGGGGAAGTCCGACATGATCGCTCGTTTTCGGAAAAGCGCCATCCGTGCCCTCACGTTGGTCACGGCACTATCCCTTCCCTTCGCCCTCGCGCCTCCCGCCAACGCCGGAATCGTCGACGAGGCCGCCGCGAAGCTGCTCGTGAAGAAGGTCACGGGCACCAACGTCAACAAGCACCTGCAAGCCTTCCAGGCGATCGCCACCGCCAACGGCGGCAACCGCGCGGCGGGCACGTCCGGCTACGACGCCTCCCGCGACTACGTGGCGAACAAGCTCCGCAAGGCCGGTTACAAGGTCACCCTGCAGCCGATCAACTTCGTGGAGAGCTGGACCGAGAACTCCCCGCCCGTCCTGACCGCGGGCGCCAAGACCTACGTCCCGAACGAGGACTTCTTCACCTTCCAGCCCTCCCCGGCGGGCGACGTGACCGCGCCGGTCCAGGGCGTCGACCTGACTCTGCCGCCCACTCCCACCCCGACCTCCACCAGCGGGTGCGAGCAGTCGGACTTCACCGGCTTCCAGGCCGGCAACATCGCGCTGATCCAGCGTGGCACCTGCCCCTTCGCCACCAAGGTGCGCAACGCCGGGTTCGCCGGCGCCTCCGGGATCATCGTCTTCAACGAGGGTCAGCCGGGCCGGACCGATGCCAACCCGCTGGACATCGGCGAATGGCGCGCCGCCATCCCGATGGTCTACGCCGACTTCTTCGTCGGCAACGAGCTGGCCGCGACGCCGGGCGCCACGATCCGCCTCAAGGTCGACTCCACCCTGGTGCTCGGCACCGACGACAACGTGATCGCGGAGAGCCGCTTCGGCGACCCGCGCAACGTCGTCATGGTCGGCGCCCACCTCGACAGCGTCCCCGAGGGCCCCGGCATCAACGACAACGGCTCGGGCAGCGCCGCCATCCTCGAGACCGCCCTGCAGCTGCAGCACTTCCCGGTGAAGAACAAGGTCCGCTTCGCCTTCTGGGCCGCCGAGGAGATCGGCCTGCTGGGCTCCGACCAGTATGTGGAGAGCCTCAGCCAGGCGCAGCGTGACCGCATCAGGGTCTATCTGAACTTCGACATGGTCGCCTCGCCCAACTACGCCTACATGCTCTACGACGGCGACGACTCCGACGCCACCGGCGCACCCGCCGGCCCGCCCGGATCGGCGCAGATCGAGGACCAGCTCGAGAACTTCTTCGGCAAGCGGAACCTGCCCACCATCGGCACCGACTTCGACGGCCGCTCCGACTACGGGCCGTTCATCGCGGTCGGCATCCCGTCGGGCGGCATCTTCACCGGCGCCGAGGACATCAAGACGGCGGAGGAGGCCGCGCTGTTCGGCGGTACCGCGGGCGTGGCCTTCGACGTCTGCTACCACCAGGCCTGCGACACGATCACGAACGTCAACGCGACCGCGCTGGACGTGAACTCCGACGCGATCGCCGACTCGACCGCCAGGTACGCCTTCAACCTCAAGTCCATCCCCGGCAGGGACGACGCGAGCATCGCCCGCAAGGGGGTCGCCGCCGCGGACGCCCGAAGCTGACGGCACGGTGGGCGGTCCCCCGGCGGGGGACCGCCCACCCTTCGGAAACCGGGGGTCAGACGACGCGGACCACCGTGACGGAGTCCGTGGGCAGCCCGCCGCCCGACGGCGTCATGTCCACACCCGGCGGGCGCGGCCGGTGGCCGGGGACGCCGTCGAGGCCGAGCGTGACGTCCGCGACCGCCATCCGGGGGCGGCCGTGCCCCTCGACCCGCAGCACGAACTCCACCCCGCCCGCCGGAGGCGCGAAGAACTGCACCTCGAACGGCCACGCCTCGCGGTCCTGGCCACTGACGGGCAGCGGCACCGGCGACTGTCCGGGCACCTCGATCGTCCCCCCGGTGATCCGGGCGTCGGCGTGCAGGTTGAGCTGGTAGGCGTTCCTGTGCGAACGCGCCCGCACCCGCAGCACGGTGGTGTCCCCCTCCCGTCGCTCCTGTAGGACGGTCAGCTCGGGAGCGGCCAGGTCCAGCGCCGGCGCCGGGCCGGTGCGCGGGGGCACCTGCTGGTAGGGCAGCGGCAGGTCCCAGGCGGCGGGCACGTTGGGCGCCTTCTCGGCCGCCCAGGGATGCGGCCGCTCGTTCATGCTCAGCCACTGGCCGGTGCCCGTGGCGGCGTCCAGCACGTACGCCAGGTGCGCCAGGCGGGGGCGATCCTGGCCGAACCCGTTCGCCTTCACCCCGACGCCCACCAGCGCCACGGCCAGCACCCCCGCCACCAGCGGACCGGCGGCGACGCGCCACCACCGGCCGCGCACCGGGCGGCTCCCGGTCCCGGTGACGGCGGCCAGGAGCGGCAGCGCCGACAGGGCTGCGAAGACGTAGAAGGCGGCGGCCGGTGCCGCCATCGCCAGCCCGGTGGGAGTGCCGAGCGACCGCGCGCCGATGGTGAACAGCACCATCCCCGGCACGGCGCCCACGGCCTGCACGACCAGGGCGAGCCCGGGCCGCCGCTCGCGCAGCAGGAGAGCCGCGCACCCGCCGGCGGCCCCGGCCAGCGCGGTGAGCGAGCCGTAGTGCGAGGCGCCCGGCATCAGGCCGGCCGCCGCCACCCCGATCACGGCCTGCCAGAACAGCGCCCCCACCGTGAGCGTCACCGAGCCGGACCAGCGGCGCAGCAGCACGTACCAGCCCCACACGACCGCGACCGCCATGGCGATCAGGGCCAGCCGGTACGGGCCGGGCACGTACGGATCGCTCACCAGATCCCCGTAACCGGGCTCCATGGCCACCAGCAACGGCCACAGCCCCGTGGCCAGAGCCACGCCGGCCAGGATGGGGACGGCGGCGAGGACCGGCGCGAGGAGCAGCCTGGGCACCGTGACCGCGAGCCCGGACGCGGGGCCGCCCCGGAGCCTGGCGAGCACCGCGTACGCGAGGACGGCGGCGGCGGCCAGCACCGCGAGCGGCGTCACCAGCGAAGCCGTGTAGCGGAACACCAGCCCGAAGGCGGCGAAGAACGCCTCGTCGCGAGGCTCCCGTAGCTCGCGGAGGTCGGCGGCGGCCACCTCGCGCACCATGGCAAGAGCGTTGTCGCCCTGCATCTGGAGCGCGGCGGGGTCGAAGGCCGCCGGGGTGTCACGCGGATGGTGGTAGTAGGCCCGCCCCCCGGCGAAGCCCAGGTCCACGCCGATCCACCCGTCCTCCTCCAGGACGGTCAGGTCGGAGTGGAAGCTGGTGGTGCGATAGGCGTCGACCAGCGCCGACTCCCCCACGGGGTACGGCATGGCGCGGGCGAACGCGCCGACGAGGCCGGCGCCGCCGGGGGTCACGTTGTAGACGGCGGACGGGGCGGCGTTGCCCGGCCCCTCAAGATTGATCATCACGCCGCCGCCGCGGCCCAGCGGGTGCGCGCTGAAGGCCTCGGCGCCGATCATCCCCGGCTCCTCGCCGTCGCTGAGCAGGAGGACGACGTCGTTGCGTGGCGGCCGGTCGGTGAGCAGGGCGCGGGCGATCTCCAGGATGGCGGCGACGGACGCCTTGTCGTCGCTGGTGCCCGGGGTGGTGGGGGTGGAGTCGTAGTGGGCGGCGAGCACGACGCGTCCGGTGGAGGCGGTGCCCGGGATGGTGGCGACGACGTTCTCGGCGAGCCCGGCGACGACGCCGCCGCCGAAGGCGTGCGCACCCGCGCCCGTCTGGACCTCCGGGCGCAGGCCGAGCCTGGTGAGTTCGGCCACGAGGTGGTCGCGGACGGCATCGCCGCCGGCCGAGCCGATGGGCGTGGGGCCACCGCTCGCGATGCGTTCCAGGTGTGGCCAGGCGCGCTGGGCGCTGAACTCGGACGGGGGCGCACCGGCCCCGGCCGGCGCCGGTGGCAGCTCGGCGAGCCAGGCGGCGACGGCCATCGCGACGACGGCGACCAGCGCGATGGCGGCGGGAATCCGGGGGGCGCGGCGCGCCGGGGCGGGGACCGCGGTCCCGGCTTGCGTGTGATGGGCATACATGAGTGCATAATGAATTGTGCACAGTGGATTCTGCAAGGTGCGCTGTGCACACTGGATGGCCGTATCCCAGGTGGGAGCGGGGGAAATTGCACAATCTATGTCCGGAAGGCTAGGTTGAGGCCCATGGCCGAGCACGTCGCGCGCAAGATCAACGACCTGGAGGCGCTCCGCACGCTCGCCCACCCCAGGCGCCAGCGCATCCTCGACCAGCTCAGCTCCCACGGTCCCGCGACCTCCGCCGACCTGGCCCGCGCCCTCGAACTCAACACCGGCGCCACCAGCTATCACCTGCGCGAGCTGGCCAAGCACGGCTTCGTCGAGGAGCTGCCGGACAGGGCGCACGGCCGCGAGCGCTGGTGGCGTTTCGTCCCCGCCGACCTGCGCTTCCCGCTGCGCAGCGAGCAGGACGAAGAGACCAGGGCCATCCTCGACGAGATGAACTCGCGCGCGATCGCCGACGACATGCAGAGCTTCCGCAGGGCCCAGACGGCCGTCGATCCGGGCGAGTGGGGCGACGCCTTCCCCTACTCACGGGGCACGATCCGGGTGTCGCTGGAGGAGCTGAGGCAGTTCTTCGAGGAGTACGTGGCGCTCATCATGAGATACGCCAAGCCCGCCGAGGAGGCCGGCGACGACGCCCGCCGCGTCCACACCCGCTTCTTCGCCTACCCGGACCCGCCGGACAAACCCTGACCGGCATGTGCCGCAATCAGCACGAGGAGATGCTCATGCGCGTCGTCGTCACAGGTGCACATGGCAAGGTGGGCCGCGCGGCCACGCGGGCGCTGGTCGCGGCCGGACACGAGGTGACCGCGGTCGACGTCACCCGGCCGGTCTGGGAGCGGCCCGAGCCCGGCGCACCCGCCTACAAGCAGGCGGATCTGACGGACGCCGGGCAGGCGTTCGCCGTGGTGCGCGGCGCGGACGCGGTCGTGCACGCCGCCGCGATCCCCGACCCCACCGCCAACCCGCCGCACGTGGTGTTCCAGAACAACCTGATGGCCACGTTCAACATGATCGAGGCCGCGATCGCCTTCGGCGCGACCCGGTTCGTGAACATCTCCAGCGAGACCGTGCCCGGCTTCTTCTTCGCCGATCGCCCCTTCCTGCCCGACTACGCGCCGGTGGACGAGGAGCACCCCATCCGGCCGCAGGACCCGTACGCGATCTCCAAGCACTTCGGCGAGCAGCTCATGGACGCGGCCGTGCGGCGGTCGGACATCCGGTGCGTCTCGCTGCGCCCGAGCTGGGTGCAGCACGAGGGCAACTACGAGCGCAACCTCGGCCCGTACGTCCGCGACGCCTCCGAGCCGAGCGCGGGCCTGTGGAGCTACATCGACGTGTACGACCTGGCCGACGCGATCGTGCTGGCCACCGAGTCCGAGTTGCCGGGGCACGAAGTGTTCTACATCGCCTCGCCCGACAACGCGGGCGGCCGCGACCTCGCCGAGCTCGTCAGGCAACACCACGGCGAGGCCATCCCGATCCGGCCGCTGAGCAGGCCCGACGCCTCCGGCATCTCCTGCGCGAAGGCCATGCGGCTGCTCGGCTGGCACCCCGAGCGGTCGTGGCGCGACTACCTCGACGACAACGGCCGCGCACTTTCCGGAAAAACTTCCGAGGACGTGTAGAGAACGCTCCGGCGGCTCCGACCCACTCGCGAAAGGGACCAGCGATGAGGAGCACGCCATGCGAAAGATCGTCTACTACGTCCACGTCTCGGTCGACGGCCACATCGAGGGCCCGAACGGCGAGTTCGACTGGGCGGCCATGGGCCCCGAGCTGTCGGACTACTCCGACGAGCTCTGCGAGCGGACCGACACCTTCCTCTATGGCCGGACGGTGTGGGGGGTGATGTCCTCCTACTGGCCGAACGCGGAGTCGATTTCGGACCACCCGCACGACCTGAAGTTCGCGCCCATCTGGCGGGCGCGGCCGAAGGTGGTCGTCTCCTCCACCCTGGAGAAGGTCGAGTGGGACGCCCAGCTGATCCGCGAGAACGTGGCCGAGGAGATCACCGCGCTCAAGGCGCGGCCGGGCAAGGACATCCTGCTCACCGGTGGCTCGAAGCTGATGTCCTCGCTCACCGGGCTCGGCCTGGTCGACGAGTGGCACATCGTGGTGCACCCGATCGTCCTGGGCGGCGGCCAGCAGCTGTTCCCGCAGCCGCAGGACCGCCTCGGCCTGCGGCTCGCCGAGACGCGCGTCCTCGACTCCCAGGCCGTGTTGCTCCGCTACGAGCCCGCGGTCAGCTGACGGGGCGCACCCGGGCGAAGGGGCTCAGCCTCCCCCATACGCCCAGCGTCCTGTCGAGCCAGGGCGGGCCGGTGACGGTCATGCCGCCGGCGAGCTGCGCGCTCGCCAGCGAGACGGCCCCGGTGTGCCAGCGCATCAGCCACTCGGCGTCGGCGGTGACGACGCCGTCCTCCTCGAAACCGGGTGGCTTGACGCACACCTCGTTCCCCTTGTCCGTCGCCACCAGCCAGTAGCGGTCGGGGCGGTGGCCACCGGTGAGCTCGAAGCGCACCACGATCCTGGGCCTGGGCAGGGTGGCCGGCTCGATCAGCCGCGACAGCGCCCACAGCATCAGGTACGGGTCCAGGTGCTCGGGCAGCACCTCCCGCCAGCGCGCCCCCCAGACGCCGAGTGCCAGGCACACCTCCGCGAGCTCGGCTCCGGCCCGCGTCAGGTGGTATTCGGACCCGCTGCGCTCGACGACGCCGTGGCGTTCGAGCCGGCGCAGCCGCTGGACCAGGACGCTGCGCGGCAGGCCGGGTGCGCCGTCGAGGATCTCGCAGAAGCGGTGGCAGCCCACCATGAGGTTGCGCAGGATGATGGGCGTCCAGCGCTCGGCGAAGACCTCGGCGCCCAGCGCGATCGGGCAGTACTGGCCGTATCCCTTCACCTTTCCACCATCGCAGGCGGCCTCCCGGCGGGTAAGTACGGATTTCGTACTTCCGCCGTCCGCGCGCGGGGCGGAGCCTGAAGGCCCCGGAAGGAGGAGGACATCATGAGGAGCGCACGCGAGTTCTGGGCGATGGGCGACTACACGCCGATCGGTGAGCTGATCTCGGAGCTGGGCCGGGATCTCGTCGCGGCCTGCCCGATCACGCCGGGCCAGAGGGTCCTGGACGTCGGCGCGGGCACCGGCAACGCGGCCATCGTGGCGGCCGAGCGGGGCGCCGAGGTGGTGGCGGCCGACGTGACGCCCGAGCTGCTCGCCATCGGGCAGCGCCTGGCCGCGAAGAAGGGCCTGGAGCTGGAGTGGAGAGAGGCGGACGCGCAGCGGATGCCGTTCGCCGACGGGGAGTTCGACGTCGTGCTGTCCTGCGTGGGGGCCATGTTCGCGCCCGACCACGAGGCGACGGCGGACGAGCTGCTGCGGGTGTGCCGGGGCACGGTGGCCATGGCCAACTGGACGCCCGGCGGCTCGGCCGGCGCGTTCTTCGACATGCTCGGACGCCACTCCCCCGCGCCGCCGCCGGGCGCCTCGCGGCCCACCGCCTGGGGCGAGCCGGAGCACGTCCGCCTGCTGCTCGGGCGGCCGGGGGTGCGGCTGGAAACCGCCGTCAGGAACGTGCGCCTGACCTTCGACGGCACGCCGAGGGAGCTGTTCGAGGTCTACCGGGACAACTTCGCCCCGGTGCTGGCCGTACGCGAGGGGCTGGACGCCGAAGGGGCCGTCGCCTTCGACCGGGACCTGCTCGCCTTCACCACCACGGAGAACCGGGCGGCGCCGGGCGAGCCGGTCCACTACGAGTACGAGTATCTGCTCGTGCTCGCGACGAAGGCGGACGGCCCCGACGACTAGAGGGGATCAGCCGGTCAGCGGGCCGAACTCCTTGCGCGTGTCGATGACCTCGCCGAAGAGCTCCCACCGCTCGCCCTTGAACTTCATCAGCTGCATCGACTCGATCGGGAAGCCGTCACCCTGCGCGGTGTCCAGCTTCACGCCCGGCAGCAGCATGTCGACCTGGACGCCCTGGAGGCTGCGCACGGAGTCGCGCAGCCCTTCCCGGGTGGGACACTTGGCCGCCTCCATCGCCTTGTGGAAGCTGCTGGCCACGGCCCAGCCGAAGGTGTGGTACGGGATGTTGGGATCGGCGCCGGGGGCGTACTGCTCCATCTTCTGCCTGTAGAGCTTCATCTCGGCGTCGTTCTCCCACGTGGGGTCGTTCGGGTCCTTGTAGTAGGAGGACGACACGACGCCCTGCACGTTCTCGAAGCCGACGGGCTTGAGCACGGTGATGGAGGCGGCCACGTTGTTGACGATGTGCAGCGGGTTCCACGAGGTGTTCTTGGCGTCCGCGGCCAGCGCCTGCGAGCCGAACTTGGGCGTGGTGATGTTGAGGAACACGTCCGCCTTGGACTCGGAGAGGTTGCGCATCTGCGGGTCGACGCTCGGGTCGGAGACCTCGTAGCTCTGCTCGGCGGCGATGGTGACCTTGGTGCCCGAGATGGCGTTCTTGAAGCCGCTGAGCAGGTCCTTGCCGAAGTCGTCGTTCTGGTAGAGGACGGCGACCTTGGCCTCGGGCTTCTCCGTCTTGAGGTACTGGGCGTAGACGCGGGCCTCGGAGACGTAGTTGGGCTGCCAGCCGATGGTCCACGGGTGGGCGCCGTCCAGGCCCCACTTGGAGGCGCCGGTCGCGACGAAGATCTGCGGCACCTTCCGCTGGTTGGTGTAGTCCCAGGTCGCCGTCGTCGAAGGCGTGCCGAGCGTCTGGAAGAGCGCGAACACCTGCTCCTGCTCGACCAGCCGGCGTGCCTCCTCGACCGCCTTCGGCGGCTGGTAGCCGTCGTCACGCACGACCAACTCGACCTTGCGCCCGCCGATGCCGTTCTTCTCGGCGTTGACGTAGTCGAAGTAGGCCTTGATGCCCTTGGGTATGTCGCCGTACGCGGACGCGGGCCCCGACAGCGGGTAGATGCCGCCGAGCTTGATGCTCGTGTCCGTGATGCCGGTCGTCTGCTGTCCCTGGCACTGGCCCGCGGCCGCGGTGGCCTGTGTGCCGCCACCGCTCTCCCGCCCCCCGCAGGCCGCCGCGGCGATCAGCAGGGTGGCCGTCACGGCCGTACGGCCGATCGCAGATAAACGCATCCCTTTTACCCCTTCCGGAGGGTCTTCTTGATCGAATGAGCCGCGCGCCCTGCCAGCCCGGCGAGACCGGTCGGAGCGACGTACATCACCGCGATGATCAGCAGGCCGAAGATGACGCCGGGCGCGGCCTTGTTGATGTCCTGCGAAATGCTCGGCACGTACATCACGAACAGCGCGCCGAGCAGCGGGCCGGACAGCGACCCGAGACCGCCGACGACGATGCCGGCCAGCAGGGTGATCGAGAGCGTGACCACGAACGAGTCCGGGGAGACGAAGCCGATCACCCACGTGTAGACGCACCCCGCCGCCCCGGCGAACATCGCGCTCCAGGCGAAGGCGAGCGTCTTGTAGAACGACAGCCGCACGCCCATGACCTCGGCCGCGGCCTCGTTGTCGCGGATGGCGTGCAGGGCGCGGCCCACCCGCGACCGCAGCAGGCCGGCCGCCAGCACGAACGAGATGAGGGCCACGGCCAGCGCCAGGAAGTACAGCCACTGGTCCTCGGCCAGCCCGGTCCACGCCGGGGGCACCGGTTTGGGCAGCGTCAGCCCCATGGAGCCGCCGGTCACCTCCTCGAACCGCTTGAGCAGCGGCACCAGGAAGATCGCGATGGCCAGGGTGACGAGGGCCAGGTAGAGCCCGCGCAGCCGCATCGCCGGCAGGCCGAGCGCGAGGCCGAGCAGGAACGCCACCCCGGCCGCGATCGGCAGCGTCACCAGGTAGGGCACGTCCCACCGGTCGAGCAGGATGGCCGCGCCGTAGGCGCCGACGGCGAAGAAGGCGCCGTGCCCGAGCGAGATCTGGCCGGCGTGCCCGACCAGCAGGTTCAGCCCCAGCAGCGCCACCGCGTAGACCAGGACCATGGTGAGCTGGAAGACGTGGAACGGCACGAGCTGGAAGGGCGCGAAGACCGCCGCCGCCAGCAGCAGCCCCGCCACGGCCCACCGCCAGCGTGCCGTGGCCGCCCGAACCGGCGCCTGCCCCTGTGTAGGCACATCGGCCCGGCCCGTCACTTTCGTCGACTCGCTCATGCCCGCTCCACCACCGCTCGCCCGAACAGGCCCTGGGGCCGCAGCAGCAGGACGCCGAGGATGATGAGCAGCGGCACGCCCACCTTGAGGTCGGACCCGATGGCGCCGACGTACGCGCCGGCCAGGGTCTCCGCGACGCCCACGATCAGGCCGCCGACGACCGCCCCGATCGGGCTGTCGAAGCCGCCGAGGGTGGCCGCGGCGAAGGCGTAGATCAGCACGCCGCCCATCATGTTCGGCTCCAGGAACAGCAGCGGGGCCACCAGCACTCCGGAAACCGCGCCGACGGTGGCGGCGAGCCCCCAGCCGAGCGCCAGCGTCCAGCCGACCCGGATGCCGACGAGCCGGGCCGAGTCGGGGTTGGTCGCCACCGCCCGCATCCCCAGGCCGATCTTGGTGTGCTGGAAGAGCAGGTACAGCAGCCCCATGACCAGCCCGACGACCACGAAGATGCCGAGGGTGGAGAAGCCCACGCTGAGCCCGCCCGCCTCGATCGCGCCGCTGGGGAACGGGTTGGGGAAGTCCTTGATGAGGAACGACCAGATCCAGCCCGCGGCGGCGTTGACGAAGATGAACAGCCCCACGGTGACGATCACCACGGTCAGCTCGGGAGCGCCCTCCACCGGCCGGATGATCACGCGTTCGATGAGCATGCCGCCGACGAACGACACCGCGAGCGCGAGCGCGAGGGCCAGCCAGAACGGCACGCCCACGGCCAGGAACTGCCAGGCGATGTAGGCGGAGAACATCGCCAGCTCGCCCTGCGCGAAGTTGACGATCCCGGTGAACTGGTAGATCAGCACCAGCGCCAGTGCCAGGCTGGCGTAGATGGCGCCCGCGCCGAGCCCTTCGATGATCTGTTGCAGGAATCCGGCCATGCCTAAACCCGGTATCCGAGGTAGGACTGGGCGACCTGCTCGTCCGCCTGGATCTGCGCCGCCGTGCCCGACAGGACGATCCTGCCGGTCTCCAGGACATGCGCCTGCTGGGCGATGCCGAGGGCGAGATGGGCGTTCTGCTCGACGACGACCACGGTGGTGCGCTCCTCTTCGTTGATGGCCCGCACGATGCGGAACAGCTCGCGGGTGACCAGCGGGGCGAGGCCGAGTGACGGCTCGTCCAGCAGGAGCAGCCGGGGGCGCAGCATGAGCGCCCTGCCGAGGGCGAGCATCTGCTGCTCGCCGCCGCTGAGGCTGCCCGCCGCCTGCTTGAGCCGGGGTTTCAGCGCCGGGAAGTAGCCGTAGATGCGCTCCAGGTCGGCTTCCACGCCGTCGCGCCGTACGTACGCGCCCAGGCGCAGGTTCTCCTCGACGGTCAGCGGCATGAAGGTGCCCCGCCCCTCGGGGACGTGCGCGACGCCCTGCCTGGCCAGCGTGTCCGGTGACCTGCCGAGCAGCTCGGTCCCGTCGAGCCGGACGCTACCGCGGCCCTTGACCACGCCGGACAGCGCCCGCAGCAGGGTCGTCTTCCCCGCGCCGTTGGGGCCGAGGATGGCGCAGATCTCGCCCTCGCCCACGGAGAGGCTCACGCCGTGCAGCACCTGCGCGCCGCCGTAGCCGGCGTACAGGTCCGACACCACCAGCTCGCTCATACCGCCGTCCCCAGGTAGGCCTCGATGACGCCGGGATCGCGCTGCACCTCCGCCGGTGGCCCTTCGGCGATCTTCTTGCCGAAGTCCAGGCAGACGATCCGCTCGCAGGTGCTCATGACGAAGCCCATGTGGTGCTCGACCACGACCACGGTCAGGTCGAGCTCGTCGCGGAGGGCACGCAGGGTGCCGGCGAACTCCTCCACCTCACCGGAGTTGAGCCCGTTGACCGGCTCGTCGAGCAGCAGCAACTGTGGCCGCCCGATCAGCGCCCTGGCCAGCTCCACCCGCTTGAGCGTGCCGAACGGCAGCCCGGCCGCCGGATGGTCGGCCACCTCGCTCAGCGACAGGCGGTCGAGCATGGCGTCCGCGTCGGCGCGCAGCCTGCGCTCCTCGCGGCCGACGCCCGGCAGGCGCAACCCCGCACTGAGGAATCCGGACCGCCCGCGATGGTGCGCGCCGACGAGCACGTTGTCGCGCACCGAGATGCGCGGGAACAGGCCGAGATTCTGGAAGGTCCTGGCGATGCCGAGCGCGGCGATGGCGTGCGGGGCCATGGCCAGCAGGTTCGCGCCCTCGTACAGGACCGTTCCCGCGTCGGCGTCGTAGCGCCGGGTCAGGCAGTTGAACAGGGTGGTCTTGCCGGCGCCGTTCGGTCCGATGAGCCCCACCATCTCACCGCGTGCCACGGAGAAGCCGACGCCGTCCAGCGCGGTGATGCCTCCGAAACGGACGGTAAGATCGTGTACTTCCAGCATCCGGCCTCCTGAGGCGCTGCGAGCGGAAGAATGTTCTGAAGTTGGGGTCAGCGTAGGATCCGGCCGTAACAGACCGCATTGGGTACGGTCACCCAACATGTGACAGGAAGGTTGTCCGCCGAGCACAGCGACTGTCTCGGACCGGTTACGACCCGTTGACCTGTCCGCAACCAGCATGGATCATCCCGGGCATGTCCAGTGGTTTCAGCATGGAAACGTTCACTGGTGTGGAGCCGGTGCGCGCCGAGCGCGCGCGGATCCTCTCCGAGCTGCTCGCCGACCTCGACGAGCTGGCCGCCATGGCGGTCGCGACGATGCGCGCCGAGATTCCCGCCTACGCGGCCCAGGACGAGCCGTTCCTGGCCGACGTCCGCGACCAGGTGGCACGCCACTACCGCAGCAAGCTCGCCGTGCTGCTCGAAGACAGGACGGTGACCCTGGACGACATCGCCTTCACCCGGCAGGCGGCGACGCGCCGGGCGCGGGCGGGGCTGGCCCTGGCCGACTACATCAACGCCTTCCGCGTCGGGCAGCAGGTCTTCTGGGAGTCCGTGCTCTCCCGGGCCGGCCACTCGTTCGCCGGGCACGAGGCCGCGCTCTCACTGGCGGCTCCGCTGATGCGCTACTGCGACTTCGCCAGCACGCACGCGGCCAACGCCTACATGGAGTTCCAGCAGTACGCGGCGGCCGAGGCGGTACGCGAGAGCCGGGACCTGCTGGAGACGCTGCTGGCCGGGACGGTTCCGACGCGCGGCCCGCAGCTCGCCGCCGCGCAGGCGCACGGGCTGGCGCCGGACTGCCGCACGCCGGTGCTCGTGGTCGTGGCGGTCGTGCTCGGGCTGCGCACCGCCGTGCCCAGAGGCCCCGACCGGGGCGCCGACGCCCGGCACGCCGCCTGCGCGGCGATCGCCAGGACCGGCGGCCACGGCGCGCGCACCCTGTCGGTGGTACGCCAGTCGGAGATCGTGGCCATTCCCGTGCTCGGCCCGGGCGGCGACCCGGAGGAGCTGTGCGACCGGCTGCAGGCGCTGCGCGAGACGCTCCTGGCCGAGGGGATCGTGCTGGCGATGGGCATCAGCACCGTGGGCGCGGGCATCGCCCAGATCCCGCAGGCCTATCAGGAGGCCCGCGCGGTGCTGGACTTCCTGCCGGAGGACGGCGGGGTGGCCGCGCTGCCGAGGATCACCCCGTTCCAGTATCTGGCGCTGCGCGCCGACGACACCGCCCGGCATCTGGTCGACCCGAGGATCACCACGCTGCTGGACGAGGACCGGGCGCGCGGCGGCGTGCTCACCGCCACCATCCGCGCCTTCGCCGGCGCCGACCTGAACCTGCGCACCGCCGCCGAGCGGCTGCAGATCCACCCCAACACGGCCCAGTACCGGCTGCGCCGGATCCAGGAGCGCACCGGCCTGAGCCTGCGCCGGATCAACGATCTCGTCGAGCTGCTCGTGGCGATCGCACTGCAGGACTCTCTGCCTCCTGGCACCAATCCCGAGCGGAAAAGACTGGCTACCGCGACCAATGAGGACCGAGGGATCGCGGACGTACGGTCGTTGTCATGAACCTCGCCGACCGGCTCCACTCCTCCGCCGAGCGACTCGGCGAAAGGGCGGTCCTCACGCTGGACGAAGCGGTGCTCACTTACAGCGCTCTCGAGCTGATGACCGCGCGCGTCGCGACGCTGCTGCGGCGGCGCGGCATCGGCGTCGGCGACCGGGTGGCGATCATGCTGCCGAACGTCCCCGAGTTCGCCGCCGTCTACTACGGGGTGCTGCGGATCGGGGCCGTGGTGGTCCCGATCGATCCGCTGCTGCGGAAGCGCGAGATCGCCTCGTACGTCGGGGACTGCGGGGCCAGGCTGCTGGTCGCCTGGCACGCGTTCGCGGAGGTCGCCGAGGCCGGGACGGCCGGCACCCGCACCGACTGCTTCTTCGTGGTCCCCGACGAGTTCCGGCGCCTGCTGCGCGGCCTGCCCGCCGAGACGGAGATCACCCCGAGGGCGGCCGGCGACACCGCCGTCATCCACTACACCGCCGGCACCACCGGCCGGGCCAAGGGCATCGAGCTGACCCACGGCAACCTCGGAGGCAACGCCGAGACCGTCGCCCGCATGCACGCGCTGGGGGTGGACGACGTGGTGCTCGGCGCGCTGCCGCTCTATCACTCCTTCGGCCAGACGTGCTCGCTCAACGCCACCGTGCACGCAGGCGCGCGGCTCACGCTGATGCGCCGGTTCGAGGCCGGCCGGGCGCTGGAGGTCATCCGGCGCGACGGGGTCACCGTGTTCCAGGGCGTGCCCACGATGTACATCGCGCTGCTCGACCACCCGGGCGCCTCCGACATGTCGCTGCTGCGCGTGTGCGTCTCGGGCGGCGCGCCGCTGCCGCTGGACGTGCTGCGGGCCTTCGAGACGCGCTTCGGCTGCCGGATCGTGGAGGGCTACGGGCTGAGCGAGACCTCCGCGGTCGCCGCCACCAACCGCAGCGGCCAGGGCCGCCGGCCCGGCTCGATCGGCTGGCCGGTCAGGGGCATCGAGATGCGCGTGGTGGGCGAGGACGGCGACGAGGTTCCGTGCGGCGAGATCGGCGAGATCGTCATCCGGGGGCCCAACGTGATGAAGGGCTACTGGAACAACCCCGCCGCCACCGCCGAGGCCATCCGCGACGGCTGGTTCCGCACCGGCGACCTCGGCAGGGTCGACGGCGACGGCTTCTTCTTCCTGGTCGACCGCCGCCGCGACGTGATCATCCGGGGCGGCTACACGGTCTATCCGCGTGAGGTGGAGGAGGTGCTCTACGAGCATCCCGCGGTGCGGCAGGCCGCGGTCATCGGGGTGCCCCACGCCGAGCTCGGGGAGGAGATCGCCGCCGTGGTGGCGTTGCGGGCACCGGTCGACGCCGACGTGCTGCGCGAGTTCGTCAAGGAACGGGTGGCCGCCTACAAGTATCCGCGCCATATCTCCTTCGCCGACGAGCTGCCGGTCAGCCCGACCGGTAAGATCCTCAAGCGCGCCATCGCGCTGCCGCTGAGCACGCTCACCCCGCCGGCGCGTGCCAGCGGGCGTGCCGGCCGCGGCTGAGGTGCGCAGGAGGACCCGTGAAGCCGATCATCCACACCTTCGACGTCGCCCCGGGGCACTACGACGTCTGCGTCGTCATCGGGGGCGCCACGACGCAGGTGCTGGCCGAGGCCAGACGGTTGATGGCGACCGCGCCGCCGGGTGACCGGCCGGCCCGCCGGGCCTTCACCGTCAACGTCCGCACGCCGGAGAGCCAGCAGAACGGCTGGGAAGGCGACGGCTGCCCCGGCCTCACGCTGACGTTCACCGGGCCGGCGCCCGAGGTGAGCGCCATCGATCTGATCAGGACCCGTGGCCGCGCGCTGTTCCTGGCCGGCGACTCCACCGTCACCGACCAGGCGAGAGCGCCCTTCACGGGCTGGGGGCAGCGGCTGCCGCGCCACTTCCGGCGCGGGCTCTCCGTGGTCAACCACTCGGGCTCGGGCGAGAGCTCGGCCTCGTTCCTGGCCAAGCCGCAGATGTGGGCCGACATGCGCGAGCAGTTGAGCCCTGGCGACGTGGCGCTGATCCAGTTCGGCCACAACGACAAGCAGACCAGCGCCGTGGAGTTCCGCTCCAACCTCACCAGGATCGTGCACGGGGTCGAGGCCAAGGGCGCGGTGCCGGTCCTGGTCACGCCCGTGGTGCGGCGCCGGTTCGGCGACGCGGGCCTGGACTCCGACGGGCTGATCGTCAACGGGCTCGGCGTGGACCTGCCCGCCGAGATGCGCGCCGTCGCCACGTCGCAGGGCGTGGCGCTCATCGATCTCACCGTGGAGAGCCGGAAGGTCGTCGAGGATCTCGGCCCCGAGGGGTCGAAAAGCCTCTATCTCACCAGGGAGGAGCAGGACGACACGCACACCTCCGAGCACGGCGCCACGGTCTTCGCCGACCTGGTCGCGACCGGCCTGCGCAGGCTCGGGCTGGTCACCAGCCACATGATGTGATCAGGCCGGCCGCTCCGGGCTCGCCTGCGAGGATCTCAGCCAGCGCAGGGCTCCCCTGGACAGGGCGACCAGGACGTCGACCGCCTCCTCGATCTCGGGATAACGCCCCTCCATATGGCCGAGAGCCAGCGCGTTGGTGGCCGCGTTGATCCCTTCGGCGATCATCTCCAGTCGGCGGCGGTCGCGCTCGTTGTCGGCGGTGTAGCCGAGCGCGGCCAGGTCGGCCGCGTGGTGGTCGCGGTAGACCGTCGCGGTCTCGACGGCGAAGTCGCGCAGCGAGGACGACGGGTCGTGCCGCGCGCGCAGCAGGATGCGCAGCAGCTCGGGGTGGCGGGAGATGGCGTCGATCGGGATGCGGAAGGTGTCGCGGTGCCGTTCGGTGTCGCTGGGGGACTCCCGCGCCTGGCGGCGGGCCTCGCGCATGGCCCGGCGCAGCTGCTCGCCTCCCTCGTCGCCGAGTGCGCGCAGCAGGTCCTGCTTGTCCCTGAAGTGGACGTAGAAACTGGACTGCGCGATGCCCGCGGCCTTGGCGACCTTGACGGTGGTCAGGCCGGCCTCGCCCTCCTTGTCGAGGATCGCCAGCGCCGCTCGGATGAGCCTGCGTCTGGTGAGATCCTTGGCCTCGCTCCTGGTGAGCGGTGTGTTGGTCACAGGCCACCTTCTCTCGTCCACCGATAACTGTAGCTAGCCAACTCCCCGATAACGATCGTCATTCGGCTCTTGTGCGATTTTTCACCGATAGTACTATCGGTGAAATTGCTCTCGGGGGATGACCGGGAGGAGGCGTAGATGAAACGCTGGAAAAGGCTGGCGACACTGTCGCTCGCATCGATGTTGCTCGTTGCGTGCAGCGGGCAGCGGCCTGCTGCCGTGCAGGAAAGTGGGTCCCCCGCGGACCCGTCGTCACCCGCGCCGGGCGGACGGCTGGTCTACGGACTGAGCGCCGACGCCAACGGACTGAACCCGGTCACCGACCAGTTCGCGTCCCAGAGTTACAGCATGGTCGGCACGATCGTCGAAACGTTGGTGAGCGTCGACGCCAACGGCGACTGGAAGCCGAACCTGGCCCAGTCGCTCACCCCCAACAAGACCTACGACGAGTGGGCGATCAAGGTCAGGCAGGGCATCAACTTCCATGACGGCGTCTCCCTGACCGGGGACATCGTCAAGGCGAACCTGGAGGCCCAGAAGGCCTCGCCGCTCAACAACGCGGTGCTGGTGCCCGTCAAGTCCTTCGAGCTCACCGACCCCATGACGGTCACGGTCAAGCTCAACCAGCCCTGGGTGGCCTTCCCCTACTACCTGGCCGCGCAGATCGGCATGGTGCTGCCGCCGAACTCGCTCCGCGACGCCAAGACGGCCAGCCTCAAGCCCGTGGGCACCGGCCCGTTCGTCTTCAAGGAGTACGTCCCTGACAGCCGGATGGTCGTGACCAAGAACCCGAACTACTGGCGCAAGGGCCTGCCGTACCTCGACGAGATCGAGTTCCGCATCCTGCCCGACAGCCAGACGCGCGCCCAGACGCTCGAAGCCGGCGGCATCGACGCCATGGGCACCTCCCGCGACGAGGACGTCACCAAGTACGGCGGGCTCAAGGACACCTACACCGTGCACCGGGCGCAGGGCATGGCCGTACCCGAGTACATGTTCCTGCTCAACACCGCCGTCGCCCCGCTCGACGACCTCAGGGTGCGCAAGGCGCTCGCCCACGCCACCGACCGCAAGGCCGTCATCTCGACCCTGCGCGGCGGCCTGACCGAAGAGGCCGACTCCCCCTGGTCCAAGGACTCCAAGTGGTTCTCCGACGCGGGCTCCTACCCCGCCTACGACCTCGCCAAGGCCACCGCCCTGGTGAAGGAGGTGGAGGCGGAGAAGGGGCCGATCAAGTTCGAGGTGATCTCCACTCCCGACCCGAACACCATGCAGGGCGTGGAGCTGGCCCAGGACATGTGGCGCAAGGCCGGCATCGAGGTCTCGATCAAGCAGGCCGACCAGCCCGACCTGATCAACCGAGCCGTCACCGGCAACTTCGGCGCGACGGTGTGGACGCAGTTCTCCTCGCCCGACCCCGACGGCGAGTACATCTGGATGCACCAGGCCTACGCCAAGCCGGTCGGCCAGATCTCGCTGAACTTCACCCGCTTCAAGGACGAGCAGCTCAGCAAGGCCTTCGACATCGGCCGGACCAACCCCGACGAGAGCGCCCGCAAGCAGGCCTACACCACCGTCCAGGAGCGGCTGCGTGACCAGGTGCCGTTCGTGTTCATCGACCACCTCAACACCGGAGCGATCATCGCCAAGACGAAACTGCACGGAATCGGCGAGCAGTTGCTGCCCGACGGGGAGAAGGGCCTGCCGCTGACCGGGTCGCCCATCCCGTACCACCCGTTCTCCCAGCTCTGGGTCAGCAAGCAGTGATCCTCGTACACCGGCTCGTCCGGCTGGTGGTCGTGCTGCTCGTGGTGACGTTCCTGTCCTACGCGCTGCTCGCACTGCTGCCGGGCGACCCCCTCACGCAGATCCTGGGCCTGTCGGCCACCGAGGAGGCGCGTGCGCAGCTCAGCGCGGAGCTCGGCCTGGACCAGCCCCTGCTGGTGCGCTACGCCTCCTGGCTCGGCGGCCTGGTCACCGGCGACTTCGGCACCTCCTACATCAGCCGGGTGCCGGTCGCCGACGAGCTGATGGAGCGGCTGCCGGTGACGCTGGAGCTGCTCGTCGCCGCGCAGGTCGTCGCGCTCGGCCTGGCCATCCCGGTGGGCGTCGCCGCCGCCCGCCGGGCCGGCCGCGCGCTGGACCAGGTGCTCACCGCGATCAGCTTCGCGCTGCTGTCCACCCCGGTGTTCGTGCTCGGTGTGCTGCTCATCCTGCTGTTCGCCGTCACCTGGCAGGTGGTGCCCGCCACCGGCTGGACGCCGATCTCGGTGGACCTGGGGTGGAACATCACCTCGGTGCTGCTCCCCGCCGTCACGCTCGGCTGCGGGCAGCTCGCCGTGTACGCGCGGCTGCTGCGCACCGACCTGATCGCGACGCTGCAGGAGGACTACATCACGCTGGCCAGGGCCCGCGGCCTGTCGCCGCGCCGCATCCTGTGGCGGCACGCCCTGCGCCCGTCGGCGATCTCGCTGGTCACCGCCGTCGGGCTCAACCTCGGCGCGCTCATCGGCGGCACCGTGATCATCGAGACGCTCTTCGGCCTGCCCGGCATCGGGCGGCTCATCGTCGACTCCATCTTTTCCCGTGACTACCTGACGGTGCAGGGAGGCGTGGTGCTGATCTCGGTCGGCTACGTGCTGGTCAACTTCGCGGTGGACGTGGTGTACGCCGCCGTCGACCCCAGGATCCGGCGTGCGTAGGCGCTTCGGTCCCGGGTTCTGGATCGCGACGGCCTGGATCGGCCTGATCCTGGCCGCCGCCGTCCTGGCCGACGTGCTGCCCTTCGCCCGCTACGACGAGACGCTGGCCGGCCCGCCCCAGGACGGCCCAAGCCTCGCGCACCCCTTCGGCACCGACGGCCTCGGCCGCGACGTGCTCAGCAGGGTCGTGTACGGCGCGCGCGTCTCGCTCGGCGTGGGCATCGGCGCGGTGGTGCTCGGCCTGGCCGTCGGCGCCCCGCTCGGCATCCTGGCCGGATACCGCAAGCGGGCCACCGACGCCGTCATCATGGCCGTCAACGACGTGGCCCTGGCCTTCCCCGCTCTGGTCTTCGCCCTGGCCGTGGTGGCCTTCGCGGGGGCGAACCTGCGCAACGTGCTCATCGTGCTCGGCGTGCTGGGCGTGCCCTCGTGGGTCCGGCTGATCCGCGGCGCGACGCTCACCTTCGCCGAGCGCGAGTTCGTGACGGCCGCCCGCGTGCTGGGCGTGCGCGACCGCCGGATCCTGTGGCGGGAGATCATGCCCAACGTCGCGGTGCCCGCCGCGTCGTACGCGTTCATCGGGATGGCCGTGGTCGTGGTCGCGGAGGGCAGCCTCGCCTTCCTCGGCCTGTCGGTCCAGGCGCCCACTCCCACCTGGGGCGGCCTCATCAACGAGGGCCGCACCCTGATGGAGAACGCGCCGCACGTCGTGCTCGCGCCCTCGGTGGTCATGTTCCTGACCGTCCTGTCCTTCAACGTGGTGGGCGACCGGCTCAGGGCGCTCAGCGACATACGGCAGAGCGGCCTGGAGCCGGTGCGCCAGGCCGCGGCGGTGCTGCCGGCCAGCACCACCCCGCACACCGTCAACGGCGATCTGCTCCAGGTCGAGAACCTGCGCACGCACTTCGTCACCCCGCGCGGCACCGTCAAGGCCGTCGACGGGGTGTCCTTCACGCTACGGCGCGGCCGCACCCTGGCCATCGTGGGCGAGTCCGGCTCCGGCAAGTCCATGCTGATCCGCTCCATCCTGGGCCTGCTGCCCGGCACCGACGTCGCCCGGGGCGGCCACGTCTACCTGGAGGGCGACGACCTCGCGGCGTACTCCCCCGAGGAGATGCGGCAGGTACTCGGGCGCAGGCTCGGCACCGTCTTCCAGGACCCGATGACGGCGCTCAACCCGGTCCGCACGATCGGCACGCAGGTGGCCGAGCCGCTGCGGGTGCACCTCGGGATGAGCCGGGCCAAGGCCCGCGAGGAGGCCGCGAGGCTGCTCGCCTCGGTCGGCATCCCCGACCCGAACCGCCTGCTCGACCGCTACCCGCACCAGCTCTCCGGTGGCATGCGCCAGCGCGTGACCATCGCCATGGCCCTGTCGTGCGGCCCCGACGTGCTGTTCGCCGACGAGCCCACGACCGCGCTCGACGTCACCATCCAGGACCAGGTGCTGCGCCTGATCCACCGGCTGCGCGAGGAGCGCGACATGGCCGTTGTGCTGGTCAGCCACGACCTGTCGGTGGTGAAGCAGTGGGCCGACGACGTCATCGTGATGTACGCCGGCAAGGTCGTCGAGCAGGGACCCGCGGACCAGATCTTCAGCCGGACCCGGATGCCGTACACCGAGGCCATGCTGCAGGCGGCTCCCCGCCTGACCGATCCCGCGCACCACCGGCTGCGCGTCATCCCGGGACGGCCGCCGGACCTGGCCGCCACCCCCGACGGCTGCTCCTTCCACCCGCGCTGCGCGTACTCCCAGGACAGGTGCCTCACCGAGGCGCCGCCGCTGCTCGCGGACACCCGCGACCACCTCTACGCCTGCTGGTACCCGACCGGCACGAGCGCCACCGAACCCGAGACCGTGGCCGGAAGCGGCAGCGAAGGAGCGGACAGCCATGGCCGGTAGCGGAACCGCGCACCTGCGTCCCCGTGACGAGGTGCTGCTCAGGGTCGAGAATCTGGTCGTGGAGTTTCCCGCCGGCCGCGGCCGCACCGTCAGGGCGGTCTCCGGGGTGAGCTTCGACCTGGCCAAGGGCGAGACCCTGGGCATCGTCGGCGAGTCGGGGTGCGGCAAGTCCAGCACCGCGCGGGCGCTCATCCAGCTCCCGCCGCCACGCTCCGGATCGGTGCGACTGGACGGCGTCGAGCTGACCGGACTGCGCGGCGAGGCGTTGCGGCGTACCCGGCGACGACTGCAGATGATCTTCCAGGATCCGATCTCGTCGCTGAACCCGCGCCGCCGCGTCCGCGACATCGTCGAGGAGGGGCCGCGGGTGTGGGGCACCGGCACCGGCAAGGTGGACGAGGTGCTGGAGGCGGTCGGCCTCGACCCGGCGACCGCGGCCGTGCGGCGCCCGCACGAGTTCTCCGGCGGGCAGTGCCAGCGCATCTCCATCGCGCGGGCGCTGATCCTCGATCCGGAGGTGGTTATCTGCGACGAGCCGGTGTCGGCGCTGGACGTCTCCGTGCAGGCGCAGATCCTCGGGCTGCTGGAGGACCTCAAGGAGCGCTACCGGCTCACGCTGGTGTTCATCGCCCACGACCTGGCCGTGGTCAAGAACGTCAGCGACCGGATCCTGGTGATGTACCTGGGCAAGATCTGCGAACTCGCCCCCAGCGAGGAGCTGATCGCGCGTCCTGCCCACCCCTACACCAGGGCGCTGCTCGCCTCCATCCCCGGCAGCGGCCTCGGCCTGCCTCCGGCGGACCAGCTCATCAGCGGCGAACCGCCCTCCCCCGTCAGCCCGCCCACGGGCTGCCGGTTCCGCACCCGCTGCCCCCGGGCAGCGGGCAAGTGCGCGCAGGAGGAGCCCGAGATCCGCCCCCTGAACGGTGGTGACCACTTCGTCGCCTGCCACTTCCCAGAAATGTCCGACTAAAGGAGCATCATGGCCATTGATTTCACCCTTGCGCCCGAGCACGAGGAGATCCGCAAGCGGGTACGGGCCTTCATCCAGGACACCGTCATCCCCGCCGGCGAGGAGCTACGCGAGAGCGACCGCGACGCCTACCTCCACGGCATCTTCGAACTGCGCGAGAAGGCGAAGGCCGAAGGTCTCTGGCTCCCCCACATGCCCAAGGAGTGGGGCGGCATGGGCCTCGGCCACGTGGAGCTGGCCATGGTGCAGTCCGAGGCGGCCAAGACCCGCCTCGGCCCCTGGGTGCTCAACTGCAGCGCCCCCGACGAGGGCAACATGCACACCCTCCTGCACTGGGCGGACGACGAGCAGAAGGAGAAGTATCTGCGCCCGTTGCTGGACGGCAGGAAGATGTCCTGCTTCGCCATGACCGAGCCCGAGGTCGCGGGCTCCGACCCCACCCTCATCCGCACCCAGGCCGTCAAGGACGGCGACGAATGGGTCATCAACGGCCACAAGTGGTTCATCTCCAACGCCCGCCGCGCCAGCTTCGCCATCCTCATCGCCAAGACCGAGCTCGACGTCCCCGAAGGGGCGCGGGGCGCCAACACCGCCTTCCTCATCGACCTGCCGCAGGAAGGGTGGAACGACGTCCGCGAGGTCGAGACCATGCACGGGTCGACCGGCCACAGCGAGATCGTCATCAAGGACCTGCGGGTTTCCGACAGCCAGATCCTCGGCGGCAGGGGCAACGGCCACCGCCTCGGCCAGTACCGCCTCGGCCCGGCGCGCCTGGCCCACTGCATGCGCTGGATCTCCCAGGCGGAGACGGCCCTCGACATGATGGTCGAGCGCGCGCTCAACCGCTACAGCCACGGCTCGCTGCTGGCCGAGAAGCAGGGCATCCAGTGGCTGATCGCCGACTCGGCCATGGAGCTCTACCAGTGCAAGCTCATGGTCCTGCACGCCGCGTCCAAGATCGACAAGGGTGAGGACTTCCGCACCGAGGTCTCCATGGCCAAGCACTTCGTGGCCAACAGCCTCAACCGCATCGTCGACCGGGCCATCCAGGTGCACGGCGCCCTCGGCTACTCCACCGACACGCCGCTGGCCAACATGTTCCAGCACGCCCGCTGGGCCCGCTTCGCCGACGGCGCCGACGAGATCCACCAGATGCGCATCGCCGAACGCACCATCGCCGCCTACCAGGCGACGGGCACGACCAGCTCCGCCACCGGAGGTCTGCCCCTCTGAAGCCGATGGCCGCCGCCCCACCCATCTGCCACGGGGCGGCGGCCATCGTTCGCGCATCTCCCCGGTGGGCGGACATCGCCGATCAGGGCCGGACCCCCTGCCGGTGGACGATCACCTCATCGTCGCCGTGTCCCGGGTAGGACATGATGAGCAGCCGCTGGGCGCCCTGTTCCGCTCCCTTCCAGGGGATCCGGCCCAGGTGGACGCGGATCCGGTAGTGGCCCTTGCCGTGGGCGGCGAGGTCGGGGAGCAGGGCGCTGCCCAGCCCGTCGTGCAGGACGATGCCGCCGTCCGGGCTGTGGTAGCCGACCTCGACGACGTGCGCCCAGCCCTTGGTCTCCATCGGCGGGCGGCGGGCGTACGTCTCGACGGTGACGCAGGAGCGGAGGGTGGTGTCGGCGAAGACGATGAGGTGGCCGGGGGCCGAGGCCACCAGGTCGCCCTCGTGCGCGCGGTCCATCAGGTCGTCCTCGAAGGGGTCGGTCTCGGCTCCCTCTTCGTACGACTGGAGGGGCAGTTCCGGCCAGATGGGACTCTTCACCACTGTCGCCTTCACGGGCTTGATCAGCGGGCGGTGGCGGGGCGCCTTGGCGCACTCGCGCTGCTGCGCCGCCTCCCAGGCCAGCAGCTCACGCTTCTCGGCCTCGGCCGCCGCCTTCAGCGTGGCGGCGGCGCGAGGGCAGATGCCGGCCAGGAGAGTCGCCAGGTCCGCCGGGTCGAGACCGTCGGTCTCGTGGAGCCTGGCCAGCTCGCGCGGGTCGGAGCGGGTGTAGACGCCGCACAGGCGGTGCCCGTAGACCGTCAGCAGGCCGTCCGGCATGCCCCGCGCGAACGCCGGCTTGTCTGATGTGCGTACCTCGCACACGAACTTCCGCTCGCCGGTGATCGGCGGAGCCGAGACGTCCCACCGCAGGTCGCCTTCCGCCCGCTCGCAGGCTCTCGCCGTGGTGACGGGACCGGGAGCGTGGTCCGACACCGGGACGAGGGCGAGCACGGCGATCGCGGCCGTGCTCGCGAGCGCCGCCCGCAACGGCCCCCTTCGGCCGTGCCCGCGCCCGGGCGGCTCCTCCCGCCGGCTCCCGAGCTCGTGCGCGGTACGGGCCAGCCATACCAGCGCGAACACCTCGAACGCCTGGTCGCCGATGGAGAGCCAGATGAAGGCGACGTAGCCGTCCGGGACGAGGACGGAAACCGACGCCGGGAAGAAGGAGCCCGCGACCGACAGCGCTCCCGACCACACCGTGGCCCGGCTCCACCGGCCGTCCCTCGCCTGGGCGACCAGCGTCAGCGCCATCCAGGCGAGCCACGGCACCCACAACAGATGGAGGAAGCCGACGTCGAGCGCCATGTCGGCGAGCCCGGCCACCGGAACGTACAGCCCGGCCACCAGCGCGACCGTACGCACCCCCTTGGAGGCCCGGTCCAGCACCCGGTGGAGCAGCACCACCAGGGCCACCCGCAGGGCGTCCTCCAGGATGTCGACCCGCCACGGTGAGGGGACGACCTCGATGACCAGCGACGCGTACAGGGCGGCCCGCAGCAGACGAGCGTCCCTGGCCGGCTCGGCCTGCTCCCCCGTGGACCGCCCGCGCAGGATCTGCCACAGCCCCCAGCCCTGCAACACCCCCAGCGCCACCATCGGCAGCACCGTCGCCCACCCGCCGGGTCCGATGCGGGGGACGCGGGTGGGCAGCCAGAGGTGGCCGGCGTCATCGGTCACCAGGGCGACGGCGCCCGACACCACGACCGCGGCCACGAATCCCACGGCCACCACGGCGGCGACCCGGCCGAACCTGTAGCGGCGCATCGGTCACTTCCTCGCGGCTCTGGACGGGGGGCGCCTCACCCTAGCGAAGATCATCCGAAGCCGTGCGTCGCCGTTGAACCGATCACCCAGGCCCGCACGTCGTGAAGGGCATGATGCCTCGGATCATCGCCGTGTTCGCCCTGATGGCGGCCTTCCTCGTGACCGTCGCCGGTGCGGCCCACGCCTGCTCGTGCAGGGACCTCCCGCCGAAGGAGCGGGTACGGGACTCGGCGGCGGTCTTCACCGCGACCGCCACGGCCGTCCGGGTGGACGAGGAGATGCTGGGCGGCGGCAAGGTCACCGCGACGCTCCGCGCCGACCACGTCTACAAGGGCGACCCGGGCGCCGAGTTCGAGGTGGTCACCAGGGCCCAGGGCGCCGCCTGCGGCTACGAGTTCGCCGAGGGCGAGCGCTATCTGCTGTTCGCCAGGGCCGCCGACTCCGGGCTGACCACCTCGCTCTGCTCGGGCAACAGGCGCCTGCCGCCCGGCGACAGTCCGCTGAGCCTGTCCGACGAGACCTACGGCATGGGAGAGCTCACCGCTGAGCTGATCACCGCTCTGGGCACCCCCAGGGCACCGCGGCCCGCCGCCGCCGAGCCGGGGCCGAGCGGCGGCGGGCCGATCGTCCCCGCCGTCCTGGCGCTGGCGGGGGTGGCTCTGATGGTGGCCGTCGCGTGGGCGCTCAGGAGATCCAGGAAGGCGGGCTAACATCGCAGAAAGCCGCAGCCCGAAACGAGAGATCTTCCGTGTCCCATATCGCGATGGTGGGCATCCCCGCCATCAGCCACATCCTGCCGAGCCTCGAGGTCATCCGGGAGCTCGTGGCACGCGGCCACCGGGTGACGTACGCCAACGACCCGATGGTGGCCGACGTGATCACGGCCGCCGGCGCCGAGCTGGTCCCGTACGAGTCGACGCTGCCGGTCACCGACCACGACTGGCCGGACGACCCCATCGCCGCGATGAGCATCTTCCTCGACGACGCCATCCGGCTGCTGCCGCGGCTGCGCGAGGCCTATGACGCCGATCCGGCCGACCTCTACCTGTACGACATCGCCGGCTACGCGGGCCGCGCGCTCGCCGAGGCGCAGGGCAGGCCCATCGTGCAGCTCTCGCCGTCGATGGTGGCCTGGGAGGGTTACGAGGAGGAGGTGGCCGCGCCGCTCTGGGAGCTGCCGGGCGCCGCGGCCTACCGGGCGAAGTTCACCGGATGGCTCGCCGAGGCGGGGGTGACGACCACGGACATGGACGCCTTCTCCGGCCGTCCCCCGCGCTGCCTGGCCACGATCCCCCGCGCCATGCAGCCGCACGCGGACGAGGTCTCCGACGCGGTGACGTTCGTCGGCCCCTGCCTCGGCAGCCGGGCGGACCAGGGCGGCTGGACCCGGCCCGCCGGCGCCGCGAAGGTGCTGCTGATCTCGCTCGGCTCCGCCTACACCCGGCAGCCGGAGTTCTACCGCCGGTGCCTGGCCGCCTTCGGTGACCTGCCCGGCTGGCACGTCGTGCTCCAGATCGGCAGGCACACCGACCCGGCGGAGCTCGGCGCGATCCCGGCCAACGTCGAGGTGCACCCCTGGGTGCCCCAGCTCGCGATCCTGGAGCAGGCGGACGCGTTCGTCACGCACGCGGGCATGGGCGGCAGCAGCGAGGGCCTGTTCGCCGGCGTCCCGATGATCGCCGTGCCCCAGGGCGTGGACCAGTTCATGAACGCCGACCGGCTCGTCGAGCTCGGTGTGGCCCGCCGCATCGACACCGATGACGCCACCCCGGAAGCGCTGCGAGCGGCTCTGGTCGAGCTCACCACCGACCCCGAGGTGGCCGGCAGGTCGGCGCGGCTGCGTACCGAGACGCGCGCCGAGGGCGGCACCGCCCGCGCCGCCGACCTCATCGAGGCCATGCTGGGCTGATCAGCACCCCAGATGCCCGCGCACCATGAAAGTTTCACGACCGACCAGGACCGATGGTGCGCGGGCGTTGACGGCGCGCCATCGGCGGCCCGAGGATCGTGGGAGCGCTCCCAAACCCCTCAAGGACCTCCATGACCGGACGCCGGGCCGCGGCAGCGGCCCTTTTCCTCACGATCGCCCTGACCCCCGCCCCGGCGCAAGCCGCCGAGGGCCCCGAGCAGATCGTGAACGGCACCTTCGACACCGGGACCGCCCCGTGGTGGGGCACCGGCAACCTGACACTCGAAGTGGACGACGGCCGCCTGTGCGCCGACATCCCGGGCGGCACCGCCAATCCGTGGGACGCCATCATCGGCCAGGACAACCTGCCGCTGGTCGAGGGCGAGACCTACGCCTATACCTTCGCGGCGTCGGCGACCCCCGCCAAGGTCGGCAGGGCGCTGATCCAGCTCCCGGTGGACCCCTGGACGCAGTATCTGTCGGCCGCCCCCGAGCTGAGCGTGTCGGGCAACGTCTACTCCTACACCTTCACCGCCCCCGTCACGCTGCCGAACGCCCAGGTCGCCTTCCAACTGGGCGGCAGCGCCGACCCCTGGAGGTTCTGCATGGACGACGTGTCGCTGAAGGGCGGCGCGGAACCGGAGGTCTACGAGCCCGACACCGGCCCGCGCGTGCGCGTCAACATGGTCGGCTACCTCCCCTCAGGCCCGAAGAAGGCGACGCTGGTCACCGCCGAGACCACCGCGCTGAAGTGGCAGCTCAAGAACGCGGGCGGCCGGACGGTCGCCGGAGGCGTCACCGAGCCGAGAGGCGTGGACGCCAGTTCGGGGCAGAACGTCCAGACGATCGACTTCGGCTCCTACCCCAAACCGGGCCGGGGCTACACCCTCGTCGCCGACGGCGAGACGAGCCGCCCGTTCGACATCGCCGCCGGCCTGTACGACGAGCTGCGGGTGGACGCGCTGAAGTTCTACTACACCCAGCGCAGCGGCATCGAGATCCGCGACGAGCTCAGGCCCGGCTACGGCAGGCCCGCCGGCCACCTGGGCGTGGCGCCCAACCAGGGCGACACGAGCGTCCCCTGCCAGCCGGGCGGCTGCGACTACACGCTGGACGTCAAGGGCGGCTGGTACGACGCGGGCGACCACGGCAAGTACGTGGTCAACGGCGGCATCTCGGTCCACCAGCTCATGTCGGCCTACGAGCGTGACAGAGGGGCCTTCGGCGACGGCATGCTCCGCATCCCGGAGAGCGGGAACGGCGTGCCCGACGTGCTGGACGAGGCCCGCTGGGAGCAGGAGTTCCTGCTGAGCATGCAGGTCCCGCAGGGCCGGCCGCTCGCCGGCATGGCGCACCACAAGATCCACGACGCCGCGTGGACCGGGCTGCCGCTGCTGCCGCACCTGGACCCGCAGCCCCGCGAGCTGCACCCGCCCTCCACCGCCGCCACGCTGAACCTGGCCGCCACCGCCGCCCAGGCGGCCAGGCTGTACGCGCGCTACGACGCCGCCTTCGCCGCCCGCAACCTCCAGGCCGCCCGCCGGGCATGGGCAGCCGCCAAGGCGAACCCCGCCCTGTACGCCGATCCGAACGACGGCGTGGGCGGCGGCGCCTACTCCGACGGCGACGTCAGCGACGAGTTCTACTGGGCCGCGGCGGAGCTGTTCATCACGACGGGCGAGAAGGAGTTCGCCCAGTTCGTGCTGGCCTCGCCGCACCACACCGGCGACATCTGGCGCGATCGCGGCTTCGACTGGGGCAACACCGCCCAGCTCGGCCGCCTCGACCTGGCGACCGTGCCGAACTCCCTGCCCGGCAGGTCACAGGTGCGCAGGTCGGTCGTCGAGGGGGCCGACAAGTATCTCGCCATCCAGCGGGCGCACCCGTACGGCATGCCGTACGACCCGCCGGACTACGACTGGGGCTCCAACAACCTGATCCTCAACAACATGGTCGTCATGGCCACCGCGTACGACCTGACCGGCAAGGAACGGTATCGGGCCGCCGTGCGGGAGGGGATGGACTACATCCTCGGCCGCAACGCGCTCAACCAGTCCTACGTCACCGGCTACGGCGAGGTGGCCAGCCGCAACCAGCACAGCCGGTGGTACGCCCGCCAGCTCGACCCCGCGCTGCCCAACCCGCCGCGCGGCACGCTGGCCGGCGGCCCCAACTCCGCCATCCAGGACCCGCTCGCACAGCGGCTGCTGCGGGGCTGCAAGCCGCAGTTCTGCTACATCGACCACATCGAGTCCTGGGCCACCAACGAGCTGACCATCAACTGGAACTCACCCCTGGCCTGGATCTCCGCCTTCCTGGCCGACGACGGCAAGCGCCCGCGCCACGGCTAGGAGCCGGCCTGATCGGGCTGCGGTGCGGGTCGCAGGGCGGCCCGCACCGCAGCCGGGTCGTCGGCGAAGAAGCGGACCGCGGTCACCTCGGCACGCCCGCCCAGCGGGCGGACCACGGTGACCGGCTCCGACAGCTCCACGACCACGTTCACCTGCGACGACACCACCACGGTCAGCGTGCCCGCGTCGACGCGCACCAGGCCCGACTCGTTGTACCCGCGCGCCACCCGTACGGAGGTGATCAGCTCGCGCGGGATGCGTACGTCGAGGAACGCGCCGTAGCGGACGCGCAGCTCCTCGCCGGTGACCACGTGCGGGCGGGTGACGCAGGCGGCGGCGACCATGAGGCCGGCGAGCAGCCCGTAAGCGTCCAGCAGGAACACCAGCAGGCGCACCCAGCCCGCCACGTCCATGGCCCGCAGCAGCACCTCCACCGCCACCAACTCCACGGCCATCATGATCAGGAGGATCAGCATCGTCGTGGTCTGCTCGCGCGAGTAGGTCACCTCGACGGCGCCGGGCGGCACGCCGTCGCGACGGCACCGCGCCCACAGGGCCAGGCTCGCCATGCCCTTGGCGTCGAAGCCGGCGATCCTGCGCAACAGCTCGGGCATCAGAACTTCTCCTTCAGCATGGTCATCATCAGCCTGAACACCTCGCCCTGGGCGGGCGACAGCTCCTCGTACATCGCCGCCATCCACGGCCCGCCGTCCTCGGGCAGCTCGGCGACCATCGCCTGGACCATCTCCTCCGGCAGGTGGGCGGCCAGGTCCGTGGCGAGCCCGGCGATCCGGGGGTCTCCCAGGCCGGCGTCGGCGAGCTCGTCGAGCCGCGTGTAAAGGGCGTGCCCCCGCGCGAGCGCGCTCGGCTCGGTGAGCGGCCGCATCAGCGTGAGCACCGCCTCCCGCTCGTCCGGCCCGGCGACGGTTTCCATCAGGGCCAGCATCTCCCGGTCCATCTCGGCGAACCTCGACCCGCCGGCGGTCAGGCCGCGCAGCACCGCCGCCATGTCCGGCGACACCGCCGCGTCGGGCCGCAGCTCCGGCTCGACCAGCAGCTCCGCCAGCCGGGCCCGGCGGGCGCCGATCTCCTCCTGCTGCCGCGCCAGGTCCTCGTCCAGCTCCAGGAGCACCTCGCGCAGCTCCTTGCCCTGGTCGTCGGCCAGCACGTCGCGGATCTCGTCCAGCGACAGCCCCAGCTCGGCCAGCCGCCGCACCCGGGCGAGCAGCACGGCATCGCGCAGCCGGTACTCCCGGTAGCCGTTGGGCAGCCGAACGGGCTCGGGCAGCAGGCCGAGGTGGTGGTAGTGCCGCACGGTCCGGGTCGACACCCCGGCCATCGCGGCGAGCTCGCCGATCAGCATGCCTCCATTAGAGACGTTGACGCCACGTCAAGGTCAACCCGTACCATGGCCTGAGGTCCCCTGCTTCACCAGCGCGACCAGGGTGTAGACCGGGTCGGCGCGCGGCCGGTCCTGATCGGGCAGCTCCCCCAGCCGCCTGCCCAGCTCAGCGAGAGTCGCGGGATCCACCCGCGGCGCCCACCAGCTCTCATGGATCAGCTCGCACCACATCCGAGGGCTCCGGCCCTGCCCGAGCCCCGCGAACGTGGTGCGCCCCGCCATCGCGACGCCCAACCCCGAGCACACCTCCAGCACCCGCCCGAGCGCGTCGCTCTGAGCGGGGGCATGGCGGTCACGCACCGGCCTCAGCAGGTCCGAGGTGTCGCCGCCGGTGTGATAGGCGGCGTCGTTCTTGTCGACGGTGGTGATGAGCACCCCGCCCGGCCGCAGCACCCGGGCGGCCTCCGCGAGCACGGCGGCGCAGGCGGCCGGGTCCAGCAGGTGAAGCAGCCAGATCATGGTGACCGCGTCCACCGATCCGTCCTGGACGGGCAGCCGGGCCGCGTCGCCCAGCACCACCCCGCCCGGCAGCCGGGCCGCCGCGACCCCGGCCATCCCGGCCGCGCGATCGACCCCGGCCACGTGCCGCCCCGGGCGCCGTAGCCGCCCGGTGACGATCCCCGTCCCGCATGCCACGTCCACGACGACTCGCCCACCAGGCGGCAGCAGCCGCTCGATCGCCTCCACGGCCGCGTCGGCGCGAGCGCCCCCTCCTCGCGTCTCGTCGTAGCAGGCGGCCTCGCGGTCGTAGTCGAGCACGCTCAGCACCCCCGTCCGCGGCCCGCAGCCCCCAAGAGCGACCCGTGCCCTTCCAGATCCGCGCCCACCATGTGCCCGAACCTACCCAAAAGGGCGGCGCCACAGGAGAAACGCGCAAGCCCGCAGGGTTCGCCGGTGATGCTCCCTGCTGGACAATGGCAACGATGATTACCGTCATGACCGGAGCGGGCATCTCCACCGATTCCGGGATCCCCGACTTCCGCGGCCCCACCGGCCTGTGGCGGAACGACCCGGACCACGAGAAGCTCGTCACCCTCGACTACTACCTGGCCGACCCCGAGATCCGCCGCCGCTCGTGGCGGTTCCGGCGCGAAAGCCCCGCCAGGACCGCCGCGCCCAACGCCGCCCACCTGGCTCTGGTGGAGCTGGAGCGGGCCGGCCTGCTGGACCGCCTGGTCACCCAGAACATCGACGGCCTGCACCAGAAGGCGGGCTCCAGCCCCGACCTGGTGCTGGAGCTGCACGGCAACATGTCCGGCGTCCTCTGCGTGAGCTGCGGCTCCCGCTCCACCCTCGCCGAGGCGCTCGATCGGATCGACGCGGGCGAGGCGGATCCCGCCTGCCACGAGTGCGGCGGGATCCTCAAGACGACCACGGTCATGTTCGGCGAGACGCTGCCCGAAGAGGCCGTCGCCGAGGCGGTCCAGGCCGCACGGAGGTGCCGGACGTTCCTCGCCATCGGCACCTCCCTGCAGGTGCAGCCCGCCGCCTCCCTGGTGGGCCTCGCGGTCAGGTCCGGGGCCCATCTCGTCATCGTGAACGCCGAGCCGACGCCCTACGACGACTTCGCCGAAGAGGTGATCCGCGACCCGATCGGCGAAGCGGTGCCCCGCCTCGTGGCACGCCTCATCGCTTGACGAGCACCCGGTCCGTGGCGAACGGCTTGAAGGACATCGACGGCCCGGTCGCCGTCCTGGCCGTGTCCGGACCGCAGAGCGCGAGGAGGAAATGGGACCCGAGCGCCACGTCGACGGGGCTGATCTCGATGTTGCCGTTCTCGTCGATGCGCTGATACTTGGTCCGGTTCAGGCCGAAGGAGAGCTGGCGGGAGCCGTCCGGGCTCGACAGCGACTGCGTGCCCATGCCGAAGACGCCGCCGTCGTGTCCCCAGAACCTGCCGCAGGGCAGATCGACGAAGTAGAGCCCGAGGCCGTAGTCGATGGCTCCGCCGCCGGCCAGCACGGTCACGGTCGTCTGCATCTGGGCGAGCTGCTCGGAGCCGATCAGCTCGCCGCGCAGCAGTGCCCGGTAGAACCGGTTGAGGTCGTCCATGGTCGACACCACGGCCCCCGCCGTGCCCGCCCATGACATGTCGTACACGCTGTAGTCGCGCGGCGGGTCGATCCAGCCGAACAGGGACTCGTACGCCTTGGAGTGCGGTCCCGGGATGTGCGGCGTGCGCGGGAACGAGGTGTGGCGCAGGCCCGCCCTGCGGATCACCTCGCGGGTGACGTACTTCTCGGCGTCGACGCCCGTCACCTTCTCCAGGAGCAGTCCGGCGATGACGTAGTTGGTGTTGGAGTACGAGCCCGGCGCCGTGCCGGGCTCCCCGGTGGGCGCCGCGGCCAGGCCGAGCTCCACGAGCTCACCGGGCTCGAACGTGCGGAACCGGTTGTCGTCGAGGCTGGCGGGCGAGCCTTCCAGCAGCGACGGGAACGCGCCCGCGATGTAGTCGCCGATGTGGCTGGTGTGGTTGAGCAGCATCCGCACGGTGATCTTCCGCCCGCGCTCGCCCGGGATCAGGCCGGGCAGGTAGCGCGCCACCGGCGCGTCCAGCTCGACGGCTCCCCGCTCAACCTGCTGGAGGATGGCGACCGAGACGAAGGTCTTGGTGATGCTGCCGACCCGGTGGCGCATCTCCGCGCGCACCGGCCGGCGGGTAGCGACGTCGGCCACCCCGGCGGCTCCCTGCCAGTCGCGGCGCCCGTCGCGCACCGCGGAGTAGACGCCGTACATCCCGGCCTGGTGGGTCGCGTCGAGGGTCTCCTGAAGTCCCCGCCGATCGAGCCCCGGATCGCGCTCGGCCGGCGCGGCCCCGGCCGGCGTCGCGCTGCCCGCCACGAGCAGCGCGCTTAACCCGGCTCCCGCCATCAACCGCTTCACCACGGCCATTTCTACCTCCAAGGTAGTCAAAAGGTCATGGTCAGCCTGGTGGATCGGTCGCGAGGCGACCAGTCGGCGGAGTCATCGGTCAGGCATGATGCCTGTCATGAGAATCCGATGACACCGGCCCCTGCCGGCGGGGATCGTGGTCCCGTACGGCGCGGTCCGGCGGATCCGGTCGTTGACCGGCACCGCCTGCGACCACATCATTTCTCTGCACACCTGAACGAGCCATGTGAGAAGGGGATCGACTCATGAGCCTGGGCAAGTTGCTGCACGACCACGCCGAGCACGCCGAGTCCGGCGGCAGGATGGATCATCCGCGCGCCTACGAGCTCATCTCGGCCATCGGCTTCGCGGGGAGCCGCCGCGCCACCTTCACCCGCCTGGCGGCCCTGGCCAAGCCGCGGGCCGGCGATCGGATCCTGGATGTCGGCTGCGGCACCGGATATCTGACGCGCGTGCTCGCTCCCGTCGTGACGCCCGCCGGGCACGTGACGGGACTGGACCCCTCCTCCGCCATGATCGAGTACGCGCGAGGCCGCGCTCCCGGCAACTGCGGCTACGAGGTCGGCGAGGGCCAGAACCTGCCGTTCCCCGACGGCTCCTACGACGCCGTCGTCAGTAGCCTGGCGCTCCACCACATCCCCGCCGACGCCCGGCAGGAGGCGCTGCGCGAGATGTTCCGGGTGCTGCGGCCGGGCGGGCGGCTGGTCATCGCCGAGTTCCGGCCGCCGGCGCATCCCCTCGCCAGGCGCCTGGTCGGGCTGCTGTCGGCGCACGTCATGCGGCACGACCCCCGCGAGGTGCTCGGCACGTTGATCCCCGACGCCGGCTTCCAGGTCCAGTCCGAGGGCGACCTGCCGTCACTGCTCTACTATGTCCGCGCCGTACGGCCCGAAGCCGGCCACGCCTAGCCGGCAACCCGAAGCCGGTCGGTTCGCGGCTGGGAAGGCGCCGTCCTGCCGGCGGAGGTCAGATGGTGATCCATCCGGCTGACAGGCCGATGACGCCGATCACCGGTGGTCCGCGCGAAGGTGCCCGGCAGCGAGAACACGCCCGTTGTTCGTCGGCCTGGTCGCCGCCGTCATCACCCTGTCGCTGATCCATCCGCCTCCGGAGATCCGCGCCAACCCGGGCTATCTACAGCTGATCTCCATCGCGCCGCTCGAGGTCTGGGCGGTTCTGTGGGGCTTCACCGGCGGCCTCTGCCTGGTGCAGGCCTTCTTCCGCTCCGACCGGGTGGCCTTCGCCGTCACGACCGCCCTCATGTACTCGTGGGGCCTCATCCACTTCGCGGGATCGCTGACCGGCGTCAACCCGCGCGGGTGGGTGAGCGGGGCCGTGTGGCTCGGCTTCGGCGGCTGGCTTACCCTGATCTCGACCTGGCCGGAGGCCGCCGCGCTGCCGCCCGAGCCGCACCAGGAGAAGTGATGCCCGACCTGGCCACCATCATCGTCCAGGCGTCCATCGGGGCGGTGCCGTTGGGAGCCGCCTGGTTCGCCTTCCGAGCCAGCACCGACGCCAACCGGAAGAGTCCTGACGCGCCAGCGTCCACCCTGACCAGTGGGAACGGTGTGATGCACGTACAATGATCTCCTCCGTTCCCTCGGCGGTGGGGCGGGCCACCGCGGGCGGGCAAGGGGGGCGATTCCCCCTGACGTCGCGCGGGGTTAGGCTCGGACAACGTCGGAACATGGGTGCGAAGGGATCCATCATCGTCAACGACTCATATCCTCCGTTCGATGATCAGCCACGACCGGTGCGCCGGCGCGTCACCGAGGCGACGATCATGAGCTCGCAGAGCTCGGCCGACGTCGTCCAGTGGACCTGCCCGCACGGCCAGCACGCGGGCCTCGGCTGTGTCAGCTGCTATGACGCCACGGCCGAGGCCGACGCGGAGCTGCCCCTGTGGGAGGTCGCGGCGTGGTTCACCACCACGCGCCCGATCCCGATCAGGGCCCTGCAGGACGTGCACCGCCATGGCCGCCGCTTCGCGCTCGACCAGCCGTCGACGCCGCTGGTCTACGTGCTGAGCGGCCATGTCAGAGCCACCTCCGGAGCCGAAGCGGTGGCGGGCGTGGTCGGGTTCCTGCTGCAGAACCGGCACATCGTCGACGATTTCACCGTGACGGAGGTCCGCGCCGTCCACTCCTGACGCCGGTGGCGGGGTCAGTGGCCGGTGGCGCCGTCGATCCGCTCGCGCAGGAGGTCGGGCGTGGCCGTTGTGCCGGGAGTACTCCTGGATCATGGCGGAGTAGACCCAGCGCAGGCTCATCTCGGTGTCGCGCCGCGGATCGAGGTAGGTCTCGTCCAGGTGGCGCCCGGCGGTCGTCTGGCGGACGAGCTCGATCTCGTCTCGATAGACGGCCAGGTCCGATTCGGCGTCGGCGGCGTCCACGCCGAACTCGGCCTGCAGGTCGTCGTCGGTGCAGTAGCCGACCCGCTGCCCGCCGAACCTGGTGCGGAACCAGTCGCGCTCCACTTCGGCCATGTGTCGGACCAGCCCGAGCAGCGACAGCCGCGACGGCTCGACGCACCGCGCGCTGTTATGAGCCCCAAATGACGTTGATCTTGTTGGGACCTGCGTAGGTGATGCTGAACGGGCATGACACGCCCCCCGCTTCACATCGACGAACTCGTCGAGCACTGGACGATCCTGGACGAGGAACGCGACCTCATCGCCGGAAAGCGCGGCGCAACGCGTTCGTCACCCACCGCCGCCCAGGGCCGGGCAAGGTCGCCAGCCCCGCGACGCGTGCCCGGACACCGGCCTGGCTCGTCTCTCCTACGGGCAGGCCCGCGCCCTGCCCGACGAGCACACCGCCCTGAGCGGACCGGGCACGGGCTGGGACCTGCACGAGTACCGCCACTCCGCCTTGACCCATCTCGGCGAACAGAGCGCCTCGCTGTTGATGCTGATGGCGAAGTCCCGGCACAAGAAGCCGGAGAACGTCCGCCGCTACTTCAAGCCGTCCCCCGGAGGCGATCGCCGAACTCACGAGCCTGCTCGCGCCCGGCGGCGGCAACCGCTGAGCCGCGTTCCTTGATCCTTCTCGGTGGCGACGGCGGAGGCGGAGAGGAGCGTCGCACCAGCGAGGCTGCCCCACAGGGCGGCCGAACCGTGGGGTGCGAGAGCGGTGATGACCGCCGGGGAGACGGCGAGACCGAAGCCCGTGGAGAGCTGGAAGCGGGCGAGGGCGCGTCCCAGGACATGCGCCGGGGCGAGCGCGGTGACGAGCGCGGTGGCGCTGCCGGCATAGATGATCTCGCCGAGGGTGCAGACCACGGACACCATGGCGACGGCCGGGGCCCCCCAGCCGTGTCCCACGGAGGTGACCGCGAGGAAGCCGAGGTAGGACGAGGCGAGCACCACGCCGGAGAGAGCCAGCACAGACCGGCGGGGAAAGCGGGACAGCAGGACGGTGACCGGAACCTGCAGAGTGACCACCAGCACCGTGTTGGCCACGAAGATGGCTGCCACCCACACCGGGGAGGCGTGCATCTGTGTCACCAGGACCAGAGGGAGCGCGATTTCGGGGACGTTGAGGCAGAAAACGTAGATCACGTTGGCGGCCAGCAGCGCGCGCATCCGGGGTGCGGGCTCGTCGTCCCTGTCCTTGGCCGCGGCAGCGGCCGGATGAGCGTGCACGTGGACCGACCATGCCAAGGCCGCCGCGGCGAGGTAGGCGAGCCCGGTGACGGCTGCCAGCGCCTGCAGTGCGGTGGTGCCGCCGGCCAGGCATGCGGTGGCGAGGAGGGCGCCCGTGCCCAGGCCGGCGTTGCGCAGGGCGCGGCCTGCCGCGAGGGCGGCGTCGCGTTCGCGGCCGTGGGCGACCGTGGCCACGAGGGCGGCGTGGGCGGCCGGCCATGCCTGGTTGCCGATGCCGAGGAAGAGTGCCGCCGTCGTGAACAGCCAGACGTTCCCCGTCGGGGTGGCCAGCAGCAGCGCCACGCCCAGCACCCGTACCAGCATCGACGCTGCCACGACCGTGCTGCGTGCGCCCCGGTCCAGCCATCGGCCGACCGCGGGCATGCACACCAGACCCACGACGGCGCCGACCGTCATGGCGATGCCGGTGGCCGGCGCGGACAGCCTCAGCACCATCACCCCGTACAGCAGCAGAAAGGGCCGCAGCAGGCCGGTGCCGAGCGCGTCCACGGCCAGGGCGACGGCATAGCGGGGGCCTCCGGAGGCACGGACGAGGGAGCGCGGCCGGATCTTGGTGGTGGTTGCCATGGCGTCAACGATGCGTTCGACCGCCGGGCCGACTGTGTCGATTGACGGACACCGTCAACCGACGCGGTCGTCGGCCATCCGACCAGCGATGATGAGGGGATGACGTTGAGGATCGACATCGGCGGCCTGCCGTCCGGGCGACTGCGGTTCGCTGCCTCCCCGCTGGCCGAGCTGACCGCGATGCTGCACGTGCTGGCCGAACCCGGGCATCACCCGCAGCTCGCCGGCTGGGCCGGGAACGTCTGGGCTGGGCTGCGGCCGGAGCTGGCCGAGCGGTTGCGGGAGGCGGAGTTCCTCTGGCGTTCCTCACGAGCCGACTTTCTGGTCCCCGCTCGTCCTCGGCCGACCCTCGCCGAGGAGCTGGACGATGTAGACCGGATCGACGACGAAACCTATGTGACCGCCGCGCTCGTCACCACGTGCGGCAGCAACCGGGTCCACTTCGCCGCGCCGTCACCGCTCACCGACGCGACGGCGCGCGAGCGGGCCCTGGACCTGGCCCAGGCCCGCGGCGCGCTTCAGGAGGCCTTCGCGGAACGGCTGCTCGCGGACCCGGCCGCCGTGCGGGCACGGGTGCGTCACACCCTCGAACAGTGCGCCGAGGCCTTCTTCGACACCGCCTGGACGGGCGTCGCCGTGCAACTCGCCACCGACCTGCGCCTGAAGAACGACCTGCTGAAGCGCCAGGGCATCGGGGCGGCACTCGCGTCGGTCTCCGGCGCCGTCACCCTGGCGCCGGACGGCAACTGCATCATCGTGGACAAGCTGCAGGACAATGCGACCGCCGCCCACGGTACCGGGGTCACCTTCCTCCCCAGCGTCTTCGGCCGCCCGCACCTGGTGGTGATCCACGCGCCCGGGTGGCAGCCGGTGGTGCAGTACCCCGTGGCCGAGGCAACTCCATCGAAGCCGGTATCGCTGGAAACGGTCACGCTACGGCTGGAGGCACTCGCGCATCCGGTACGACTGCGGCTGCTGCGCACCCTCGCCCGCGGTCCGCACACCACCGGTGAGCTGGCCCACGCCTGGGAACTTTCAGCCCCGGAGGTTTCCCGCCACCTCGCTGTCCTGCGCCGCGCGGGCCTGCTCACGGCCAGGCGGCACGGTCGTTACGTCCGTTACACCCTCAATCTCCCCGATCTGACGGCGCTGGGCGCCGACCTGCTGACGGCCGTACTGCGCTGAGTAGCTTCGGTCTGCCAGAACGCGGGCGACCGCCGCCTTCGCAACATCGTCCGACTCGGCAGGCCGCCGAGCAGTACCGGCGCGACCTTGACCGTTTCTCGCAGGTACGCGGCAAAAGGAACGGCGACGCGAACGTACGTTGCTTTTATGGCTTCCCCGGACGATCAGCAGGCCTGAGCACATCATCGAGGTCGCGGCCCGGCTGCTTGCCGCGCTCGGCTACGACGCCACCTCGACCAAGCAGATCGCCGAAGCGGCCGGAGTGGAGCCCTCCGTCATCGACGAGCTCTTCGGCGGCAGGCAGGAGCTCTACGTCGTCGTCATGGAGCGCGCCTTCGAGCAGGAACGCCTCGCCCTGGAGTCGCTGCTCGGGGATCTGCGCTGCGTCGACGCCGAGGACTGCGCGCGGGCGATCCACCTCCTGATGGACGGCCATCTCGACTTCGTCGCGGCCAACTCCTACATCCACGCGCTGTGGACACACCGGTGGCTGTCGGACGCCATGGACGTGGCCGAGATCGAGAAGCGCTACTCCCTGCCCCTCCTGCACATGATCCTGGACGTGTTCCAGTCCGCGATAGACGCCGGACATCTGAGCCCGGACGCGGACCTGGAGTACATCCTCTACATGTCCACCTGGTGCATCCACGGCTTCGCGCTGGGCGGCGTGCCGGACGAGCACGGCAACCTCCGCAATTTCACCGATGAGCGGGAGTGGCGACGCTTCCGGCTGCGGCTGCACCAGATGGTCCACCGCACCCTCATGCTCCCCGGCGAATACTCCCCCTGAGGAAGCGGTCAGAGGAAGGGGCTGCGGGCGGCGGCGTGGGTGAGGCAGAGGGCCGGTATCCAATGGTGCACGTTGTCGAATCCGACCCGGGCGCAGGGGCAGTTGGGCACCTTGGTCCCGAGGGTCTTGCAGGTGCGGCTCCAGACGTTGTCCGCGGGCGTGTAGGGCAGGTAGGACAGCGAGATGTCGCCCGCCGCGTTGTCACCGTCGAACGGCACGTCCTTGGTGACGACACGCCTGCCCAGCAACCGCTCGTACGCCGTGCCGTAGACGGCGTGCGTGTAGGCGCGGATGACACCGGCCGGCACCGCCGCCTTCCACGCCCGGCACTGGTCCAGGATGGCGGTGCCGGCCCACTCCTGCTCCGGCGGGGCGAGCACGTACGTCTCCTTGACCTTCTCCGCCATCGCCCGGTCGGCGGCGGCCGCACCCTTCGCCAGGTTGTGTTTGAAGAAGTCGGCGAGGATCAGGTTGCCGTTGCTGAAGCCCGCCAGGGCCACGTGCGCGGGCTCCCCGGCGGCCTCCGGCGTGATGGCCGCCTGGAGGGACGACAGCAGCCTGGACATGGCCTCTCCCGACAGCAGCGCGTAGCGGCCGGGATCGCGCGCCAGCGTGTCGACGGGCATCTGGGGGATCACCAGGACGAACTTCTTGTTCGCGCGGGTGAGCTGGTAGGGCAGTCCCCATGCGGTCCACGACGTGCAGATGGGCACGGTGTGCAGCCCGAACCACCGCCAGAACTGCAGGTAGAGCCAGTCCCACCCCCACGGCGGCCGGAAGTGGCGGTAGGAGGAGTCGGTGGGATTCTGCATCGGCGTGTTCTGGAACAGCACGAGAAACGACGGCGGCCGGTCGGTCGGGATGTCCTTGGGGATGGCGACCGCGGTCGCCATCGGCCACAGGTCGGAGCCGAAGTCGGTGCTGAAGATCTTCACTGTGTAGCCCGAGGGCGCGGGCTTGCCGATCGTGATGTTGAGCTCCCGTTTGCCGGCCGCACCGATGAGCAGCGGTGACTGCGCGAAGATCCAGTCCTCGAAGTGAATCGGATCCCACCCGGTCAGCCTCGGGAAGTAGGACGGCACGGTCGCGGTGCGCCTGGTCCCGGCCATGCACGCCTTGGTGTCACTGAGGCACAGGGCGCTGGGCTCCGGGGGCACGGCCGACCCGTCCGGGACGGCCTTGAGGCGCCGCCACGACTCGTCCGTCCGGTCGATCAGCGTCAGCGTCTTGCGGCTCACGACCGGGCGCCCCTCACAGCTGCTGACCGGTCTTCGGGTCGTACCGGACCGCCACGGCCACCACCTGGTCCGTCGGCAGGACCTCGATCCACTGGTCGAAGACCTGATAGGGCTCGGCCGGGCGGAAGCCGCCTTCGAGCGGGTCGAAGCCGGTCTCGAACACCTCCTCCGCCGCCAGGACGTTGGCCACGTCCGTGTTGCCCTGCTGGACCTGGGCGGCGAGTTTCTCCAGCACCTGGCCAACGTTGAGGCCCTGGTAGTCGGGCGGGTCACCCTCCTGGAACGGGTAGGGCTGTTCGAAGACCGCCTCACCCTCGATCGTCCTGAGCAACTTGAGGGCGCGCAGCTCGTGGCCGGGCCGGATCGGCAGCACGGCCTTGGCCCAGGCGGCGTTGAGGAACTCGTTGCGCCGCTCGTCACCGTCGATCTGGATCAGCCAGCTGAGTGAGCTGCCCAGGGGCGCCGGCTGGGTGTTCTCGGTGATCAGGTAGTTGATCCGCCATTCGGGGGTGACCTGCCCTTGCGGATCGATCGCGTTGTTCCTGTCGGTGTGGGAGTACCAGCTCGCCACCGTGTCGCCCGACCCCAGCCCCGCCTGGCCGCCTTCGAGCGCCGGCACCGGATAGCGGCCGACGCTGGACTGGGTGGGCTCCGGCGGGGCTGGAGGCGGCGGGGGCGGGGTGGTGGGAGGTGTGCTCGGCCGCCAGAAGTCGGGGGCGACGAAGTACAGCATCTCGTCCACGTCGAACATCTGCTGGATGAGCTCCGCGCCGAGGTGCGGATCGTTTCCGAGGTCGATCCTGTAGAGCAGGTTTCTGAAGACGGTCTGGCGCTCCTCGCTCCGCAGGTCCTCAGGTGGGCGAGCCTGCATCCTGCTGACCTTCTCCAGGCGCAGCCGCACCGCGTTGGCGTAGGCCTCGTACTGCAGCCTGGCGACCTGTTTGGCGTAGGCGGCCCGCGCCTCGGCGTTGGCGGCGTTGATCGCGTCCTTGGCGCCGGCCGTGGGCGTGTAGACGATCGAGGCGTCGAAGAGCAGGGCCTTCTTGCCCTGGAAGTTGGCGTGGGTCAGCCGCAGGCCGAGGGTGTTCCTCGTCGGGTCGGGGTTGGCGACCATCCCGAGGTCGGTGGGGTCGGTGGTGAACTGGACCTGGGCCCCTCGGAAGTCGATGGAGGCGATCCTGCTGACCTCGAAGCCGGCCGGCGGGGGCGGCAGCGGGAGGTCGAACCTGAACTGGATGATGTTGTTCGTGCCGACGTCGGGCTTGTGGATGCCGTGGTCGCGGTTCTCGTCGGAGAGCTTGTAAGTGTTCTCGGCCTCGTCGTCGGCCCCCTGGTGCAGGACGAACGGCAGCGAAAGCGGATAGGTCACCTTCTGGTCCTGCGGAACAGGCTGGATCTCGGGCTTGGGAACCCCGGTCAGGTCGGGGGCGGCGACGACGTCGACCATGTCGCCCAGGCCGAGGTGGCGGCCCGGCTTGTCGATGTAGATCTGCCAGGCCAGCCGCGCGCCGATGTGCTGGAGCTGCACGCCGACCTTGCGCATCTTGCGCCGCAGCTCATAGTTGACGAGCTCGCTGGTGGTGTTCTGCACGACGTAGCGGCGGCTGGACGTGTCGGTGGTCTCGGTCACCGTCTTGAACGTCGTCTTGAAGTTGCGTTTGATCTCGCTGGTGACCTTGGAGCTCTGGGCGCGGGTGTGCTTGTGAGTCTCCTCCGATGAGCGCTTCACCGTGCTCTGGACGCTGAAGCTGGCGCTGGCGTCGGCGTGGTAGATGGGGGCGTTGACGCCGCCGGTCGCGCTGATCCCGAGCTTGGTGTCGTTGGCGTTCTCCTCCTTGACGGCGTCGGCGACGTCCTCCTGCCGGGTCAGGCTCTCCTCGATCTTGCGGGAGGTCTCCTCCGCCACCTCGGCGGTCCGCTCCACCAGGGTGCGGCGCGTGCTGCTCTCCACCACCTCGACCGTGCCGCCGGGGCTGATCCACAGGTGACCCGCCGGGGCGCCCAGGAATGTGTCGAACTCGAAGAAGTACTGCCGGAAGAGATTGACCAGCCCCACCGGCGACAGCACCCCTTGCGCGACATCCGCCAGCCGCTCGGCCAGCGCCGCGAGCGCCCTGTCGTCCAGCGTGCGGGCGGCGGGCCCGAAGAACGCCTCACGGGTGAGCCCTTCGGCGCCGCCGAGTGCCCACAACGTGTTCTGTGCGCCCAGCCAGTTGGCCAGCGGCTGGTAGACGCCGAACAGCTCGCTCGCGTAGGGCAGCGCGCCCACGAAGTCGGTCACCGGGCGGCCGTTGAACACCGGCCGCCCGGTGATCGGCGCCGGCAGGGTCTGCCCGGGGGCCTGCGGGCCGCCAGTGGCGGTGGCGAAGGGCAGGGACAGCACCGGCTGGCCGGACTGCGCCCTGACCAGCAGGATCTCGGCGGTGGACTCGGCGGCGGGAGCGACGAACGAGATGGTGAAGGCGCCCGCCGGACCGGTGACGCGGCCGACGTACTGGCGGGTCGAGGCGGGGTCGCGCAGCAGGAAGGTGCCGGCGAGCTCCGGAACGGAGGGGAAGAGGGCCGGATCCCGCACGTCCACGTCGCGGGGCAGGCCGAGGGCGATCCGCTGGCCCGCGGGGATCTCGCCGGGCGGGCTCGGGGTGATCCGGTAAGACCAGAGCTGGAACCCTGTGTCCCCCGTGGGAAGCGCCGTCTTGCCGGTGAATGTTACGACGATCGCCATGGGGGGCCTCCCTGGACACGCGCCAGCACAGGATCCAACCATACACTGAGTAATTAATCTCTACCTGTGCGTAGTTGGCAAAGAATTTGCCGAGCGGGACGCCGGCGTGCCCACGTAAGGATGGCCTTAAGGATTCCGTAACCGGGGTTCGACAGTCTGAAGGCACACGAAGAACAGCGGGACCGGACGCAACCGGTCATCCCACATCACGAGGAGTGCCTCATGGCAAGCAAGCTGGTCATCTCGACCTTCCTGTCGCTCGACGGCATCATGCAGGCTCCCGGCGGGCCCGGCGAGGACGACACCAACGACTTCCAGCACGGCGGATGGCTGGCCCCGCACGTGGACGAGGGGTTCGGCGCGATCATGGGCGACGTGTTCGACCGCGCGGACGGCCTCCTCCTGGGCCGCAGGTCGTACGACATCCTCTCGTCGCACTGGCCCAGCGTGCCCGACGAGGAGGGCGGCGCCAAGATCAACAGCATGCCGAAGTACGTCACGACGCGCACTCCGATGAACGCCGAGTGGCGCAACACCCAGGTCCTGGTGGGCGATGCCGCTCAGACGATCGCCGACCTCAAGCGCAGCACCGACGGCGAGATCCTCGTCCAGGGCAGCAGCGACCTCATCCGTACGCTGCAGCAGGCCGAGCTGGTCGACGAGTACCGCCTGCTGATCTTCCCCGTGGTCCTCGGCGAGGGCAAGCGGCTGTTCGCGGAGGGGACCATGCCGGCCGGGCTGAAGTTCACGGGGTCGTCCTCCACCGACGCCGGCGTCGTGTACGTCACCTACGAGTGGGCGGGCAAGCCCGTTCTCGGTTCGGTGGTTTGACGCCCCTCTCCTGGCCTCGTGGATCGCGGCGAAGTCGCTGCCGTCCCGGCCGATGCCGAGTGACTCCGAGGCGACCCGGCGCGCAGCGCTCGGCCTGACGGTCACGAAAAGAACTTGCATGGCATGTGCCTCGCGGAAAAGATTTCTGCATGATCCGGGTCGAGGGCTTAACCAAGGTCTTCCGCCGGCCGCGCACCTTCTCCGGTCCCTTCGGGGCGTTACGCACGCTGGTCACCCGCCGGCACGAGGAGAAGACCGCCGTCGACGACGTCAGCTTCGAGGTCGACGAGGGCGAGGTCATCGGCTACCTCGGGCCTAACGGCGCCGGCAAGTCCACCACCATCAAGATCCTCACCGGCATCCTCACGCCGACGAGCGGCACCGTGGAGGTCAACGGGCTGGTGCCCTGGCGCGAGCGCTCGGCCAACGCGCGCAACGTCGGCGTGGTGTTCGGCCAGCGCAGCCAGCTGTGGTGGGACCTGCCGCTGATCGAGTCCTTACGGCTGGTGGGCTCGCTGTACGACGTTCCCGCCGCGCGCTTCGAGACGTCGCTGAAGAAGCTGCGCGACCTGCTCGGGCTCGGCGAGTTCCTCGACACCCCGGTGCGCCAGCTCAGCCTGGGCCAGCGGATGCGCGGCGACCTGGCCGCGGCCGTGCTGTACGAACCGCCTCTCCTCTACCTCGACGAGCCGACCGTCGGGCTGGACGTGCTGGCCAAGGAGGCGGTGCGCGAGTTCATCATGGAGACCAACAGCGCCGGGCGCACCACCGTCATCCTGACTACGCACGATCTGGCCGACGTCGAGGCGCTGTGCAAGCGGATCATCCTCATCGACCACGGCAAGGTGCTCTTCGACGGCGCCATCGACGCGCTGGTCGACCAGCCCAGGCGGCTGGTGGTCCTGCTGGAGTCCGCACCGGAGGAGGTGCGCGGCGTCACGCGGGACGCCGAAGGACGCCACGTCTTCGACATCCGCGAGGATCTGCCGGGCATGATCGCCTCGATCGCCGCCGAACACACCATCCGCGATCTGTCGATCGAGGAACCGGACCTGGAGAGCGTGATCAAGAGGATCTACGCTCGATGACGCGGATCGGCTTCCGCCTCGCCCTGGCCTACCGCAGCAACATCATCATGACCTGCGTCACGCTGGTCGCCCAGGTCTTCCTGCTGCGCATGATCTGGACCTCGGTGTACGGCTCGCGCCCCACGGCCGCCGGGCTCACGCTGGACGCGCTGCTGGCCTACCTCACCCTGGCCAACCTGCAGGCCTTCGCCACCCACACCGTCGTCGCCCGCACCATCCACGACCGCATCCGCACCGGCACGGTTTTCTTCGACCTGGCCCGGCCGGTCGGCTATCTCAGGCAGATGGCCGCCTTCCAGGTCGGCAACACCGGGGGCGGGCTGCTGCTGATCGCCCCGGTCATCCCCGTGGTCCTGCTGGTCGGCTCGATCACCGAGCCGGTCAACGCGGCCGGCTATGTGATCACCCTGCTGCTCGGGTACGTGATCGCCCTGCAACTGGCGTTGCTGATCAGCCTGGTCGGCTTCTGGACGATGGAGACCGGGGCCATCTCGCTGCTCTACCGGCTGGTCAGCCAGTTCTTCGCCGGGACGATGGTGCCGCTCGCCTTCTTCCCCGGCTTACTGGGCGTGGTGGCCGAGATCCTCCCCTTCAAGTACATGGGTTACGTTCCCGCGGCCATCTACGTCGGCCACATCTCCGATCTTTCAGGTCCTGTCCTGGTCGAGATCGCCTGGATCGCGGGGCTGTCCGGCTTGCTCGCGCTCACCTGGTCCCGGGCCCGTCGAAGGGTGGTGATCCAGGGTGGATGAGATCCTCCGTTCGCTGCGCCTGTACTTCCTGCTCCAGCGCGCCTCCGCCCGCGGCGCCATGCAGTACCGCATGAACACCGTGATCGGCATCCTCAGCGGCGCGCTCTGGCAGGGCACCGGGTTCGCCTTCATCTGGGTGGTGATGCACACCTTCCCCTCGCTGGCGGGCTGGGGACTGGCGGAGATCGCCTTCCTGTACGGCATGCGGCTGACGGCCCACGCCCTGGCGATGATCCCCCTGATGAGCGTGAACGACATCCAATGGGTGGTGCGCAACGGCGAGTTCGACCGCTTCCTGCTGCGCCCGCTCAACCCTCTCGTCCAGCTCATGGGCAACAGGGTGGGCATCGGCCAGTTCGGCGACCTGCTCGTGGGTGTGGCACTGCTCGTTTTCGCCGGGCAGAACGCGCACATCCAGTGGAACGCCTGGCTGTTCGCCTTCTGCTTCGTGGCCATCGTCGGCGGAGCCCTCATCGAGGCCGCCTTCTTCCTCGGGCTCTGCTCGCTGTCGCTGCGCATGGTCGACACCTTCGCCCTGCGGCTCTTCGTCGACGACGTCTTCAGCAAGTTCGGCTCCTACCCGATGAAGATCTTCGGCGGCGTGACCGAGTGGCTGCTCACCTTCGTGCTGCCGGTCGCCTTCGTGGCCTACCTGCCTTCCAGCGTCGTCCTGGGCAAGCTCGACAACCCCTGGGCGTTGGCCGCGCCGCTGCTGGGAGTGGTCCTGGTCTCGCTGGCCTACCTCATCTGGCGACGTCAGCTCGACCACTACCAGAGCGTCGGTCACTGAGCCGTCACGGGGACGAGTCAGCGAAAGCACTCCTCGGCTCCGGCGTGCTCATGACCCGTCCGTGTCCGGCACCGGTGAGACCGTCGCACCGGCCGACAGCAGTCTCTCCGCCAGCACGCGGCAGCGCTCCCGGAGCTCCGGAGGGTCGACCACCTCGAAGTCGTGTCCCAGCAGGAGCACGTGCATGAGCACGAAGTCGAGGCTGCCGGCGCCACTGAGCACCTCGCAGAGCGCGCTCCCCCGCGGTCGTACGACGGCCGCCGACGCCGGAATCTGCGCGCGCACCGTGCCGGCCGGCGCGTGCACGAGGAAGCGCGCCTGGTGCGGGTAGGCCCGGCTCGCCACCCCCTCCTGCACGTACGCCGCCGCGTCGTGGGCCGCGCGCGGGCGGAAGCGCCAGGTTCGTGCGGACACATCGGTCATCCGGTCCACGCGGAAGTTGCGCCAGTCGTCGCGATCGAGGTCGTAGGCGAGGAGGTACCAGCGCCGGTCGGAGGCGACCAGGCGGTAGGGCTCGACCCGCCGCCGCACCTCGCTCCCGGACGGGTAGGCGAAGCCGGCCTCGACCTCGTCGCGGCAGGCTCTGGCCAACGTCATGAGCACCCCGGGGTCGACCGGCGTGCGGCCTCCGCCGAAGGACTCCACCGAGCCGGAGAGCGCACGCACCTCGTCCCGCAACCGCGTGGGCAGCACCCGGTCCAGCTTGGTCAGCGCCCGGAGCGCGGCGTCTCCTGCGCCGACGACCGCGCCACCCGCGCCGGCGAGCAGCGAGACGACGGTGGCGATCGTCTCCTCGTCGTCGAGGAGCAGCGGCGGCAGATCCTGCCCCGGACCGAGCCGGTAGCCGCCGCCGACCCCCTGGCCGGCATGCACCGGATAGCCGAGCGCGCGCAGCCGCTCGACGTCACGCCGAATGGTGCGCGGCGTGACCCCGAGCCGGTCGGCGAGCTCGGGGCCGGTCCAGACCTGGCGCTGCTGCAGCAGCCCGAGCAGGGTGAGCACCCGCTCCGTCGTGCCCCGCTCGTCACCGCTCGCCGCGTCCACGACATCCAGCCTGCCAGAGATAGCGGACCGATCCTGTCCGCCAGGAGTGTCAGAGTGACTCCATGGACACAGACGAACTCGACTGGAACCGGACGCTGCGCGAGCAGTGGGAGTTCCACTGGAACCATCAGCTCCGAGCCCGGCTCGAGGGCCTCACCGACGACGAGTACTTCTGGTCGCCGGTGCCGGACGCCTGGAGCGTGCGGCCGCGCGGCAGCTCGACGGCGCCCGTGCAGGCCGGTGCCGGGAACTTCACGGTGGACTTCGCCTTTCCCCAGCCGGTCCCCGCGGCCTTCACCACGATCGCCTGGCGACTCGGTCACGTCATCGTCGGCGTGCTCGCCGCGCGCAACGCGGCGCACTTCGGCGCGCCGGCCGCGTCGTACGAGACCTGGGAGTACGCCGGCAGCGCGGCCGGCGCGCTCGACCAGCTCGACGCCCAGCTCGACGTCTGGCTGGCCGGGCTGCGCGGCCTCGGCGAGGCCGGGCTCCGGGTCCCGGTCGGCGAGAAGGAGCCCTACCCCGAGGCGCCCATGGCCGATCTGGTGCTGCACATCCACCGTGAGCTGATCCACCACCTGTCCGAGGTCTGCCTGCTGCGCGACCTCTACCTGCACACGAATCCCGCTACGAAGGGCGCAACCCGATGAGCCGCCACATCCAGGTCACCTTCGACGCCCACGACCCGCGCGCGCTGTCCACCTTCTGGCGCGACGTACTGGGCTATGTCCACCCCGGCCCGCCCGGAGTCGACCTGCCCGAGGACGCCGACCCACTGGCCGCGTGGGACGACTTCCTCACGCGGGTCGGCGTCCCGGAGGAGGAGCGCGGCACGAGATCGGCCATCGAGGACCCGGACGGGAACGGCCCACGGCTGTTCTTCCAGCAGGTGCCGGAGGACAAGGTCGCCAAGAACCGCGTCCACCTCGACGTCCGTGCGGCTCCCGGGCTGGAGGGAGAGGAGCGGATGGCGGCGCTGGAGGCCGAGTGCGACCGGCTCGTCGCGCTGGGAGCGACGCGGGTACGTCGCGACGAGCCCGCTCCCCCGCTGAGCGCCGGCTTCATCGTGATGGCCGACCCCGAGGGCAACGAGTTCTGCCTGGATTAGGACGACATTGCGCTGACCAGGGCAGACCCTCAGATCAAATGCTCTGAGGGCACGTCCAGGGCACGTGACACATCGGCGGCGCCCTCGAAGAAGGCGTTCATGGCTCTGCGTGCCCGATCGGCCGCGTTCGACATGAGGTGGCTGTAGACGCGCAGTGTGAAGCCAGGACGGCCCGCGACCACGATCGAGACCTGGTAGCCCGAAATACTCGCCTTCATCCACACCGGCATCACCAACGCCGGCTCCGAAGGCACCAACCGCGTCATCAAAACCGTCGCTCGCGACGCCTACGGCTTCCACAACCCCGAACTCCAGCGACTACGCACCCGCTGCGCCACCACCCGACGAGACCGCGGACAGCTCAACCCCGCTTAACTTCGATGAGCCCCTATGCGGTAGCGAAATGGGTCTTCTAGCGGCGGTACGAGCACTACCTCCTGGGACGCGTGATCGGCGCGACCTTGGGGACGCAGCGGCTGGACCTGTTCGAGGGCTCGCGCGCGCGGCCGGGGTGCACTCGGCCAGGGACGGGACGGCGAGGGCGAGGGACCGGGTCGTCCTCGGCTCCAGCGGCCGGGTGACGACGGCGCCGAGGTCGGCGGGCAGGCCGAGCGCGGGCACGATGCTCACCCCGAGCCCTGCGGCGACCATCTCCAGGACCGCGGCCGGGCCGCTCGCCTCGAAGGCGACGTCGAGCCGTACCCGGGACTTCCGGGCAGCCGCCATGATCAACGGTCGGCGGCCGGCGGTGGTCAGGATGAACGGCCGCCCGGCCAGGTCGGCGAGACGCACGGCCGCCTGTCCGGCCAGCGGGTGGGTGGTGGGCACCGCCGCCAGCAGGTCGTGGGTGCCGAGGTGAACGGTGTGCAGGCCGGACGCGGGCAGGGCGATGCCGTCGCGGTGGCGCACGAACAGCGCGGCGCCGAGCTCGCGCTCCAGGGCGGCGACGGCGCGGCTGACGGCGGGCTGGGACATGCCGGTGTGGTCGGAGACTGCGGTGAAGCCGCCCTGCTCGGCGACCGCGATGAGGGCCCGGAGCTGCGCCAACGTCATGGCGACATACCCTAATTGATATTGACCCTGGGCTCTCCAGACCAAGATGGTTATGCCGTGTCTGAGCGAATGACGGTCGACGTGGACGGGCTGCGGGCGAGCTATCTGACGGCGGGCACCGGCGGTCCGGTCGTGTTGCTGCTGCACGGCACGTGGTGGAGCCGGGTGTGGCAGCCGGTGCTGGACGAACTCGCCGCGGCGGTGGGCGCGGACGAGCCGCTGGCGGTGGCCGGGCACGACATCGGCGGCGCGGTGGCGCAGCACCTGCTCGTCGGCGGCATGGTGAAGGTGCGGCCGCTGGCGCTGGTGAACTCGGTCACCTACGACTCGTGGCCGGTCCCGGGCGTGGCCCGCTTCCGCGACCCGGCCGTGGTGGCCGCCGTGACGGCGCAGGAGCTCCTCGCCGCACGCCGTACGGCGGTCACGACCGCGCTGGCGCGCCCCGCGACGGAGGCCGAGCTGGCCGACTACCTGGATCCGTGGAACGACTCGCGGGTGCGCCGGTCGTGGATGGCGCTGGCGGGCGCGGACGACAGCCGCCACACCCTCGACCTGGTGCCCGCACTCCGGGCCGACGGGACGCCGAAACTGCTGGTGTGGGGCGAGGACGACACCTTCCAGGAGGTCCGGTACGCCGAGCGCTTCGCCGCCGAGATGCCGAACACCACCCTGGTCCGCGTACCCGGCGCGGGCCACATCCCGATGGAGAACGCCCCCGCCACGGTCGCCGCCGCACGGCCATGGCTTCGCGCCTACTCATGGCATACACTTACATGTGTAAGAAGTTTCTTACAGGTGAAGGAGTGCTATGACAGGGGCCGGGCCCACCGGCGATGAGCTGGTCGCGATGCTGGCCGCGCTGGCCAATCCGCTGCGACTGCGCATCGTCGCGCAGCTCGCGGGCGGTCGTGACTACGTGAGTCACCTGGCCCGCGAGATCGGGATCAGCCGCCCTCTCCTGCACATGCACCTGCAACGCCTGGAGGCGGCGGGTCTGGTCGTCGGCAGCCTGGAGCTGTCCGAGGACGGCAAGGCCATGAAGTACTACGAGGTCACGGCCTTCGACCTGCACCTGACCGCTCCGGCGCTGGCCGAGGCGGTCCAGACCCTGACCCGATCGGACCCGGAGAAAGGTCCCGCACCCAAGGAGCAGCCCTGATGGACCTCTACGTGGTCCAGGCGACCACCTGGCCGAGCACGGTGCTCGTCCTCGGCCTGTCATTCCTGGCCCTGATCCTGCTCATCGGCATCGCGGCGAGCGTCCTGGAGTTCCGCAAGCTGAAGATGTCCGCCGCCGTGCAGGAGGACCTGCGCCAGCTCGTGCGCCGCTACGAGCAACTCGCCGAGAACACCCTGGACGCGCAGCAGCGGATGGCGACCGACATCTCCGAGCTGCGGTCGCGAACGGCCTCGATCGAGCACATCCTCCGGACGGTCGAATGACCAACACCCCCAACGAACCAGGAGACCACGATGAAGGCGATCGTCCAAGACAAGTACGGCTCGGCCGATGTCCTGAGGCTCGGCGAAGTCGACAAGCCGGTGCTCGGTGATGGCGAGGTGCTGGTACGCGTTCGCGCGGCCTCGGTGACTCACGGCGACCTGGTGACCATGACGGGTCTGCCGTATCTGGGCCGCCTGGCATTCGGGCTGCGGAGGCCGAGACAGAAGGTCCCGGGCAGGGACATCGCCGGAGAGGTCGAGGCAGTCGGCAAGAGCGTGACGCGCCTGCAGCCGGGCGACGAGGTGTATGCCGAGGTCGCCGCCGGAGGCTTCGCCGAATACGCCCGCGTACCCGAAGAGTCGCTCAGCCCCAAACCGGCCAACCTGACCTTCGAGCAGGCGGCAGCCGTACCCTGGGCGGCCAACACCGCCCTGCAGGGGCTTCGCGACCGCGGCGGGATGAAGCGGGGGCAGAAGGTCCTGATCAACGGGGCCTCGGGAGGAGTGGGCACCTTCGCCGTGCAGATCGCCAAAGCGTTCGGCGCGCAGGTGACCGGCGTGTGCAGCACGAGAAACGTGGAGCTGGTCCGTTCGATCGGGGCCGACCATGTCGTCGACTACACCCGGGAGGATTTCGCCGCAAGCGACCGGCGCTACGACCTCTTCTTCGATCTGGCGGGCAATCGCTCGTTGTCCGACTGCAGGCGCGTGTTGACCCCCGACGGGACCCTCGTGTTGTCCAGCTCGAAGGGCGGGCCGTGGTTCGGGCCGATGGGCCGCCTCGTCAGGGCGCTGATGCTGGGACCGTTCGTACGGCACAGTCTGCGATCGTTCGTGGCGAAAACCAGCGGGAAGAATCTCGCCGACATCAAGGAGCTCATCGAGTCCGGGCAGGTCACACCTGCCATCGACCGGACCTACTCGCTGAGTGAGGTTCCCGAGGCGATGCGGTATTTCAGCGAGGACCACGCACGGGCGAAGATCGTCATCACAGTCTGAGAGGCCGGCTCACCGGCCCGGAAGGCGGGTGGTGACCTCCTGGAGTATCCAGCCGTTGCCATCGGGGTCACTGAACGAGGCGAAGGAGAAGTAGCTCCGACGGTCCGGAGCCGGGCCGGAAACCCGTCGTTCCTCGGTCCCGGCCTCGGGTAGTCCCCCGCCCGCGTCGTGGAACACCTCACTCACGTCGACCCCGCGGTCGATGAGCTCGGACCGTGCCGCGTCGATGTCGTTCACTATCAGGTACAGGCCCTGCGACGAGCCCGGCGCGGCCGAGGTGACCCCGTGGCCGAAGATGACCGAGCACCCCGAGCCGGGCGGAGTCAGCTGAACCGCCCGGAAGTCGTCACCGGCGGCGACGTCGGCGTCCTCCCGCCACCCGAGCGCCTTGTAGAAGGTCTTGGACCGATCCACGTCGGCGACCGGCACCATCACGACCTCGAGCTTCACGTCCACGGCGTCGACTCCCCCGTTCGCTGCCGGTGGCCTGTGTGCCACCGGACTGCTGTTGCGGCATGGGGGGCGTCCCTTCCACGTTCACGCCCGCCGCCGTCGAAGTCCAGGACCGGCAGCTCAACTGTCGGCAGGTAGTCGTCCAGCTTGCGCGGCTTAGGTCAGGGAATGGCTCGGGTTGAGCAAGCCACGCCCCACCGACCGAACGAGATGTCGGGGGCTCACCCCAGGTAGAAGTCCCTGCGGGCGGCCACGAACGCCTCGATCGTCAGGGCAGGCACCCCTGTCACGCGTTCGACGTCGTCGGACGTGCGGTCGTAGCGGTTCTCGCGGTGCAGCCGGGCCATGGTGGCGATGTGCTCTTCGGTGTGCGGCGGCAGGCCCGCCTTCGCGAGCACCTCCGCTCGCCACCTGTCGAGCGGCACGTCCACATAGGACACCGGACGCCCCAACGCCCGCGAGAACTCCTCGGCCATCTCCGTCATGTCGACCGCGCGTGGCCCGGTCAGCTCGTAGACGTGCCCGATGTGCGGTGCCGGATCGTGCAGCACGGTGGCGACCACCCGGGCGACGTCGTCCGCGGCGACCGGCGAGGTGCGCCCCGTACCGAACGGCAGCGCGATCGTGCCGTTCTCCCGGATCGACTGCGCCGCCAGCGTGGTGAACAGCGGATTGTCCAGGAACGACGTCGGCCGGATGTGCACCACCGGCAGGCCCGACCAGTTGAACACCTGCTCCGCCAGCCAGTGGAGCCGCTGCTGGTGCGACTCCGCGGTGCTGGTGGCGGTCATCTGCGACACCGTCATCTGTGACATGCCGACCAGGCCGGCCAGTTCCCCGTACTCCCGAGCCACGGTGGCCACCACGGTCGCCGCCAGCAGGTGGTCCGGCGACACGGGCATCGCGAAGTACATCCGCCCGACCCCCTCCAGCGCGGCCGCCACGGTCTCGGGTCGGGTCAGATCGCCGAGGACCACCTCCGCGCCGAGCGCACGAAGCTCAGCCGCGCGAGCGTCGTCGCGGCGGACCATCGCGCGCACCGGCACGTCCTGCTCGCGCAGTTGATCGAGCACTGCGCGGCCCACGCCACCGGCCCCGGCGATGAGAACAAGGTCACTGGCAACCATCGGTCGATCCCCTTCTGAGTCGCTGCGTGTCGCGGGACGTGCGGCCGAGCTGCGGGGCCGGACACGCGGTCCGCGAACCGGCACGGCGCCCGGCAGGATCCGCTCTCCAGCAGGTGTACCCGCGATCGACCACCGCGACCTGGGCAAACACGCCCCTTCGACCGTCACGGCGGCACGCTCCCGACTCCCGGCACCTCAACCGGTACGGCGTGGGCCCACGACCGGTGTCGGTCCTCGCGTTCCTACAGACCGATCGCGTCCGCCAGGGGGTCCACCTGCCCAGGATCGGGATCGTTCCCCATGAAGATCAGCTCATCGCAGCCGATCCGGTCGAAATCAGCGATCGCGGCGGTGATCTGCGCCGGCGTCGGCCCACGCCTGCCGGATGTGGGGTGCGAAGTCCTGTACGTCCTGAACGGTCGCGTCTCCGGCGATCCAGCCGGCGCCGGTCGGCTCGAACCTCCTCGGCGTGGTCGTCACCGGCGAGGAGCGCGCGTCTCCGCGAAGGCCGCCACCAGCTCCCGTTGGGTGCCGGAGCCGTCAACGGTGTAGTCGATGATCGAGTAGAAGCCGGTATCCGTGCTCACGTACGCGCTCCTCATGGTCAGGTGCGGGACAGGGCCTCGCAGATCATCCTGATACCTCAACCACGGTAGAGATCAAGGGCTCGCGTGCCCCACGACAGCGCGGCGGCGCTGCCCTTTCACGATCCGCGTGCAGTGCAGCAAGGCACGGTCACCGGCGGACGTCACGGGGTGTGATCAGGATGGTCAGGCCGTCCAGCAGGCGTTCGAGGCCGAAGGCGAACAGCGACTCCAGATCGACCTCCGCGCCCGGCTCCGTGACCTGGGCGATCAGCGGTCCGTCGATGGGGAGCCGAGCGCTGAGCCACTGCTTGCTGGTCATCCCCGTGTCCAGCTCGGCACCCACCTCGCTCTCGATGTTCACCGCCGTCCCCCGCACGAAGTTGACCATCGTGGCGTAGACGTGCAGCCGGGTGTTCGGGTCGAGGCCGAGGCCGTCGAGCGCGCGCAGGGTCCACAGCGCGTACGCCAGCAGCCCCGGCAGCGTGACCGGCCGGGTGATGGACACGAGCCGCGGCAACCAGGGATGGCGCTGGTAGGCCGCCCACTGCAGCTGGGCGGCCACCCGCAGGTGGGAACGCCATCCTGGCGGCGGCTCCGGATAGTCGATCTCGGCGAACGCGGCGTCGGCGATCAGCTGGGTGAGCTCGGCCTTGGCCTCGAGGTGGCGGTAGAGGGTCATGGTGGCGACCCCGAGCTTGGCCGCCACCGCCCGCATGGACAGCGCGGCCAAGCCGTCGGCGTCGGCGATCTCCATGGCCACCCGGACGACCCGGTCGCGTTCGAGCCCTCCGGCCGAACGCGAGGGCAGTCTCCGGGGAGCGACCACGGCGCCGACCCGAGACGCGGACTCGATGGCGCCCGCCTGCTTGAGCGCGGCCAGCGCCTTGGTGGCCGTCGCCATCGCGACGCCCCACTCGCGCATGATCGCCCTGGTGGTGGGGATAGGGTCGCCGGGCCGCAGCTCTCCTTCGGCGATGCGCCGCTCGATGTCGGCGACGATCCGGAGGTACGGCGGTTGCGGATCGTTCACCACGCCATGCTGCCACGCATCAGTGGTCGGGCAGCCAGTTGCCGTGCAGGCCGAGCGGCACTCTGACAGGGAGGTGGACGCGCGCGACGGGCTCGCCGGTGAAGTCCTGGGCCGAGAGGATCACCAGGTCGCTGGCGTTCCGGAGGGGATCATGCACATACGTGAGCAAGTACCCCTCGTCCTCCCCCTCCCCCGCCGCGGCGAACACGGCCTCCCCGACCGCCTCGTCCCTGCCGAACCCGTGCACCTCGGCCGTCCCCCGTTCCAGGTCATGCTTGACCAGGGCGTTGGTGAAGGCGTCGTCCGGCGGCATGCCCTCGGGCACGAACGGGATCCCGTACAGGGCGGTGGCGGCCGAGTAGCCATATCGGTGCGGACGGGTGGCACGCGCCTCGTTCACGCGCGGGAAGTCCTGCGGCCGGTCGTCGACGCGCCGCTGGTGGATCTTGTCCGGCGCGATCGTCCAGCGGTCCAGCATGGGCCGGATCGCCCCGGGGTCGGCGGGATCGAACGGCCCCTCGGCCGTGACCAGGTCGACCACGACCGAATCGCCGTCGTCGTAGGCGTTGAGCGTGTGGCTGACATGGATCGGGTCGATTTCCAGCCAGCGCACGTCACCGCCGGTCCGCGGCATGACGCCCACCCGCGTCGGGTGCTCCGGCAGCCACCGGCAGTCGAACCCGTCGAAGCCCAGCGGCGTGTCCCACAACACCACGTGGTTCTCGGTGAGCGCGAAGTCGTGCATGAACGGCGTCCGCGTCAGGGGGATGGCGGTGGTCTGGACGACGCTGCCTCCGGCATCGGTGACGATGTACTGGACGAGGTCGTGGCCCACCATGTACGACAGCGAGTGCAGCTCGCCGGTGAGCGGGTCGTGCTTGGAGTGCGCCCCCGCCGTGAAGCCCTCCGCGGTCCCTCCCAGCTCGCACCCGCCCACGGTGTTGAGCTCCTCGTCCAGCTCGGCGGGCGGCAGGCCGCCTTCCGCCAGGGCGAAGGTGCGCTGGGCGTGCTCGATCACGTGCACCATGGGCGCGAAGCCCGGTGTGCGCACGAAGCGGTTGCGGTACCACTCGGCCTGGCCGTCACGCAGCCGCACCCCGTGCACCATGCCCTGGCCCATGCCCCAGATGTGCACCACGGGGTCCTCCACGCCCAGCGCGTTGGGCCCGTTGCGCAGGTAGCGGCCGTTGAGCTCGGCCGGGATCCGCCCGGTGACAGGGAGATCGTAGGCGGTGACCTCTTCAGTGACGGGCGCGAACGGCCCTTCCAGATATCTCATGTGGACACCGTACGCACGAGCATGCCTTAAGCCCTGGCCACGACCGGAACCGCCCTTCTGTGCACTAGTGCAGACGTCGCGGCCGTTTTAGGGCGCCGTCCGGCAGCGGCCCGGCCTCGTCGTCGACGACGTTCCTCGCCCGGGCGGGCACGAGCCTCACTTCTTGAGCTTGATAGTTCTGCTGATGATGGTTGCATAGAAATTAGTTGGCAAGTTGACAGTTGGCAGAGTGCGGATCTAGAGTCCAGGCCAACCTCGTCGAAGGATCTGAAGATCATGCTTACTGTCGCCGTCATCGACTCCCATCTCGCCTACACAGAGACCGGGCAGGGGGAGTCGCCCGTGGTGTTCCTGCACGGCAGCCCCACCTCGTCCTACATCTGGCGCGACGTCATCCCGCACGTCGCCGATCGCGCCAGGGTCCTGGCCCCGGACCTGATCGGGATGGGCGCCTCCGGAAAGCCCGACATCGGCTACCGCTTCGCCGACCACGCCCGCTACCTGGATGCGTGGTTCGAAGCCATGGGACTGGAGGAGGCCGTCCTGGTCGGCCACGACTGGGGCGGCGCACTGGCCATGGACCGTGCCGCCCGCCACCCCGGCCAGGTGCGCGGCGTCGCCCTCCTGGAGACGTTCCTGCGGCCGCAGATGTGGGCGGAGCTGCCGCCGGACGTGGTCGACCACTCCCAGGCGCTGCGCGCCCCCGGGCTCGGCGAGCGACTGCTACTGGAGGAGAACGCCGCCATCGAGTACGCCCTGCCCCACCCGTTCGCCATCAAGTCAGGCCTCAGCCCGGAGGATCACGACGTCTACCGCGCGCCCTACCTCGACCCGGCCTCGCGCCGTCCTCTCCTCCAGTGGCCGCGCGAGATTCCCTACGACCGCGAACCGGCCGATGTGGCCGAGCGCATGGACGCCTACGGCATCTGGCTCGCCACCAGCCCCGAGGTGCCCAAACTGCTCCTCACGGTCGAGGACGGTGTCGGCATCGCCTCCCCCGAGATCGTGGACTGGGCCCGCCAGAACATCGCCGCCCTGGAGATCGAAGGGATCGGACCCGCCGGCCACCAGGCGCCCGAGGACCAGCCGGAGGCCATCGGCCGGGCTGTCGCCGGCTGGCTGAACCGGCACCACCTCCTCTCGCCGACGGCGTCCTCCCGGACCTGACCCCCGGCCCGCACGTACCTCATCGACACGAGAGCCGATGACCGTACGGTCCCCCTACCTACGGCGCTCGGGTGCACGCTCCTGTCACCTCTGCCGGCGATCTGCGCGCCAGTTGAGTTTCGTCGATGTCAGGAATGACCACCCTTGCGACTGGAGTACTGCGCAGTCGTAAAGGGCGACGTTTCAATGCACATGGTCGCTGTCGGCGACCCTACGTTGACCGGCGTCAATCTCGTAGCAGGCTACCTTGCGCAGACGGACGCGGAGAGTGGCGCAGCAGCCGAGAACCGCGTCACGGTTCTTGGCGTCCTTCAACCATGCCGGGAGCCGGCTGGCCAGGCTTCCGTTGCGGTTGGGTTCCCGTTCACGGATGAATGCGCGGACATATCGCTCCAGAAAATCCAGATGCTCGGCGTTGTAGGCCCACAGCACACGGCCTCTGCAGGGCGTCTGCAGCCACAACTCGAGTCCGGCATAGCAGGGAGCGCCCGGCCTAGTCTCGGGCGCGTACTCCTTGGCGTATCCACAGGACAGGCAGGTCACACGACCGCTGCTCGCCACAGCGCAGTCCGCACAGCGCGGGCAGCGCACCAAGACCCTGCCCTGGCGCAGATACTGCTGCGGCTCGTCGCGATCGGAGAACCGGGTGGAGCCTGCACTCATGCCAAACACGATGCCATGACATATCGCGACAAACGACTCAGTTTTTCGTTGTCTGACTTCGCGTTCGGCGACGATCAGGCCAGGATTGGAGGATGTCCCGCGATCTTCGGCTTCGAGCCACCTTCGACAGCGCGGCCCACCTCTATCAAGACGCACGCCCCGACTACCCGGCCGAGCTGTATGCGGACCTGCTTGCGATCACGGCGATCACGCCACCCGCGCACCTGCTCGAAGTGGGATGCGGGCCGGGGAAAGCCACGCTGCCATTGGCGCGGATGGGCTTCCGGATCACCGCGGTCGAGCTCGGCGATGCTCTGGCGGCGGAGGCACGGCACCGCCTCGCCGAATTCTCCGGCGTTTCCGTGGTCACGTCGTCATTCGAAGACTGGGAGCCGCCGACAGGGGCTCGCTTCGACCTCGCCTATGCGGCCACGGCGTGGAAGTGGGTGGACCCGGAGGTCAAGTACGCCAAGGCAGCCGAGCTGCTCACCCAGGGCGGCCACCTGGCCGTGTGGAACGCCGACCACGCGATGCCGGCAGGCTTCGACCCGTTCTTCACGGAGATCCAGAAGGTCTACGAGGAGATCGGCGAAGGCGATGGCGGCCCGTGGCCACCGCTACCGCCCGAGGACCTGCCCGACCCCATCGCCACGGAGTTCGACGCCTCCGGGCATTTCACGGTGGTCGGGACGAGACTCTACGTCTGGGCGCTGCGCTACACGGCTGACGAATACATCGCCCTGCTCGACACGTTCTCCGGCCACATCGCCATGGAGCCGGCCAAGCGGGAACACCTCTACCAGGAGATACGCCGCCGCCTCGCCGCCCGCCCGGACGGACGACTCACCCGCCACTGGTCGGTCGTCCTCACCATCGGCCGACGCCTGTGACGTGGAGGCAACGAGACCCGGAAGGGTCAGAAACCAGGCACGGACGGGCAGAAACCCATCAGGCCGCGGTCCTTCGGCGGCAGCCGGTTCAGGACAGCAGGGCGGTCAGCACGCGTTCGCAGCGGACCGGGTCGATGGTGAGGCCCTTCTCCAGGCCCCAGAGCCAGTAGTCGACACACCGCGCCACGATCCACCCGTGAGCGGCGTCGGCTTCGAGGTCGCCGGCCTCCACGAGCGTGCGCAGCAGTCGATGCACCGCGTTATCGGAGTCCAGCGCCTGGTCGTCGGCCCGGGTCCACATCAGTTCGGGCACCGAGAACTCCGGGTGGCCCCGGACCGCCCGCGGGTCGACCGCGAGCCACGGTTCACGTTCCCCGGCAAGGACGTTGCCGTAGTGCAGGTCCGCGTGGATCAGGACGTGGTGGTCGCGCCCGCCGAGATCGGCCGCGAGGCTCCGTGCGGCGTCCAGCCACGCCCGCGGCACCGGATCGCCCAGCGCACGCTGGCGCCGCTGGAGGTGCTCGGCCATGACATCGGCGAGCTCGGACAGGGAGCGCAGTCCCGGCGGAGCGGGCACGGCGAGCCGGCGGACGAGCTCGCCTGCCACCTGGGCGGCAGGCCACAGGTCCAGGCCGCGCAGAGACCTGGTCGGGTCCAGCCGCTCCATCAACAGCGCCCCGACCTGCGGCTCCGACTCAAACAGGCGTACGGCTCCACGACCGTCCCATGTGGTCAGCGCCACCGTCTCGTCGGCGGTGGTCTCCTCCGACCGACTCAGCTTCAGCACGCACGGCACGCCCGCCCGGCATCTCGTACCTCTGGTGGGACGTCGGGCTGGATGTGCACCAGGTCGAGACGGGCGGTCGTGTGCTGCTTGTCCTCCAGGACGCGGCCGCATGACCGACAAAAGGTCTCCCGCGGGCGTTGTCGACGTAGGCCTGAAGCCAGCAGGCAAGCTTTGCCTCGTCGATCAGCCGTCTGGGAATGGTGACATTCATCCCTGCCTTGGCCAACCGGTGGCCGGCCTCGGACGCAAGCGGGGAGTTCGATGCCGACTCCCACGCCTGTCGCCGAAGATCGTGAGGGCTTCCCTGCTGGTGGGGGAACGGTCCCCTGCTCCGATACCGGTCACGAGTTCGGCTCGCCAGCGCTCAGGCGGGTGCGCCGTTCAGGATCTCGACCTGGCCCGTGTCCAGGGAGTAATACGCGCTGACCACGGCCAGGACTCCCTTGCTCACCAGCGGCGCGAGGTCTCGATTGCCGCGCAGGGCGTTCGCGGTCAGCTTCACCTGGGCTCTGGCCATCGCATCGGCGGGGTCGGCGCTGCTCTGCCGTACGGTCTGTTCGTATGCCGGACGCAGAGCCTGCGCGATCACCTGGAGGTTGCCCGGCAGCGGCTTGCCTTCCCGCAGGGCTTTGTACGCGGCGGAGACCGCGCCGCACCGCTGGTGACCGAGCACGACGATCAGCGGAGTTCCGCTGGTCATCGGCCCGTACTCGACGGAGCCGGTGATGACGGGCCCCACAGCCACCCCGCCGCTGCGCATGACGAACAGATCACCCAGGCCGGTGTCGAAGACGAGCTCGGGCGGCACCCGGGAATCGATGCAGGACAGCACCGCTCCATAGGGCTGCTGGCTCGCGGCCAGCAACTCCCGGCGGGTGGGATCGCGATCCGGATGCTGGAGTGCGTTGGTGACCCAGCGTCTGTTGCCCTCCACCAGCCGTTCGTAGGCGGCCTTCGGCGTTCCAGGAGACGGTCCGGTGAGAGGCGCGGACACCGCCTTGTGCGTCCTGTTCATCACCTCGGCCGATGAGCAGCCGGCAAGGCAGGCGGCTGCGAGGGACGCGGCTCCTGCCAGCAGGGTTCGCCGTCCCGAAATATCAGCTTGAACGCTCATTACCTGCACCTTTCCCCCCACGCGCGAGGCCAATGCTCGTGACCTGCGCCGGCTTGCTCTGCCTAAGCTGGTGATCGTAGGGGATGTACAGCAGCGCGATCATGGGGTTCAGCAGTTCTGCGCCGGCAACTCACCGGCCACGCAGACACCGCCAGCCCAGCACGCCGTACCAGATCATGATCGGCAGGTGGAGGGCGTACCCGAGCTGTTCCAGCGCCGCCGTCGGCCCATCGGTCCCGGTCGTCCACGGAAGCGCGACCGCGGCCAGGCCGGAGATCGCGGCGACCGCACCGGCGATGCGGAGCCCTGCGGGCATCGGGATGCCGACTGCTGCGGCGGCGGTGGCGGCGACCCACAGCAGCCCGGCCAGGTTGACCGCCCACTTGGCGGTGAGCAGCACCGCCCAGGCCACGGTGACGACCGCCGGGGCGGCGGGGTCAGCGGCCAACTGGGTCAGCGCCAGGTTCCCGGCGTCATGAAGCAGGCCCGCCAGCCCCGCGGCGGCCAGCAGTCCGCCGGCCAGCGTCACCAGGTGCGGCCTGGGGGCCTCGGCAGAGCGGGCGGACATCACGAGCCCGGCCGCGGTCAGTGCCAGCCAGCCCAGCACGTCGAAGGCCAACTCGATCAGGTGCAGCTCGAACTGCTCGGTTACCGCGGCCAACGTGGCCTCGGGGTCGGCTGAATTCAGGGTCAACCCTGATGGCACCACGATGGCCGCACCGGCCATCATGGCCACCAACGAGGTCAACAGCAGGACACCGGTGAGTCGGGTCCGAGGGTACGGATCGGTCATGGACGGTGACGGTAGGACCTTGCCGTAGCGACAAAGTCAACATGCCGGGGAAAGGAAGCCACCGTGTGGCGGATCGGGCAACTGGCGCGCATGGTCGGCGTATCCGGACGCACCCTGCGCCACTACGACAAGATCGGGCTGCTGGCTCCCGCCGCGGTGGACCACTCCACCGGCTATCGCTGGTACGGCGTGGCCGAGCTGTCGCGGTTGGAACGCATCCGCGGCCTGCAGCGCCTCGGCCTGCCGCTACGCCAGATCGCCGATCTGCTGGACGCTCCCGAGGCACAGCTGCGGCAGGCCCTGGCCGAGATCGTGACGGGCATCAAGCGTGACATCGCCGCTCTGGCCGACACCGCGGCTCAGGCCGAGGACCACCTCGCCACGCCGATGTCGATCCTGCCTCAGCAGGCCACGCTGGGCCCGCGCCGCCTACGCGTCCGCCATGTGCGCCTCGATCACCCGTCCGAGCTGGCCACCGTATGCCCGGCACCGCCGGCGACCCTGCTGACCTGGCTGCGAGGGCAGCCGACCGGCGGGTTCACCGCGGCGGTGACCACCGATCGTGTCGGCGAGCACCTCACCTTGCCCGCTCGCGCCGTCGTGCGAGCCGTCGTTCCGCCCTCCACAGATGTGGTCCGCGCCGGGCAGGACCTGTTCGGCTGGTTGGACCGCCACCACCTGGCCATCACCGGCCCCACCATGGAAGAACACCTGGTCGACGCCGACGGCGCCCACGCCGTCGTCCTTGAAGTATCCGTACGAACCCACGCAATCTGACCAGGTCGCACGCACGCATCGAATCGGACGCGGGCTCTCTGACGTTCATCTCACCCGGCGGGAAGAACCCGGACCAGATAATCGGCCAGCTCGCCCGGCCGCGACAGCATCACCATGTGGCTGCCGGGCATCTCGTCCGGGACGAGGCCGAGCCGCTCCTTCACATGGCGGCGCGCGAAGCCGGGGGTGAAGAAGCGGTCGTCGCGGCAGAGCAGGTAGCTGGTCGGAACGTCCGGCCAGGCAGGCAACGGCCAGGGCTCACGGCTCGCCACCTCCACGCTCATCCTCTCGGCGAGCGCACCGTCGTGGGCCAGCACCCGCTCGGCCAGCTCGCGTGGGACGTCGTGCAGGTAGAGCTCGAAGTCGTCGTCGATGCTGGACGAGGGCCGCCCGCTGCGTTCCCACCAGTCGTCCGGCGCCTCACCCGGCCTCGGGATCATGGCGGACACCAGGACAAGCGCGGCGACCCTGGCCCGCGCGCAGACAAGGGGGCCGACGAAACCGCCCCATGAGTGGGCCACCACCACGAGAGGCCGCCGGTCGCCGGCCGCCCGAACGACGGCGTCGGCGTAATCCCAGAGTGTCGCCCGCGGGTCGGACATCGGCAGGTCCACCGCAACCGTGTCGTGCCCGCGACCGCGGAGTTCGGCTTCGAGCAGGTGCCAGTCGAAGGCACTCCCGCCGCCACCGTGGATAAGCGCGAAGGTTGTCATGACAGTTAAGACCGGCTCCGGCACGGAAGCTCATCGGCGGTGCGCGAGTTCCGATCACTTGGCTATCCCCATGGAGTGAAGACGGATACTTCCGTGAACAGCGCGTCTACTGCCTCCAGGAGGATCAGGCATCCTGCAATCCAGACGATCCAGCTCAGTACGGTGCGGGATCCAGTGGAGAGCTTGTCCTGCCACCGTTCGAACCGTTCACGCAGCCGTTCGCCCAGGGCGGCCCATGCGACGAAGAGCAGGATGCCCGGGATCACCATGATGGTCACGTACACGCCCAGGAGCGACGACCATTGGACGGCGGGCAGGTTGGCCGAGGTCATGATGCCGATCGCGCCGAAGTACGGTACGGCGGTGGCGAACTCGAACAGCCAGGTCCCCAGCCCTAACAGCAGCATCGAGCGCATGCTGAAGGACCGAGCCTGGATGGGTGCACGTTCGGGGTTCTTGTCGGGGATGAAGTAGCTCCCCACGATGAGCGCTGCGCCGAGGACGGCCTGTCCCCAGGCCCACACGGTCTCGTCGACAAGCGGTACGACAGCGCCCAGGCCGAGCATGAGCAGCACGCCCAAGGCGAAGTACGCGATCGCGACCGATCCGAGGTACACGCCGAGTAACGCGCCCAGGTGGCGCGGCCTGGTCAGCAGCAGATAGAGCGTTATCCCGATCACGGTGGGACTCAGCGTGTCGAGCAGGGCCAGTCCGAGCACCGCGCCAATCGTCTCGATCGACAAACCTGTCTCCCTCCGGGAGCCGACGAGCCGTAATAACACGTCCGTGTCAGTTAAAATAGCACACGCGTGTTAGCATGTGGAGGTGCCACGACTCGTTGATCATGACCGGCGACGGGCCGAGCTCGGCGAGGCCGCCATCCAGGTGATCCTGCGCGAAGGCCTTGCCGGCGTGACCGTCCGCGGAGTCGCCGCCGAAGCCGGCTGGTCCACCGGGTCCCTGCGGCATTACTTCAGCAATCAGTACGAATTGCAGGCCTACGTCGTACAGGCCACCACCGACACCCTCCGGAGACGGGTCCTCCCACGCCTCCAGCGGCCCCGCACCCGAGGTTCGATGGTCGAGCAGATCGTCGACATCGTGGAGGAAATGCTGCCGTTGGATGCCGAGCGGCGCGAGGAATACGCGCTGTGGTCAGCCATCGTGGCATGGGAACGTCAACACCCTCCAGAAGGAGGCTCTGTGACGTGGAACGACCAACGTGCGGTTTACCGTCAATGCATCGCCGCCCTACACGGGTACGAGCCGGTCCGCGAACCGAGCCAGGCCACGCTTCCGCACCCTGATGCCCAGGTCGAGCTCTGGGCGGCGCTCCTGCACACGTTCGTCGACGGACTCGCCACCCAGATCATGAACACACCCGGCGAAATGTCCGCCGACACCGCCGCACAACTGCTGTGTTCACTGCTGCAAGCCGTACCTCGTGCACGGCCGGATCAGGGTCCGCACCAACCGCGACCGCTGTCACGCTGATGAGCTGACGTTCGACGAGGACCTCCAGCCGCTCCTTCGGACCTGCCGTTTCGGAACGAACTCAGTCCGATAGACCGACGAGCCTGGCGCTGTCGTTCCAGAGCGCCTGCGCAAGTTCGTCGCTGCGCGCCAGTTCCGACGGGTCCGGCCAGGTGAGCCGTGCTCGTCGCAGGGAGGCGTATGTGTGTCCGTTCGGGGGCGTCGCGAGGCCGAGAGCCAGGTCCGCCAGGGTGTTTCCCGCGGCAGTGCGGCTGTTGAGATGGGGGTTGAGCCTGCTCAGCGGCCGCCTCAGCAGCGATATGCCCAGCAGCGACCAGGCCGTTCGCATGGGGAACGGCAGGTCCTTGGCCAATCCTGTCCCGAACACCTGCCCCGGATCGTAGGCGACCACAGTGGTCCGGTCGTCGCGGCGCTCGGACAACGATCGGGCGGTGAGTACGGCGCACAGCTTGGACGCGGTGTACGCGTGCTGGCCCGCCTTGCTCGGCCGGGGGTCCCGGCCGCGGTCGCGATCGGGGTGCGCCAGCAGCTCTGCGTCGGCGTGACGCGGCGGCGCCAGCCCGGCGTTGATGGCGGGATCGTGTGTGCCGCTCGTGGTCAGCACGACGACCGCGCTGTCTGCCAGGACGGGCAGCAGCAGGCGCAGCAACAGGTAGTGCGCGAGGTGATTGACGGCGAACGTCGTCTCGAAGCCGTCGACGGTTCGACCGGTGGCCTCGGGAAGGATCACGCCGGCGTTGAGCACCAATGTGTCTACGGGGGTGTCGCCCAGCCGTTCGCGGACCGACGTCGCGAAGGCGCGTACCGAGTCCAGCTCCGTGAGGTCGAGCGGGATCGACTCACCGGCAGGTGCCGGTCGGCGCGCGCCCAGGATCAGCCGAGCGTCTCTCGCCAGAGTCAGCCGCTCAGCCGCGATCGCTCCGAATCCTGAAGTGCCGCCGGTCATCACCATCGTTGACACGCTGCCTCCTCGATCTTCGATGACTGCCCGCTGGCTGTCCTGGCCGCCCTCTGGGCACCGGATCCATGCAACGGGATTCAGACGCTGGACATCAAGGAGCGGTCTTCACCACATGGCGCAGCGTCTCGCCTATCTCGGTCGTGCCCGTGACCAGCCTGTCGCCTCTGGGCTGGAGGATGCCGCGCTGCTCCGCGTCGTACAGGCCGGCGAGTTCCTCGGCGAGCTGCGGCGGAACGCCGGCCTCCGCCATGGTCCGGGCCCAGTCCGGCCGCGGGACGGTAACCACCGCGAGTGGCCTGCCGAGCACGGCCGCCAGCTCTTCGGCCACCTGCCGCTCGGTGTATCGATGACCGTCCAGATCGATGACCTCGCCGGCGGGGCCGGCCGCCACGAGGGCTTCGGCGACCACCCTGCCGATGTCGCGCGTCGCGATCATCGGGGTGGGCACGTCGGCCGAGTCACCGAAGACCGGGTAGACGCCGGCCCCGAGAGCGGCGCCGAGCACCGTTTCGACCTTCTCCTGGAAGTGGCATGAGCGAACCGCGGTCAGGAGCACACCCGTCTCGCGCAGCCGATTCTCCATATGGTGAAGCCAGCGGATGGGGCCGTGGCCCTCAGCGAGCTCGGCCCCGATCGAGGACAGCATCACCACGCGCGGGACACCGCTGTCCAGGACCGCCCCGGCGATCGAGTCAGCCATCCGGCGATGGTCGGCATCGGGCTCGGCCGCCGCCGGATCGGTCGGCAGCAGGACGAACGCCGCGCGGCAACCACGGAAGGCCTCCGCCAGCTTCGCCCTGTCGTCGAAGTCGGCGACGGAGATCTCCGCCCCGGCCCGGATCCAAGCTTCGCCCCTGGCTGCGTCCCGGACCACGGCTCGCACCGGTTCGCCTTTGGCCAGGAGCTCGTGGGCTGCCGCGCCGCCGACGTGGCCTGTCACTCCGGTGATCGCGTACATGGGATACCTCCTGCGAGTCGTCGTTCTGCGTCATGCCCTAGTGAACGCTCCTCCTGGGAGACGATCCATATTCCGGACGCTCCTTTCCATTTCTGTCCGTCTACACTGGGGTGGTGGACGCGCTCGCTGACCTCCTTGACGGCGTTCGTGCGCGCAGTGCGGCGTTCTGCCAGGCGATCCTCGAACCACCGTGGTCCCTGCGCATCGCCGACGGCGCCCGGCTCGCCCTGGCCACCGCGCTGTGCGGGCACGCCTGGATCGTGCCCGACGAGGGTGAGCCGGTGCTGATGCGCACCGGGGACGTGGCCATCATCAAAGGGCCGCGGCCGTACACAGTCGGCGACGACCCGGCCACCCCGCCGGAGATCATCGTCCACGAGGGCAACCGCCTGACCACCATGGACAACATCGACGTCACCGACAGCCTGCGGCTCGGGCCGCGCACGAGCGGACACACCCCCGACGGGTCGGCGATCGTGGCCAGCGGGACCTACCAGGTCAGCGGGGATGTGAGCGAGCGGCTCCTGAACGCCCTGCCGGAGGTCGTGCTCGTGCCGCGGTCGAGCACGACCATCCCGATCATCGAACTGCTGGCTCAAGAGGTCAACGGCGAAGGACCTGGCCAGCAAGTCGTGCTCGACCGGCTCCTGGATCTGGCGCTGATCGTGGCGCTGCGCGCCTGGTTCGCCCGCCCCGAGGCCGAGGCGCCCGGCTGGTACCAGGCGCAGAGCGATCCGTTGATCGGTCCGGCCCTGCGGCTGATCCATGGCGATCCGGCCCATCCATGGACGGTGGCCTTACTGGCCGAGAAGGTGGGCGCCTCGCGCGCGGCGTTCGCACGCCGGTTCGCCGTCCTCGTGGGGGAGCCGCCCATGACGTATCTCGCCGGCTGGCGGATGGCGCTCGCCGCCGATCTCCTCCGTTCCTCCGAGACCACGATCGACTCGGTCGCCCGGCACGTCGGATACGCCAACGCGTTCGCTCTGAGTGTGGCCTTCAAACGAGTCCGCGGTATGTCCCCAAGCCGCCATCGCGCAGGCGTTTGAGCCCCTCCCAGCCGACGAACCCCTCTGCCATGCGGGGGTTCGTGCGTGCCCTGCCGGGGTCAGAGGCTGTTGAAGAACTTTCTGACGTCCTCGGCGTAGGCGGCCGGTTGTTCGAGGGCGAGGAAGTTGCCGCCGCGTTCGAGTTCGCTCCAGTGGACCACGTCGCTGTCTCGTTCGGCGAAGCGGCGGATGGTCACGTCGGTGCTCATGGCCACCGCGAAGCCGGTCGGTACGCCGCTGCGTGGCTTGGGCGCCCAGGCGCCGGGGTCGTGGGATGCCTCGTAGTACAGGTTGGCGGCCGAACCCGCGGTGCCGGTGAACCAGTACAGGCTGACATTGGTCAGCAAGATGTCCCGGTCGACCGCGTCCTCTGGCAGGCCGGCCGAGGCGTCGGTCCACTCCTTGAACTTCTCCACGATCCAGGCCAGCTGGCCGACCGGGGAGTCGTGCAGGCCGTAGGCCAGGGTCTGCGGCCGGGTCGCGGAGATGATGTTGAAGCCCATCTTGTCGTCGCGGAAGTTCTGCAGCCTCGCCAGACGCTCCTGCTCGGCCTCGGTCAGGGCGGCGAAGTCGGCCGGGTCGTCTGAGGGGAAGGTGATGTGACCGTTGCCGTGGATGCCGATCACCTGCTCCGGCGCCTGGCGGCCCATCTCGATGGCGACCGCGGCGCCGCCACCCGACCCCTGCACGCCATAGCGGTCGTAGCCGAGACGCCTCATCAACTCGACGAACGCGCCCGCGATCTTCCCGGTGTTCCAGCCAGGCCCGGCCAGCGGCCCGGAGAAGGCGATGCCGGGCAGGGTGGTCAGGACCAGGTGAAAGTCCTGCGCGAGCGGCTCGACGGCCTGGAGGAACAGCACGAACGAGGCCGGCCAGTCATGGGTGAGCAGCAGCGGGACGGCGTCGGGGTTGGCCGAGCGGACGTGCGCGAAGTGCAGGCGCTGCCCGTCGATCTCGGTGGTGAACTGGGGCAGCTCGTTCAGCTTGGCCTCCTGCTTGCGCCAGTCGTAGCCGTCGGCCCAGTAGGTGGCGAGCTGCTTGAGGTAGTCAGCGGGCACCCCGCGGCTCCAGCCCTGCCCGCCGATCTCTCCACTCCAGCGGGTTCGGCGCAGCCGCTCACGCAGATCGTCAAGGTCGGCTTGCGAAATATCGATGCGGAACGGGGTGATGTCAGCGTTCATGACACTGATCCTGCTTCCCGGCATCCTCCTCCTGCCAGTGTCTACCGCACTTCTAGATATGCCTGATGAAGTGCATGGATATGACGATCGCATGCCCTTTAGTGCATTTTGCATGCCTCGTCAGGTGATGACGGCTAAGCGTGGGCGGGCTGGAAGAGTTCGATGAGGTTGCCGGCGGGGTCGGTGAGCAGGATCTGGCGTCCGCCGGGGCCTGCGACCACGTCGCTGTGGAAGGAGAGCCCGGCGCCGCGGAGCCGGCCTATCTCGGCGTCGAGGTCGTTGACGATGAGGTGGATGCGGTTGCGGCCGGCGGGCGTCTCCCGGGGGGTGGCGCGGGCTCCGGAGCTGGCCGGCCCGGACAGCAGGAGCCGCAGCGGTCCGCGTACCACGTCGGCGAAGGCGGGCGCGGCGTTGGTGTGCAGGGTGAAGCCGAGGTGGGTGGTGTAGAAGTCGATGGCGGCGTGCACGTCGTCGACGAGGTAGCGGACACCCGCGAGCTGGTCGGGTGTGGTCATGGCGGGGCCTCCGATGGTGTGAGGACGGGCAGCAGGTACCGGATGCGGGTGTCGATCTCCGCCGCGGTGCGGGCGAAGGCGGGGTAGCCGGCCTGCTCGGCGGCGCCGGCTGTGGCGGGGTCGGGCATGCTCCAGTGGATGCGCCGGGAATGACCGCCGAAATCAGGACAGACCTCGCGGACTTTGTCGCACAGGCTGATCACGTAGTCGAACCGGCGGCCCGTCATGGCCTCCAGATGCCGCGGGCGCTGATCTTTCGGATCGATGCCGTAGCCCTCACGCAGGGCCCGTACGGCATTCGGATGGAGCCGCGGCCGGGGATGGCTGCCCGCGCTGGTCACCTCCACGTGGTTGCCGGCGCGATGGCGGAGCAGGGCTTCGGCGATCGGTGAGCGAGCGCTGTTGCCGGTACAGGCGAACAGCACCGCGGGCCGGTGCGCGGACACGGACGCGGGCGGTGACGGTGGGGCCGGGCCGAGTCGGAGCGCTGGGTGCAGAGCGGCGCCGGTGGCGGCCAGGGCGTGAGCGCAGCGTTCCAGGTCCAGGTGGTAGTAGCTGTCGCGGGCGTCGAAGGCGCTGCGCCGCGCGGCGACCAGCCCACCGCCGCGCAGCAGCCGCAGGTGGTAGGAGAGGAGGTTCTGCGGCTGGCCGATGAGTTCTACCAGTTCGCGTACCCGGTAGTCGCTTGCCGCCAGCTCGCTCAGCAGCCGCCACCGCAGCGGATGGGCGGCCAATCGCAGGAAGGCCGGGGCGGCTTGAGCCGAGGGCGCCATAACGGGATAATACATCAAATGGATTTGATGTATATGCGCTTGCGACCTCCTGGCAGCCCGCGCACCAGGCAACGGAAGGGCGACAGTGTCAGACGAGCATCTCGCCGGCGATCAGGCTGGAGATCCCGACAACGATCGGTCGGGCAGGACGGGAACGTCCTGGCGTGCGTCACGGGAGGTGGCGCTGCTGTTCCTCAAGCTCGGCACCATCGCCTTCGGCGGCCCGGCCGCGCACACCGCGATGATGCGCGACGAACTGGTACGCCGCCGAGGCTGGGTCAGCGACGAGCGTTTCGTCGACCTGATGGGCGCGACCAACCTCATTCCCGGCCCCAACTCCACCGAGCTGGCCATCCACCTGGGCCATGACCGCGCCGGCCGGCGCGGCCTGATGGTCGCCGGCGTCTGCTTCATCCTCCCTGCAGCACTGATCGTCACCGCGCTGGCCTGGGCCTACGTCAGCTACGGGACGACGCCCGCCGTCGCGGGCATCCTGTACGGGATCGTCCCGGCGGTGATCGCGATCATCGCGCACGCGCTCGTCAGTCTGCTTCGCACGGTGATCAAGAACGTGTGGCTCGCCGTGCTGGCCGTCGCCGCCCTCGCCGCCTACCTGCTCGGCATCAACGAGCTGCTCGTGCTGGCCGTGGGCGCGCTGCTGGCGATGGGAGCCCATCTGGTGCGGCAGCGTCGCCCGGGCGGCGCACCTGGTCTGGTGGCGCTGCCGCTGTTCGGCCTGGGTGGGCCTGCTCTGCCGGTCTTCCCCGATCCAACCGGCGGTCAGCTGGCGCAGCTGTTCCTCACCATGCTGAAGATCGGGTCCGTGCTGTACGGCAGCGGCTATGTGCTGCTGGCCTTCCTGCGCGGCGACTTCGTCGACCGGCTCGGCTGGATCACCAACCAGCAGCTCATCGACGCCGTGTCCATCGGCCAGGTCACCCCGGGCCCGGTGTTCACCACGGCCACCTTCATCGGCTACCTCGTCGCCGGCCCTCTCGGGGCGTTCCTGGCCACCGTCGCCATCTTCCTGCCGTCCTTCGTCTTCGTCGGACTGCTCACCAAGCTCACCGACCGTCTCCGCTCCAGCGCGTGGACCTCCGCTCTGCTGGACGGCCTCAACGTCGCCGCGCTGGCTCTCATGGCCGGGGTGTCTTTCCAGCTCGGGCAGAGCGCCGTCATCGATCCCCTCACCGCCGCGATCGCGCTGGTCACCCTGTCGCTGCTGTGGAAGACCAAGCTCAACAACGCCTGGTACATCGCCGGCGGCGCCGCCATCGGCCTGGCCCACACCCTTCTGACCTGACGCCGGAGGCCGCCGTCCGGCTCCTACGCGATACAGGGTGCTTTCGTGCGTGGGGTGTGTCAGGAACTGCGCGGGGTCACCAGGCCGGATTCGTAGGCGAGGATCACGAGCTGGGCGCGGTCGCGGGCGTGGAGCTTGGCCATGGCCCGGTTGACATGGGTTTTCGCGGTCAGTGAGCTGATCACCATGCGGTCCGCGATCTGGTCGTTGGACAGGCCCTGCGCGACCAGGGCTACGGCCTCGCGTTCGCGGTTGGTCAGCTCTTTCAGTGCCGTGCCGGCGCCGGTGTTGAGCGGCTGGGTGACGTACCGGTTGATCAGCTTGCGGGTGATCGACGGGGCGAGCAGCGCGTCGCCGCGCGCGGCGACGCGTACGGCGTGCAGGAAGTCGTCCGGCACGATGTCCTTGACGAGGAACCCGGCCGCGCCGGCGCGCAGCGCGTCGAAGACGTACTCGTCAAAGCCGTAGTTGGTGAGGATGACGACGTGCACCCCGGCGAGGGCCGGGTCCGCGGCGATGCGCCGGGTCGTCTCGATGCCGTCGACGACCGGCATCTGGATGTCGATGAGCGCGACGTCGGGCAGGTGTTCCCTGGCCAGAGCCAGGCCCTCATTCCCGTCGCCGGCCTCGGCCACCACCTCGATGTCGTCTTCGAGGTCGAGGAGCGCGCGGAATCCGCTGCGAAGGAGCGGCTGGTCGTCGACCAGCAGGACACGGATCATGGCGTTCGGTCCACGGGAAGTTCGGCTTGGACGGTGAAGCCGCCCTCGTCGCGCGGTGCCGCCCGCAGGCGACCGCCGAGGGCGGTGACTCGTTCGCGCATCCCCAGCAGCCCGACGCCGGGCACCGGGGCGGTGTCCGGGGTGGCCTCACCGTCGTCATCGATGCGTATCGCGAGGGCGTCGGGACCGTAGTCGATCCGGACCGACGCCGTCGCGGCGGCGGCGTGACGGGCGATGTTGGTGAGGGACTCCTGAACGATCCGGTAGACGGTCCGGCTCACCGCGGCCGGCACTTCATGCCGTTGTCCCTCGATCGTCAGCGTCGCGTCCAGGCCGGTCGTCCGAGCCCGTTCCACCAGTTCCGCGACGTGGTCAAGCCCACGCGGCGGGGTCGTGTCGTCGTCGCGCAGCGCCTCCAGCGTCGCGCGCAGCTCCCGGGTCGCCTCACGTCCGGCCTCCTGGATCGCGAGCAGGGCCGACGGCACCTGTTCACCACGTTTGCGGGCCACGTGGACGGCGACTTCGGCCTGCACCTTGATGATCGAGATCTGGTGGGTGAGCGAATCGTGCAGCTCCCGCGCGATGTGCAGCCGTTCCTCGTCGGCGCGGCGCCGCGCGGTCTCCTCCCGGGTGCGCTCGGCTTCCTCCGCCCGCCGCTCGGCCTGCCGCAGGGCTTCACCCGCGGCGCCGGCCGCGATCAGCCAGGCCAGCTCGAGGGCGCCTCGGGCCTGCGCGAACGCCTCGCCGGTGTCGTGCAGGCCCGAGGCCAGGGCCGCGAGGGGGAGAACGGCCAGCAAGGTCACACTCGCCGCCACCGTGATGGTCCGGTGTCCCGCCCGCACAGCGGCGTACACCGCGAACAGGTACGCGACGGCAGGCACGTCGAAACCGGCCGCCTGGTAACCCGCCGCGCACAGCCCCGTCACGGCCAGGACGGCGACCGGAGCCCGGCGGCGCGCGGCCAGCACCAGGCCGCCAGCCGTCAGCAGCGCATAGCCGAGCAGGTCGAGATATGTGGCGGAAAGCCGCTCGGACAGCCCGGTGACCAGCAGCGCCGCGGCCACGCCGATGGCGATCACCCAGTCCATGACACCGGCCGGGACACCGGACCGTCCTGTGCTCATGCGCGCACCCTAACCGGATGTCTGCGCGGCCGGCTCCTGCGCATGGATGATCGGCCGGCTACCGCACACGCGGTACCTTCCCGGCTCCTACGGCGTCCGCGGTAGCCGGCTGCGGCATCGGCGGCAGCGCGGATTGCCCGCGTCCGATGGACGACCGGCTGTGGGTCCGGCGGACATCATCAGGCGACGTCCAGTCGTAAGAGGAGAAGGAGCACCTCATGTCAGTCCGATTCGTGCTTGCCGTAGCCGCAGCCGCCCTGATCGCAGGTTTCGCGCTTGCCGCACCGGCGGCCGCGCACGCCTCGATCCAGCCGGATCCCGCCGCGTCGGCTGACCTCGTTGTCCCGATGCGGCAATTCACGACCTGCGCTCGCAGTCAGACATGAACACGGAGGCAATCATGGTCGCCCATCGCCGATCAGCGTCAGCCATCTTGTGGATCGCCACCAGCCTCGTTCTGATCCTGCTGCTGACGAGAAATCTCCTTTCCGCCGGCATCGGCGGCTCTGTAGTCCTGTTCGCCCAGACGGTGTGCGTAACGGTGTTCACGCTGCTGCACGGCTCCCGCCGGTACGGCTGGCGGGCGATTCTCGTGTATTACGCGGTCACGCTGCTGGTCAGCAACATCCTGGAGAACCTCAGCATCCTCACCGGCTTCCCGTTCGGGAACTACCACTACACCACGGGCCCCAAGCTCTTCCTTGTCCCGCTGGCGATCGGGCCCTTCTACGCGGCCATCGGTTACCTGGCGTGGACGATCGCCACGCTGCTGGTCGGAGAGGTCCGCCGTGGTTCCGGCCGGCTGACCGCCATCGGGACACCCGTGGTCGCGTCGTTCGCCATGGTCGCCTGGGATCTGGCGATGGATCCCACGCGTGCCACCATTCAGAAGTTCTGGATCTGGGAGAACAGCGGTGGATTCTTCGGCGTGCCCCTGGTCAACTTCCTCGGGTGGTCGTTGACGACCTACTTGTTCCTGCAGGTCTTCGCGCTGTACCTGCGCCGCTGCGGTCCAGAGCCGGCGGCACCGCCCGCGCCCACCATCGCCTCCCACGTGCAGCCCCTGTTGCTGTACGCCGCGATCGCGGGGACGTTCGTCATCGACTTCCTCACCGGCGAGCGCACCACCGTGACCGACGCCCTGGGACAGACGTGGCGAACCGGTGACATCTATGAGACGTCGGTGCTGACCACGATCTACGGCATGATCTTCATCACCGTTCTCGCCGCGCTCAGCCTCGCTCGGCGAAGCGCCGTCGCCCCAGCCGGCTCCGCGACCTGAGGCGATGAGGCACCTCCACCGTGCGCTTGCGGTGAGGGTTCTTCAGTTTCCGGGGCGTCCATGCACGGCGTACATCTCCTCCAGCTTCTCCCGGGCCACCTCGTCGAGAGCCCGGCGCCGCTCCGGGTCCTCCTCCCAGGTGGCCTCCGCGCACAGGACGCGGGCCGCCTCGTGGGGCTCGGCGTCCCGCACGACGTACCAGGCCAGTCCGCCGCCGCTGCGCTCGAAGTTGCGGCGGAGGGTCGTCACGATGCCGGAGACGAAGACCTGCCTGGTCACCGGGTTCTTCGCGAGAATGCGCCGGTCAACCGTCAGACCTCCGTCCAGCGGTTCGCCGCCGAGGTAGTCGTCCTCCCACCGCCACAGGCGGAGGCTGATGCCGGGCGGCACGTGTTCCGCGCCGCGGCCCTCGACGGGTATGGAGAACGGCCGCGATCCGGCCCGGCTCAGCTCTTTCGCGATGCGCTCGCCGTCGGCCCGTTCGCGTAGCCATTCACCCCGCACGGGCTGCTCCTCGTCGAGAATGCGCCGTGGCACCGCCGCCCGCCCCATCTGCTCGGCGTAGTAGCGGTCGATCAGCGCATCGCGGAACACCCCCGGGCGGGACTGCGAGGCGCAGGACTCGGGGGTGAGCTCCGCGCCGTCCTCGATGTCGACCCCGCGTGCCCGCAGCCATGCGTGGACGGTGATGTTCTTCTTGCTCAGCCGCCTCTGCAAGCTGAGCAGCCAGCTCTCGAAGGTGTCGCCGTCCGGGTCGATCCGGGTCGACACCCAGTCCTCGACGGCGGAGACCGGCACCGGAACCTCACGAGCCGCCGGCAGCGGCGTGAGCTGCTCGCGCGTGAGCCCGATCGGGTGCCCCAGGACGTCGCGAACGATGTACTGGAACGGCACCGCGTGCTTGAGCGGGTCGAAGGCGTCGCGGATCGGCCACAGGCGCAGCAGCCACGCCTCCGCGCAGTGGTTCGCGTCCTCGTCGTCGAATTCGAGCACCCGGAAGTACATGGCCACGCCGTACTCGAAAAGAGGCGGGCCGATCAGGAAGTCGTGGCCCCGGCTCTCCATCATCGTCTGGATGTGGACGACACCGCTCGTGGCCACGAAAGACGCCGTCTGGACCGGCGTCCACGACGTGTCCGCCGGCGCGGGCTCTCCGTCCCAGGCTTCTAGGCGAACGGCCGCCGTGAAGTGGTAGTTCTCGGGATCGGGGGTCTGCCACGGGTCGAGATCCGTGTCCGCCAGCCCGAACCTCCCGTACTCGACGTAGACCTCGTCGTCGATCTTCCGGAGCAGTTGTGCCATCTCACGCCTCCGATAGGTTCCTGGATCTTGACCGCTGGCGCGGAGTATGTCCTACGGAACCGACAAACCGGGACACTTCGCGACCGAGACACCAGGCTGAACGAGCAGGATCCAGCCCCGCAGCTGCGCCACCACCACGTGAACGAGGGGGGCCGGCCCACCCGCTCGTCAGGCGACGCTGAAGGCGAGCGCACCGGGGAGGGCCGCGAAGACCGACCGCAGCTCGGCCGCGAGGCCCGCGTGGGTAAGCGCGCCGGGTCTGGCCGTCCAGGCCCGCAGCGCGGCATGGAACGACGCGACCACCAGGTCCAGCGCCAGCCTCGGCCGCGGGTCAGCAGGATCCAGGCCCAGCCTGCGCTGCAAGGTCGCCTCGATGGCCGCGCTGGTGCCGTCGCAGTACTGAAGCCCGTACGCGGCGATCGACGGCGTGCGCTCGGCCAGTTCCCGGCTCCGCCGTACGCGGGTCACCCAGGCTCCGCCGTCGTCCATGCGCGCGAGCGCCACGAGCAACGCCTCCTGCAGCACCTCCAGGACGGGCACGCGGCCGAATGGCAGATGCTCGACGTCGTCCCGCAGGCCGTTCCACAGCGCCTCCAGCGGAGCGGAGGCGACCTGCTCCTTGCTGGCGAAATTCCGGAAGAAGGTGCGCTTGGAGACCTCGACGGCTTCGCACAACTCGTCGAGGGTCACCCCGTCGAAGCCGCGCTCGGTGAAGAGCGCGAGGGCCGTATCGACCAGCGCGGCCCTGGTTTTGAGCTTCTTGCGCTCCCGCAGCGAGAGCGCTCCCGGCGCGGAGGTGGAGGAGATGTCAGCAGTCATCGACGCCAGTGTAACCGGAACGCAGATGCCTTTAATAGGCTTATGCTCCTGAGTGGCACTTTGACTCTGAAGAGAGGATCGCGCATGCGCGCCCTGATCGTTGATCGTTCCGTCCCCGGTGGCCTGCGGGTCGGAGAAGTGCCCGAGCCCGCCCCCGCCGCCAACCAGGCGCTGGTACGGGTCACGGCCACCTCGCTCAACTACGGCGAGGTCAAGCACGGCATCGAGACAGCCGCGGACGGGGCCGTGCTCGGCTGGGACGCCGCCGGAGTCGTCATCCAGGCGGCGGCGGACGGGTCCGGGCCGGCCGTGGGCACTCCTGTCGTGACCCTCGAGGAGAGCGGCGGCTGGGCCGAGGTCCGCGCCGTGCGTACCGACTGGATCGGCGTCGCGCCCGAGCGCGCGGAGCCGGGCGCGATCAGCACCATCCCGGTCGCGGCCGGCACCGCGCTGCGCACGCTCCACCGGATCGGGCCCATCCTGGGGCGCAGGATCCTCGTGACCGGCGCCACCGGAGGCGTCGGCCGCTACGCCGTCCAGCTCGCCCGGCTCGGCGGCGCACATGTGATCGCCTCTACCGGCGACCCCGCCAAGCACGGCGAGGCGTTGCGCGCTCTGGGCGCCCATGAGGTGGTGACCGGTCCTGCGCAGGCCGGCGGCGGGCTCGACGGCGTGCTCGACATGGTGGGCGGCCCGCACCTCGTGGAGGCATTCGATCAGCTCGGCGAGGGCGGCACGCTGGTGGCCGTCGGGCACTCCACGGGTGATGGCGAGAGCTTCCCGTTCGGCGCCCTGTTCAGCGGACCAGGACGTGACGATCGCTCGATCGTCACGTTCATGCTGCTGTTCTGCGACGGGCTGGACCGGGACCTGGCCTGGCTGGCCCGGCAGGTCGCGGACGGCGTGCTGAGCCCTGAGATCACTTGGCGCGGCGGCTGGAACGACGTGTCCGAGGCGGTGAGCGCCCTCGTCGAACGCCGTCTGCACGGCAAGGCGGTGCTCGACCTCGCCTGACGGCCCCGCCATCAGGCGAGGCCCGTACTCGGGTCGAGCGCGCGATGACCGTCACCACCGCGGCCTCCGACACCACACCGCCGGAGCCCGCGGGCTCGGTCCGCCCTGTCTAATGAGCCGGTTCGGCCGCGTCGGCCCCGCCGCAGAACACCTCCTTGACGAGCCTCTGCGTCGCCTTCTGGAACACCTCACCCATGGACAGTGCGGCGTCGTCCACGTAGTTCACCGCGGCGGTCAGGGTCTTGCTGCCGTCGGGCGTGCTGTACATCAGCCCCGCGTGGCCCCCGTGGCCGCCGTTGTGGGTGATGACGGTGCCGCCGCAGTCGGTGTCCTGCACGAACACCCCCAGGCCGTAGCCGACCTTCGGCTCCGGCGTGCACATCTCGGCCAGCAGCCGGGCCGGCAGCAGCTTGCCGCCCACCAGCGCGGAGATGAACGTGTGCAGGTCCTGGGTGGTCGAGATCATGTCGCCGCCGCTGGAGATCCAGGAGGGGTTCTGGCGGGTGACGTCGGCCTTCTTCTGCTGGCCGTCCTCCTCGTAGCGGTAGTAGGCGTGGGCGTGCGGCTCGGGGATCTCCGTCTGGGTGGTCGGCGCCACGGTGCCCGACAGCCCGAGCGGCCCCAGGATCAGCCGCTGCATCTCCTCGGCGTAGGTGCGGCCGGTGACCTTCTCGATCAGCAGCCTGGCCAGCACGTAGTTGGTGTTGGAATAGCTCCAGTCCGTCCCCGGCTCGAACCGCGCCGGCTTGGACAACGCCAGCTCCACCAGTTCCTGCGGCCGGTAGGCGTGGAAGCGGTTGTCCACCCACTCCTGGCCCGACCAGGCGATCCCCGGCGCGAACGTCCCGTCCTCGTACAACTCGCCGGTGAAGTTGAACACCCCGCTGGTGTGCTGCAGCAGCATCCGCACCGTGATCCGCCGGTCCAGCCCGAACTCGGGCAGGTAGTCGTCCGCCGGGGTGTCCAGCTCGATCTTGCCCTCGGCCACCAGTTGCAGTACCACGGTCGCGGTGAAGGTCTTGGTGACGCTACCGATCCGGACGTGCCCGTTCGTCGGCGGCTTGGCGCTCCCGCCCAGCTCGGCCACCCCGGCGCTGCCGACCCACTCGCCCCGCTCATCGTGTACGCGCAGCGACACCCCGACGAAACCGGACTCGACGATCTCCTCGATCGCCTTCTGCAACTCCGGGCGATCCTGCCCGCTCTGCGGGGTGAGCTCGTCCTGGTCGGTAAAGGTGGTGGACATGGTGGTGTGCTCCTTCATATCTGTCACGAAATTCAATGTGAACGGACCGCTGGTGGAATGGGGTCCTGGGGGCACGCCGCCGTGTCACGAGCTCCGGAGAGGACTCCGTGACAAGCGGTGGCTGCGCAGGTCGGCATGTCATCAAGCGGCGTCGAGGGCTCCGGTGATCTTGCGGATCATCTCGGCCATGGTGGGGCTGGGCTCGCCCTGGTGGGTGCGGGCGGCCGCTTCGATGGCGACGATGACGGTGCGGCGGAAGTTGTCAGCCTCTGGCGGAGCCTGCTTCTTGAGCAGGCTCACGGCCGCCGTCAGGGCAGGCAGCACCTGGTCGGCGAGTTCGGCTACGGACTTGCCGTTCAGGCCCTTGGGCGCCTTGGTGAGCACGTGCCCGACCAGACCGGTCGCGGAGGTCAGGGCGATGGAGCCTTCGGTTGCGGCCTTGTGGGGCGAGCCTGCGGCACCAGCGGCGGACATCAGCGAGACGGCGCCCCACGCGGCGGTCCGGAGGGTGAGCGCGTCCTGGTCGGCAAGGGTGATGGACATGGTTGTGCTCCTTCGAATCGGTTACGAAATTCAAGTGAACGGACGGATGGCGGAATCCGGTCCTGGTGGTGCCCGGAGTTGTCGATCATCAGCACCAGCGTGCGCAGGCATGGCACACCCAAGATCAGCCAATGCCGGGATGGCCCCCGGGCGCGATCCATTCGGTCAGCTCGACGACGATGCCGTTGGGGTCGGTGAGACGCATCAGCCACTCACCCCACGGGTTGCGCCGCAACTGCCTGGTGATGGGCGCGCCCTCGGCGCTCAGGCGGGCGTATTCCTTGGCCAGATCGGTGACCGCGAACGCCACCACCGGCTGCGCGATCCGCTCTCGCGGCCGTTCGAGGTCGCGCTGGCGCAGCAGGATGTCGGCGGCCGCATCGTCGCGGCTCAGCCAGGTGAAATCCGGTGTGTCGAGCACCTCGCGGAAACCCAGGCAGGTGGTGAAGAAGCGGCGGGAGCCTGCCAGATCGTCGACGGCGAAGACGACCGTTGAGGCGACAATGTTCACGATTCTGCTCGTATGTGGTTGTTCACCACCGTTTCCCTCCTATGTGGTGTTTCGTCCTAGATCAAGGTTGCCAGTGCGGCCTGGCCGGGGCAACGCCGGATCTTGCAACGCTGCGTTAACCACAGACTTAACGTCAGGGAGGACACGCGACGTGGAGATCTTCCTGACGCCGGTCGGCGAGCAGCCACGGTTGACGGTCTCAGCCGGGCAGTGGTCCCAGGTCGCGGACGACACGGGCGAAGCCGCGGATCATGTCGTTCTCCGCGTCGCTGCGCCACACCACGCCGAACGGCAGCGCATCCATGTCCTTGACGGGCAGGTAGGCGATGTCGGGTCGGGGATAGTACCGGCTCACGTGGACCGGGAAGAGGGTGACGGCCTCGCCCAGGACCGTGGTCATGAAGATGTCCTCGAGGTTGTCCACGTTGGCGGTGCGGTCGATCGACCGGCCCCTGGGGGTGAGCTCCGGGACGTACCTGTCGAACCAGTAGCCGGGCACGGACTCGATGGCCACGTGCTGGAAATCGCTGACCGCCTCCAGGGAGACCGAGGACCATCTGGTGAGCGCATGGTCGCCGGCCACGGCCAGCACCCTCGGCTCGGCGAAAAGCAGCGGGCCCACGGTGAGGTCGGGCTCCTCGACGGGCAGCCAGGTGACCAGGACGTCGATCTCCCCGTTGCGCAGGTGGGCGAACGGATCCGGATAGGCCGCCATCCGCAGGCGCAGCTCCCACTGCGGGTGCCGGGCGCGGAAGGTCTCCCAGTAGCGGCGCAGCTCCTGGATGTTGGCCGGGAACAGGCTCACCCGGAGCGTGCCGGTCTTGCCGCGTGCGGCCAGTCGTGCCCGCTCCAAGGTCTGCGCCAGGCCCTCGTGCAGCTGGCGCAGATCGTCCCGCAACTGCTCGCCGAGCGGCGTGAGCCGGACGCTGTGGCTGTTCCTCGCGAAAAGCTCGGCACCGATGGCTCGTTCCTGCTTCTTGATCGCCTGGCTGACCCGGGCCACAGAGACGTGCAGCCGCTCGGCGGCCCGGCCGAAGTGCAGCTCCTCGGCCAAGGTCAGGAAGATCTCGATGTCCCGTAGCTCCACAAGCCCCGTTTCGCCTATCTGTGCCGTATATGGGGGAAGTTTGGCATATCAGGCCAAGAGACAGGCGAGTACCCGGACCTCGCTTGGGGTCGCCCCTGATCTGCGCAGACCGTCAACGGGCCGGCCGAACGGACCAACACGGATCAGCAAGGCGCTGACCGACCTGCAGCCACAGGAGATGGTCACCGATTCGACCGTTGCCTAATTTGACACTCCTCTAATCAAAGGGGCATGCTGCCGACAGCTACTTCGACCAACTTCTAAGCAGGAAGGTTCGCGGTGCGCTCTGATCCCGCCGGCTCCAGCACGTCTCGTTCAACGAGGTCACCAGCGAGGTGTGCGACGTCGCTCGCCGATCGGACGCTGTTCTTGACCGCGCCCGTGTCCACGCCACCGGCCCGATGTTCCGCCAAGACCCGAAGCCCAGGAGAAACAACCATGAGTGACAGCTGCTGCGGCACCACCGCCTCCCTTGAGATCGAGCAGATCCGGACCGCAGACGACGCCGGCGCGCTGCCCGTCGTCGTGATCGGCGCAGGTCCGATCGGTCTGGCCGCCGCCGCGCACCTGACGGAGCGCGGGCAGGATTTCCTGGTTCTGGAGGCCGGCGAACAGGTGGCCTCCTCGATCGGCCAGTGGGGTCACGTCCGGGTGTTCAGCCCGTGGAAGTACAACATCGACGCCGCCGCCCGCCGCCTGCTGACCGCCGACGGCTGGACCGAGCCCGACGCCGAGTGGCTGCCCACCGGCGCAGAGCTGATCAGTGACTACCTGGCTCCGCTCGCCAAGCTGTTCGGCGACAAGGTACGACTCGCCGCCCGCGTGAATGCGATCAGCCGCCTCGGCTACGACCGGGTCCGCACCGACGGCCGCGAAGACGTCCCGTTCCTGATCCGCCTCGACGGAGGCGAGGAGCTGCAGGCTCGCGCGATCATCGACGCCTCCGGCACCTATGCCACCCCGAACGTTCTGGGCGCCAGCGGCCTGCCGGCCTACGGCGAGGCCGAGGCAGGAGAGCTGATCGACCACGCCCTGCCCGACGTCCTCGGCGCCGACCGCGAGACCTACGAGGGCAAGCACACCCTCGTCATCGGCGCGGGCCACTCGGCCGCCACCACCCTCCTGGCCTTGGCCGAGCTGCCCGGCACCCCGATCACCTGGGCGATCCGCGCCGGCAACGCCACCCGCACCTACGGAGGCGGGGCAGCCGACGTCCTCCCCGCCCGCGGCGCACTCGGCACCCGCCTGCGCGCGCACGTCGACTCCGGCCGCATCCACCTGCTCACCGGCTTCTTCGCCCACTCCGTCACCACGGACGGCGACCAGGTGAGCGTGGTCAGCCGTGACCCGGCCGGTGCCGAGCAGTCCGTCGCGGTGGACCGCATCGTGGCCGCGACCGGCTACCGCCCCAACCACTCCATCGCCTCCGAGCTGCGCCTGGACCTGGACCCGATCCTCGGCTCCACCCGGCGACTGGCCCCCTTGATCGACCCCAACCAGCACTCCTGCGGCACCGTGCCCGCGCACGGCGTCGACGAGCTGTCCCACCCCGAACCTGGCTACTACGCCGTCGGCGTCAAGAGCTACGGCCGTGCCCCGACGTTCCTGATGGCCACCGGCTACGAGCAGGTCCGCTCCGTCGTCGCCGCCCTGGCCGGCGACTGGGACGCGGCCCGGGACGTACAACTCGAACTGCCCGAAACCGGCGTCTGCTCCTCCAGCCTCGCCGAGGCCCAGGAACAGCGCGTCGGCCTGGCCACCGGCATCAGCGGCGGCCTGCTGTCGACTTCCCTGTCCCTGGTCACCGTCGGCGCCTCCGATGGTGGCGGCAGCTGCTGCGGCTGAAAGACGGGATCGACGTGTGCAACGGATACCCCACGGGAAGGCCTCCAGGTCCTGGTCACGCCGGTGTACGTGAGCCTGGCCGGCCCACCTGTCCCGAGGTCGGATCGAGGTACCCGCATCGACGAACTCATCGGCGAGCTGATCGGTTGACTGCACTGCAGCCGTAGAGACAGAGCCGGCCACGCGCCTGGCCGCTCACGCTGGGTCGAGTTCGCTGCGTCGTTCGACCAGCAGGACGTCACGCCAGACGCCTTGGTGGCGGCCGATGCGTTCGCGGGTGCCGACAACGCGGAAGCCGAGTGCCTGGTGCAGCGACAGGCTGGTGGCGTTCTCCGGGAAGATGCCGGACTGGATCGTCCAGACGCCGCGATCCTCGGCGGCGGCGATGAACGCCGACAGCAGCGAGCGGCCGATGCCGTGCGCCTGACAGCCGGGGTGAACGTACACGCTGTGCTCCACGACACCGGCGTAGACGGGCCGGGAGGAGACCGGGGACGCGGCGACCCAGCCGACGACCTGGCCCGTCTCGGTGTCGACGGCGACGTAACGCAGGGACGCCGGCCGGTACGCGGTGAAACCCTCCCAGCTCGGCGCGACGGTTTCGAAGCTGGCCTGGCCGGTGTCCAGACCGGCCTGGTAGATGGCCAGCACCTCGGCGGCGTCGTCCTCGCGCATCGGGCGGATCTCCAGGCCGGGGCCGATCGCGGGCTTGCCGGCCCGGACGATCGCCGAGTGCACGCCGTCGCCGTGATCGGCGGTCAGCGTGATCTGGACACCGGTGAACCCGGCCGCCAGCAGCAGCTCGCGGTAGCGGTCCACCGGCAGCGCCCCGGCGGCGCAGCCGACGCGCTGCTCGGCCGCCGCCCGCCGCCCCTCGTCCAGAACGCCGTCGGTCACGACGTCGCTGACACCGAACCGACCACCCGGCCGCAACACCCGAAACGCCTCCGCCAGCACTGCGGCCTTGTCGTCCGACAGGTTGATCACGCAGTTGGAGATCACCACGTCCACCGCCTGGCCGGGCAGCGGGATCGCCTCGATGCCGCCGTGCAGGAACGTGACGTTGGCCGCCTCCGCCTGCTCGGCGTTGCGCCGGGCCAGGGCCAGCATGTCGGTGCTGGCGTCCAGCCCGTACACCTTGCCGTGCGGGCCGACGCGGCGGGCCGACAGCAGTACGTCGATCCCGCCGCCCGACCCGAGGTCCAGCACCGTCTCCCCGGCGCGAAGCTCCGCGACGGCGACCGGGTTGCCGCAGCCCAGGCTGGCCAGCAACGCCCCTTCGGGCAGCGCCGAGGTGTCGTCGTAACCGGCCCTGCCGAAACCGCCCTCGGCGAAAGCGTCCGGCTCGCAGTCGGTGACACCCTGCCCGGCCAGCGCGGCGCGGGCCAGGGCGGAGTAACGGCCGACGATCTCGTCGTGCGCCATGACGGCCTCCTCAGTCGCAGGCCGGCGCGGCCGGCACAGGGTTGCCCATCACCACGTCGGCGGCGGTGGGGAAGCAGCTCACGCAGTTGTCGTTGATCCGGTAGAGGCTGGCGGTCCCTTGCTTGTCCATCAGCACGAAGCGCACCTCGGCCAGGATCTTCAGGTGGTGCGAGACCGTGGACTGACCCACACCGGAGGCGGCCACGATCTCCCCCACGGTCATCGGCTCGCGCCGCCGGGCCAGCAGCGACACGATCTGGATCCGCGTCGCGTCCGCCAGTGCCCTGAACCAGCTCGCGTACTCCTCGGCCTCGGCGCGCGGCAGGGGTCCCTTGTCATCTTTCATCGTCCATCGACGATAAACGATGAAAGGGGGAAATGAAACCCCTCCCCTTGTGCTCGTCGACCCGGTCAGACGAAGAACCGCACGGCAGAGCCGCACCACTCCCCCGCCGGTTGCTGTCCACATCGCCATGACGGATCAGCAGCCTGCTTCGCACATCAAGCCGGCAATACCGACCGGCACGGTGACCTCTCGCTGTTCAAGCACTGAGGGCGGGGGCGGATACTGACCTGGACTACCCGGCGGTGATGGGTTCTCAGGAACGGCTTTGGTCCATCTACGGCGAGGCGTATGGCTGGCCCACGGCGGACATGACCTACGAGCACGACCTGAAGGACCTGGAGCGGCACGCGAGAGAGATCGAGGCGCACGAGTCCTTCAACTACGCGCTGTTCGACGACGCGGAGACCGCACTCCTCGGCTGCGTCTACATCGACCCGCCAGAGCGCCAGGGCGCCGACGCCGAGGTCTCCTGGTGGGTGGTGGACGACCGCGCCGGCACCGACCTGGAGCGCACGATGGACGCGCTGGTCCCGCAGTGGATCGCGGAGTCCTGGCCGTTCGAGCGCCCGCGCTTCATCGGACGCGACCTGTCCTGGGAGGAGTGGCTCGCCCTCCCCAAGCCCACGTGAACCCGCCTGGCACCCGCCCGCAGGGGTTGTGAGTTCCGGGGCGAGGAAAGCCGGGGCAGCAGTTGCCATGACCTTGCCGGCTACGCGGATCTCGTACCGGTCCTGCCACACTGGAGCACCGCCCGAGACCTTCCTGGCGAAGCCGATCTGCGGCTGCCGCAACTTGAGACTCAGCGACGTTCGATCTTCATCCGGTAGGTGCCGGTCGCATCGGCATTCCCATAAACGATCAGCTGATATCCACCCGCCTGCGACAAGGTAAGCGTCCCCTGATCGACAGGTCGATCGAAGGTCGAGTCATACATCTCGACCCCGTCGAACACAACCTTGCTGTCCGGTCCCCGAAGCGCCCACCGCAAACCCTCGGAAGCCTCCTTGACATCAAGATAAATCCGCTGATCTTTCTTGGCCGAGAACTCGTAAACGTCCCGCACACCCGGCGACTCGATATTCCCCGCACCCCCGACCGGCCGGCCATCGGAAACCTCATCACCCAACCGCAACGCAACCGCCCCGGAATCCTGCGCAGACCACACCCTCACCCGATAAGTACCGGTCGCATCACCATTACCATAAACAATCAGCTGATACTCACCCGCCTGCGACAAGACAAGCGTCCCCTGATCGACAGGTCGATCGAAGGTCGAGTCATACATCTCGACCCCATCGAACAGAACCTTGCCGTCCGGCCCCCGAAGCGCCCACCGCAAACCCTCGGAAGCCTCCACAGCATCGAAATAGACCCGCTGATCCCTCTTGGCCGAGAACTCGTAAACGTCCCGCACACCCGGCGACTCGATATTCCCCGCACCCCCGACCGGCCGGCCATCGGAAACCTCATCACCCAACCGCAACGCAACCGCCCCGGAATCCCGCGCAGACCACACCCTCACCCGATAAGCACCGGTCGCATCACCATTACCATAAACGATCAGCTGATACTCACCCGCCTGCGACAAGACAAGCGTCCCCTGATCGACAGGTCGATCGAAGGTCGAGTCATACATCTCGACCCCATCGAACACAACCTTGCCGTCCGGCCCCCGAAGCGCCCACCGCAAACCCTCGGAAGCCTCCACAGCATCGAAATAGACCCGCTGATCCCTCTTGGCCGAGAACTCGTAAACGTCCCGCACACCCGGCGACTCGATATTCCCCGCACCCCCGACCGGCCGGCCATCGGAAACCTCGTCCCCCAACCGCAACGCAACCGCCCCGGAATCCCGCGCAGACCACACCCTCACCCGATAAGCACCGGTCGCATCACCGTCACCATGAACAACCAGCTGATACTCACCCGCCTGCGACAAGACAAGCGTCCCCTGATCGACAGGCCGATCGAAGGTCGAGTCATACATCCCGACCCCATCGAAAACAGCCTTGCCGTCCGGGCCGCTCAACCTCCAATTCACATGCTCAGCGGCCTCCAACACATCGAAAAAGACTCGCTGCCCCTTACCCCCCGAGAAGATGTAGACGTCACGAGCGCCGACACTCTCGATGACACCGGCACCCGCGCCTGGTTTTCCAGGCTCGATGATGTCCCCGATCGCCACGCGAAACGGCCCCGAGGGATTCTGCGTGGGTCGGGAAGGGCTCGTTGACGGCTTGCCGTCGATTAAGCGAGCGACCGTCAGCGCGTTGACCAGGAAGAGGACCAGGAAAACCAGGGCAGCGGCCGGGCCGATGACCGCGATCGGGTGAATGCGCTGGCGGAATTCGATGTCGACGGGCCACTGCCTCCCGTTGCCGTCGGCGGCGCGCATGGTGAGCCGATGGGTGTGGGCCCGTAACGGGGGGAACCGCCGACTGGTCGCGGTCACGGTGGCATACCCCGTCTCGCCCTCCCGGAGAGAGAGCCGCGACGGCGTGACGGCGGCGGTGACGTCCGCCCCGACCATGGCTTCAAGGTCCAGGTCGACGGGGTGACCTGTGTTGTTGCGAGCCGTCACCGTGATGTGCGCCGTACGCGCCACCTCGGCTCGCGTGCCCTCGACGGACAGGGTGATCCCGGCGACGGTGTCCGTCGGCATGCTGTCGGGGTCGGAGCCGGGAGGGGTGTAATACTCGTTCAGCTGGTCGGTGACCGTCTTATGGGGGTTCTTCCTCAGCTCGGTTCCCCGGGCGCCGATGTTCTGGCCGAGGAGCCGCTGGAGCAACTGGTGGGCGGTGGGCCGCTCGGCGGGGTCCTTGGCCAGTGCCTGCTCGACCAGGGGACGCAGCGAAGGGTCCAGGCCGTCCAGAACGGGTGGGCCGGCCATGATGCGGGCCGCGACGCCAGGCAACGAGTCAGCGGCGAACGGCGTCCTGCCGGTCCCCGCGTAGGCCATCACGACGCCCCAGGCGAAGACGTCCACGGCAGGGGTCAGCACGTAGCCGTCGCCCGAGCTGAACCGTTCAGGTGCCATGTACAGCACCGTGCCGATCAACTGGCCGGGCTGCGAGGAACTCAGCACCGTGGCCGAGTCGACCTCTCGGGCGATGCCGAAGTCGATGACCTTGGGACCACCCAGCGCCAACATCACATTGCTCGGCTTGAGATCCCGATGAATCACGCCGGCGTTATGAATGGCAGTCAGCGCGGCGGCCACCCCGATCGCCAGACCGTGCAGATTCGCCGGAGTGAACGGTCCCCGGCTCCGCACCACGTCAGCAAGACTCGGGCCATCGACATATTCCACAACCAGGTAGGGCGGATCGTGATCGGGGTCGGCATCGAGCACCTCGGCCGTGCAGAACGGCGGCACCCGCCGGACACTCTCCACCTCACGGCGAAACCTCCGCCGAAACTCGGCGTTGCTCGCGAGGGACGCGTGAATCATTTTGACAGCGACCGGACGATTGTCTGACGCGTAAGCGAGATAGACGCTACCCATGCCACCTTCGCCGAGCCGCCCGAGCAATCGGTACGAGCCCACCCGCGACGGATCCCCCGGCCGCAACGGCTCCGCCCGAATCGTGCCCTCACTGGCCACGCTGACTCTCCCCTGCTGACTGCGTATGCTCGGCTTCATCGCCTGGCCACGATCAGCGTCCTCGGCAGTCACCCGGCGCTCCTGCACTGAACCAGCGCCATCGGAGGCATCTTTCCGCACATCGCCCCAATGGGGCCAGGGTTCATCTTTCAGTAGGCACTGCGCGCCGGTACCAGCGGAGAGCAAGCGCCGAGAGAAGGCGGGCACTGCGGTCCGTGGTGCCGTCCGCGAGATTGACCTCGGCGAGGGTGACGAGGGTCTGAGCGTTGAGCACTCCACCTTGGTCATCCGCACCGCCTGCGCCCCCTCCCGCCCCAGAGCGCAACGAGCGTCTCACCACAACACCGGCACTGGGACCAAAACTCGCGCGCAGAACCATCCAGGCGGCCGGCACGGTGGAGAACGGTGCCAAGCGCGCGGCGCGTACCCGCGACTCCAAGGGGATCGCCGCGGTCGTCGAACTCGTCGCTCGACATGAGCGCCTCGCCTCCATCAGGCGACCTGGACCAGGACGACAACGAACTATTCCTTTCCTGTCGCGATCGGGCGGGAGACCATCTCAAGTGGCCGACCCAGAGAGTGCAACCGGCTCCCGACGGAAGGGACCAGACCATGGCGCTGTTCAGGCGCAACCCTGAGCGGAAAGCAGCCAGGACCGCACGCGGGGCAGAGAAACAGTCGCAGCAGGAGACTCGGCAACACCAACAGGAAGCCGAATGGGCTGCCGAGCGCCTTCACCAAGATCGGCTGGCTACCGCGGCGGAGATCTCCAGCGCCACGCTGGTCTGCCACCGCGACACCTGGTCATTCATCCTCGACAGGACGGGCAGCCTAGGAGGTTTCAACAGGTACGACACGCTGCCGCCCGGCGTGAACACGGTGACCCTCTCCGGTCCCAACTTGGTGGCGATCCTGACACGCATGGAGGCGATCTCGACTGACTCGCTTGTCGACACGGACCGGGCGATCGCCACCAGGATCTACAGGGCTGTCGCCGAGATCGTCGACGGTGTCGATCCAGCGGCCAAGGACGGAGAGCCCGTTCCGGACATCGTGCTGGACGACAGGATGGGCCCCACCCCGGCCGCGGGAGAGTAAGCATCGTTGAGTGGCCAGCAGCATGGGCTTCCGCCCAGGTCCTGTTCTCTTGCTATCGCAGTTGTCGTGTCGTTCATGCCGTGAACCAGCAGCGGCGCGCGCAGGAGAAGGGCCCTGGGCGAGCGGCCGGCCCGCGGCGAGCCCTACGACTGGACTTGTGGGACGACGACAAAGCCTGACGCCGGCGGTGGCCGCCGCCATGGGAGTGTGCAATGGGGCTTTTTAATCTTTGTCGTGCCGCAGGCCGCGGCGACCGTCTGTCCCGTGATCCGTCTCACCGCTCATGACTGTCCCCGCGCCTCGACCCCGTACACGGATTTGACGCGTCGTACCCGCCGACCGAAACTGCTTGCTGCGTTCCGCCGCCCGTGCAAGGCTCCGCTGTGGGTTGAGCCCAGCGTAGGAGGCGCGAGTGGGCAGGTCCTCGATCTTGAATGTGACGTTCGACTGCTCGGACGCCGAATCCATGGCGCTTTTCTGGATGGGTCGTGATGGCCGACCTTGAGGGCAACGAGTTCTGCGTCGAGGGCGGCGAGTAGTCGGGTCGACGCCTGTCACCACGGGCGCACCATATTCGTCCGGTTGCCATCCCATGTGACACAGCTCCCGCCGGACCAGCTGGAAGAACCGGTGCGCGTCCACGCTCTCCGGCGGCAGGTCCAGCCGGTACCCGCCGGGACCGTGGCGATGACCTCAATGCTGCGACGGTGTCACCCGCCGCGCGGGACTGGGCGGCGGCGTTGTCCCACATCACCAGCGGCTTTGCGGGTATGGCTGGATTGAAGGCGCTGCACGCATCCGGGGGGCATGGTGACAGAACAGAAGCCGACGAGCCCGCTTGGGGCGCTGCCGCCGCGTGTGTGGCTGGCGCTCGTTCTTCTGGTGCTGGCGCTCGTGTTCATCTTGCAGAATCGGCAGTATGCGGCGATCCAGTTGTTCATGATCGTGGTGACCGCCCCGTTGTGGATCACGCTGGTGGTGTGTGTCGCCATCGGGATGCTGATCGGCGCGCTGATGAGCCGCAGGGGCAGGCGTGGACGATGACGCCGGATGCACAGAGCGTCTGTGTCGTAGCTTTCGCCCGGTGTGACCTGCTCGGATACTCGCCTGGCAGGCTGAGCGAACTTCAAGCGCATACTGCCCGAAACACAGCGCCGCCCGCTGGAGGACCCGGTCGAGAGTCCGGGTCTCTCCTCGGGGCC
>NZ_JBAHWD010000203.1:0-219 GCF_037044575.1 Nonomuraea sp. LPB2021202275-12-8 | reverse complement strand
TGCAGTCAGCTCCGCTGGCACCTGCATGAACTCGACCCCGAACTGGACATTCCCTCCCGCGGCCTGCGTCGCCGCTGCCTGCAGGATGAGCTCTGCGAGCACTTGGCAGACATGCCCGGAGTGGTCGCGCAGATCGCTCGTGAGCTGCTGGAACGCTGCCGCCAGCTGACGGTGCGCATCAACCAGCTGGAGAGCCAGCTGCGCAAGCTCGTGCGCGCT
>NZ_JBAHWD010000202.1:0-223 GCF_037044575.1 Nonomuraea sp. LPB2021202275-12-8 | reverse complement strand
TCAAGGCTCGGCTGCCTTTCGGGGTGCCACGCAGTCGGCGTTCTTCGTGCAGGAGCCGCGCGACGTACTGAACGAGTGCGTGGGAGACGTCGAGCGTGGCACGATGAGCAATCACGTGGAGCCTTTCGGCCTTGAGCGTTCTTGTGGTGAGAGCTCTTCTACCGGGGGCTCCACGTCTGTTTCCAGCCTTCGGCGACTCCTCCCGAAAGGCCCGGAATGCCAC
>NZ_JBAHWD010000201.1:0-225 GCF_037044575.1 Nonomuraea sp. LPB2021202275-12-8 | reverse complement strand
TCCGGACGAGCCGCCACCTGCCGCTCGAACAACTCCGGCATGGTCACATCCGGTACGGCCAGAGCCGTGTCATTGTGCCGATACACCAGCTCGTCCAACTGCTGAGCCGAGAGCAGATCCAGCCCGCCCACCGGCCGATCAGGATCGGCCACCACCGCATCAAGCAGCCGCACGAACAGCTCCCCCATCGCCTCCACCGACGCCCGATCGAACAGATCGACGGCG
>NZ_JBAHWD010000200.1:0-227 GCF_037044575.1 Nonomuraea sp. LPB2021202275-12-8 | reverse complement strand
GGTGGTCAGGTCATCGCCGAGGAGGTCGGTCTCAAGCTCGAGAACGCCACTCTCGACCTGCTTGGCCGCGCCCGCAAGGTCGTGGTGACCAAGGACGAGACGACCGTCGTGGACGGCGCCGGTGACCCCGACGCGATCGCCGGCCGGGTCAACGAGATCCGTGCCGAGATCGAGCGTACGGACTCCGACTACGACCGTGAGAAGCTCCAGGAGCGTCTGGCCAAGCT
>NZ_JBAHWD010000199.1:0-228 GCF_037044575.1 Nonomuraea sp. LPB2021202275-12-8 | reverse complement strand
GAGTGCCCCCTGTAGGATTCGAACCTACGCACCCGGCTCCGGAGAGGGCTGCGGATTTCGCCCACGCTAGCGATCTGACCAGGCATTACGCGTTCGGCAACGCAGGTGGGTGGCTTTGATGGCCCACGCCTGGCCCACAGCAGGGCCCGCAGGAGTTGATCCTCGCCGTGAGCCAGTATGTGCGACCCGGAGGTGAGGTGGCCTCGGCTCGCCACGCCTTGGAGCTAA
>NZ_JBAHWD010000020.1:0-172511 GCF_037044575.1 Nonomuraea sp. LPB2021202275-12-8 | reverse complement strand
GCGGGGGCTCCGGGGCTTCCCCATGCGCGCCGTACGGTTCAAGATGAGTTCATCTAGCGAACCCAGGAGTGGTGATGACCTCGACCGTCCACAGGACCTGCCCCCTGTGCGAAGCAGTCTGCGGGCTGACGCTGACCCTCGACGGCGGCGGGCACGTGACGAGTGTGCGCGGGGACAAGGACGACCCGTTCAGCAAGGGCTTCATCTGCCCCAAGGGCGCGAGCCTGGGCAAGCTCGACGAGGACCCCGACCGCCTCCGCAAGCCGCTGGTCAGGGAGGGTGCGCTGTGGCGCGAGGTCGGCTGGGACGAGGCGTTCACCGCCGTCAAGCAGGGGCTCGACCAGGTCGTGGAGCGGCACGGCCGGCAGGCGACCGCCGTCTATCTGGGCAACCCGAGCGCGCACACGATGGCGGGAGCGCTGTACGGCGCACCGCTGATCAAGGCGCTGGGCACCCGCAACATCTTCTCCGCCAGCACCGCCGACCAGATGCCCAAGCACGTGGCCAGCGGGCTGATGTTCGGCCACCCGCTCACCATCCCGGTGCCCGACCTGGACCGCACGGATTACCTGCTGATGCTGGGCGCCAACCCGCTGGAGTCCAACGGCTCGCTCTGCACCGCCCCCGACTTCCCCGGCAGGCTCAAGGCGCTGCGCGGGCGAGGCGGCAGGCTGGTCGTGGTGGACCCGCGCCGCACCAGGACCGCGGCCATGGCCGACGAGCACGTGTTCGTCAGGCCGGGCGCGGATGCCTATCTGCTGTTCGGCATCGTGCACACGCTGTTCGCGGAGGATCTGACACGAGTCTCCCAGGAGGTCAACGGGCTGGCCGAGGTACGCGAGGCGGCCAAGCACTTCCCGCCTGACGTGGTGGCCCGCCGCACGGGCGTGCCCGCCGAGGTGATCGTACGGCTGGCGCGCGAGCTCGCGACCGCCAGGACCGCGGCCGTGTACGCCAGGATCGGCACCTGCACGGCCGAGTTCGGCACGCTGGCGCAGTGGCTGGTCGACGTGCTGAACGTGCTCACCGGCAACCTCGACAGGCCCGGCGGGGCCATGTTCCCCAAGCCCGCCACCGAGTCCGCCGGCCGGCGCAGGCCGTACACGGTGGGGCGGTGGAAGAGCCGGGTGCGAGGGCTGCCGGAGGCGAACGGCGAGCTGCCCGTGGCCACGCTCGCGGACGAGATCGAGACGCCGGGCGACGGGCAGATCAGGTTCCTGGTGACGGTGGCGGGCAACCCGGTGCTGTCGGCGCCGCACGGCGACCGGCTGGACGAGGCGTTCGGGCAGCTCGACTTCATGGTCAGCGTGGACCCGTACCTGAACGAGACCACCAAGCACGCCAACGTCATCCTGCCTCCGCCGCGGGTGCTGCAGTCGGGTCACTACGACTTCGCGCTGCTCGGGTTCGCGGTGCGCAACTACACGCGCTACTCGCCGCCGCTGCTGCCGCTGGACGGGCAGCAGTCCGAGGCGCAGATCCTCGCCAGGCTGACCATGATCGCCTCCGGGCTGGAGGGCGATCTGGACGAGTTCGTGATCGGCCAGGTGCTCGCCAAGGCCGTGGACACGCCCGGCTCCGGCGTCGAGGGGCGCGAGGTGGCCGAGCTGCGCGCCCTGCTCGACGGCCGCACGGGTGCCGAGCTGCGGCTCGACCTCATGCTCAAGCTCGGCCCCTACGGCGAGTGGGCCGGCAAGGGCGACCTGTCGCTGCGCAAGCTGCTCGACAACCCGCACGGCATCGACCTCGGGCCGCTGGAGCCGCGGCTGCCGGAGGTGCTGAGGACCGCCTCCGGGATGATCGAGCTGGCGCCCCCGCAGCTCATCGAGGACGTGGAACGGTTGCGCGGCAAGCTGGAGGAGGAGCCGCCGGAGATCGTCCTGATCGGGCGGCGCCACCTGCGCTCCAACAACAGCTGGATGCACAACGTGGGCCCCCTGGTCGGCGGCAGCAACACCTGCACGCTGCAGATCAACCCGGCCGACGTGGCCAGGCTCGGGCTGGGCGGCGAGGCCGTCGTCCGCTCGGCCAAGGGGCAGGTCACGGTGCCGCTGGAGCCGACCGACACGATCATGCCGGGCGTGGTAAGCCTGCCGCACGGCTGGGGGCACGCGGGCAGCTCCCAGACGGTGGCGGCCGAGCACGCGGGGGTCAGCGCCAACGCGCTCACCGACGAGACGGCCATCGACGTTCCGTCTGGTAACGCCGTGTTCAACGGAGTTCCGGTGAGTATTTTGCCAACCGGTATGATCACCGCACATTAGGGTGTCGCGCGTGACTATCGCGCCAGAAGAGGACCGCCTGTCCGCCCAGCTCGCCTTCGCCGTAGAGATCGACAAGTTGAAGCGGATCATCCGCCGCAACCTGCTGATGGACGGCTCGCGCCGGGAGAACGACGCAGAGCACTCCTGGTACGCGGCCACGCTAGCCATGGTCCTGGGCGAGCACGCGCCGCCCGGGACCGACATCCAGCACGTGACCGCCATGCTGCTCGTGCACGATCTGGTCGAGATCGACGCCGGCGACACCTTCATCTACGACGCGGTCGCGGTGGCCGCGCAGGCGGCGGCCGAGCGGGCCGCCGCCGACCGGATCTTCGCGTTACTCCCCGCGGACCAGGCCGTGCGGCTGCGGGAGCTGTGGGACGAGTTCGAGGCCCGCGAGACACAGGAGGCGAGGTTCGCCAAGGCGATCGACCGGTTCGCGCCGATCCTGGCCAACCACCACACCGAGGGCGGCACGTGGCCGTTGTTCAAGGTCACGGCGGCGCAGGTCAAGGAGAAGGTACAGATCATCGAGGACGGCTCGCCGTCGCTGGGCGCCTACGCCCGCGAACTGGTCGAGCTCTCCGTGGCGAGGGGACACCTGTCCGAGTGACCCACGTATCGCTGGGGTAGGGGACTTGTCGTGAAAGAGACAGTACGGGCGAGACGTCGGCAGTTGCGGCGTTTCGTGGGGCCGGTCGAGCTGACCGACCGGCTCGAAAGGTCCAAGTCCATGGACAGGCCGATCATGGGGCTGGCCAAGGCCGTACGCGCGCGCATCCGCCCCGGCCTGCTGCGGGACGTGCTGCACGGCGTGCCGACCGGCAAACCCCTGCACCCGCCGCTGGCCGCGGTCACCCTCGGCTGCTGGATGTCCACCGCCCTGCTCGACCTTGTCAAAGCCGATCCCCGGGCCGCCAGGCTGCTGCTGGCCACCGGGATCGCGACGTCTCTCCCCACCGCCGCCGCGGGGCTGACCGACTGGTCGTCGCTGCACCGCGAGCAGCAACGCGTGGGCTTCGTCCACATGCTGGCGAACGTGGCCGCGCTCGGCGTGTTCTCGGCTTCGCTGCTGGCCCGGGTGCAGGGGCGCGAGCGCGCCGGCCGGATGCTCTCCTACGCCGGGCTCGGCCTCGGCGGCCTGGGCGGTTATCTGGGCGGTCACCTGGCCTACCGGCTGGCCGCCGGGGCCAACCACGCCCCGCAGGTCTCCCACCTGGTGCCGCTCGGCTGGCACGACCTGTGCCTGTACAAGGACCTGCCGGAGGGCAGGCCGGTCTCGCGGCGGCTGGGCTATCTCCAGCTGTTCGTGCTGCGTCACAACGAGGGCGTGACCGTGCTGGTCGACCGGTGCCCGCATCTGGCGGGGCCGCTCCACCAGGGCAGGCTCGTCATGGACAACGGCGAGGCGTGCGTGGTGTGCCCGTGGCACGGCAGCACGTTCAGGCTGGAGGACGGCTCGGTGAAGCACGGGCCCGCCACCGCTCCCGCACCCACCTTCGAGACCCGGATCCGGCGCGACGGCACGATCCAGGTGCGGCCGGGCTTGACCTGAACTTTGGTTGAGGTCCTACGGTCGCCCCATGAGCAGAATTCTCGTAACCGGCGCGACCGGCAACGTCGGCAGGCATGTGGTCACCCGGCTCGCCGAGGCGGGCCTGCGCGTCCGCGCCCTGGTACGCGACCCCGCCCGGGCCAGGCTGCCGGAGGGCGTGGAGGTGGTCCGGGGTGACCTCACCGCGCCCGAGACGCTCGCGCCGGCCCTGGACGACGTGGAGATCGTGTTCCTGGTCTGGCCGGGCTTCGCGGCGAAGACCGCGCAGCCGGTGATCGATCTGATCGCCGCCCACGCCCGGCGGATCGTCTACCTGTCGGCCCACGTCTCCGACACCGACGAGCCGGTGACCTTTCACCAGGAGCTCGAACGGTCGATCCGCCACTCCGGGCTGAACTGGACGTTCCTGCGGCCGGGCGGCTTCGCGGCCAACACCCTGGGCTGGGCCGACCAGATCCGGGAGGGCGTCGTACGGTGGCCGTACGGCAGGGCCTCCAGGGCGTTGATCCACGAGCGGGACATCGCGGCCGTGGCCGTGCACGTGCTGACCTCGGCCGGGCACGGCGGGGCGGCGTACGCGCTGAGCGGGCCGGAGCGGCTCACGCAGGCTGAGCAGGTGGCCGTCATCGGCGAGGTGATCGGACGCGAGGTGCGCTGGGAGGACCAGCCACCGCAGGAGGCGCGCGAGCGGTTGCTGGCGGCCTGGGGGGACGCCACGTTCGTGGACGGGGCGCTGGCGGCGTGGTCGACCTTCGTGGACACGCCCGAGGAGGTCACCGACACGGTGGAGAAGCTGCTCGGCAGGCCGGCGCTGACCTTCCGCCAGTGGGCGGAGGACCACGAGACCGACTTCCGCTGACGCCCCCCGCTTGGGAGCGGCCCCCGGGGGGCGAGACGTCATTTCTCGTCGGCCGGATGCTCCACCAGGGCGAGGATGCGGCTCGACATGAACCGCGCGGTGCGGATGGCCGTGCCGCTGCGAGTGACCTCGCTCACTTCGACCAGCCCCCGTCGCGTGGCCACCTCGACCCGGCGGCCCGCGCGGGTGGCGACGACTTCGTAGGTGCGCGGGGTGCCGCCCGCATCGATGACGATCTCCACCCGATCACCCTTCATGTACGGATTTATACCCACAAAGCCTGGAATTTATCCGTACACCAGTTTGATAATCGCCACGATTCCGACGCAGACGATGACGCCCCGCAGCACCGGGGCAGGAATGCGACGGCCGATCTTGGCGCCCAGGAAGCCGCCCAGCGTCGCCCCCAGCGCCACCGCGAGCACCGCCCACCAGTCGACCTCGGCGATCACCAGGAAAAGGGCGGCCGCGGTCGCGTTGACGATCAGGGACAGGACGTTCTTGGCCGCGTTCACCCGCTGCAGCCCGTCGTCCAGGAAGGCGCCGATCAGGCCGATGAGCAGCACGCCCTGGGCGGCGCCGAAATACCCGCCGTAGACCCCCGCCCCGAACACCCCCAGCCACAAGGCCGCACCACCGTGCGGGTGGGCGTGCTCCCGCCGGGCCGACAGCCAGGCGTTCAGCTTGGGCTGGACCAGGACCAGCACGCACGCCAGGCCGATGAGCACCGGCACGACCACCTGGAAGACGTCCGGGTCGAGGTAGAGCAGGAGGATCCCGCCGATCAGCGCCCCCAGCGCCGAGCCCATCCCCAGCCGCACCAGCCGGTCACGCTGCCCCCGCAGCTCGGCGCGGTAACCGTAGGCGCCCGCGAACGAGCCGGGCACCAGGCCGATGTTGTTGGAGACGTTCGCCACGACGGGGTCGACGCCGACGGCCACCAAGGTCGGGAAGGTGATCAGCGACCCCGACCCGACGACCGCGTTGATCGCCCCGGCCGCCACCCCCGCCGCCCACACGGCCAGCGCCTCCCAGACCGTCACCCTGCCCCCTTCGCGTCCCCTGATGGTGCTAGCCGAGCCTAGAGGTGGCGTGTCCAGTGCCCATGCAGGGGTGTCGCCTTCCTCCTGCCGGCCTGGCCCGGGAGGGGGAAGGCGTCAGAGGCGGTGCTGGAGGTCAGGAAGCCGGTGGGTCCTGAGGGCTCTGGGGCTTCTGGGGGGTGAAGAGGCCGCCGAGGCCCTCCAGGACCTTGCCCATCTCCGAGGGGATGATCCAGATCTTGTTGGCGTCGCCCTTGGCGATCTCCGGCAGTATCTGGAGATACTGGTAGGCGAGCAGGTGCTGGTCGGGGTTGCCCTCGTGGATGGCCTTGAAGACCATGCCGATCGCGTCCGCCTGCCCCTTGGCCCGCATGGCCTCGGCCTCGGCCCCGGCCTGCGCGCGGAGGACGGCGGCTTCGGCGTCGCCCCGGGCACGTAAGACCGCCGCCCGCTGCTCACCCTCGGCCGCCAGGATCGCCGCCTGGCGCTGGCCTTCGGCGGTGAGGACGGCGGCTCGCTTGTCCCGGTCGGCGCGCATCTGCTTCTCCATCGAGTCCTGGAGGGAGGCGGGCGGGTCGATGGCCTTGAGCTCCACCCGGTTGACGCGGATGCCCCATTTGCCGGTGGCCTCGTCCAGAGAGCCCCGCAGCTCGGTGTTGATCTCCTCGCGGGAGGTGAGCGTACGCTCCAGGTCCATGCCGCCGACGACGTTGCGCAGCGTCGTGACGGTGAGCTGCTCGACGCCGATGAGGAAGTTGGCGATCTCGTAGGTGGCGGCCTTGGGGTTGGTGACCTGGAAGTAGATGACGGTGTCGATGGACACGACCAGGTTGTCCGAGGTGATCACGGGCTGCGGCGGAAAGGAGACGACCTGCTCGCGCAGGTCGATCATGTCCTTGATCCGGTCGATGAACGGGACCACCAGGTTGAGCCCGGGAGCGAGGGTGCGGTGATAGCGGCCGAGCCGCTCGACGATGGCGGCCGTGGCCTGCGGGATGATGCGGACAGTCCGCGCCACGCCGAAGCCGACCGCCGCGACCACGACGATGGCGACGATGAGCTGTTCCACGGTCATGGCGACGCTCCGAAGTGGAATGATCCGGCTTCGGTGAATGATATTTGGTTTGGGCGTGGAGTGGCTGTTATCAGGCGATCTAGTACGGTCTGGCGTACCAACGGCCTTCGGCACTGCGGTCCAGTGTGAGCGGCACCCCGAACGTCTGCGAAAGGCTGTCAGCCGTCATCACGTGCTCGATCGGCCCCTGAGCGACGACAGAGCCGTGCCGCAACAGCAGGGCGTGGCTGAACCCGCTCGGCACCTCCTCCACGTGGTGCGTCACCAGGACCAGCGCCGGCGAGCGGTAGTCGTTGGCCAGCACCGACAGCCGGCGCACCAGATCCTCGCGCCCGCCCACGTCGAGCCCTGCCGCGGGCTCGTCGAGCAGCAGCACCTCGGGATCGGGCATGAGCGCCCTGGCGATCTGCACCCGCTTGCGCTCGCCCTCCGACAGCGAGCCGAACCGCCGCCGGATCAGATGCGCGGCGCCCATCATGTCGATCAACTCGACCGCACGGGTCACGTCGTTGGAGTCGTACTCCTCCGTCCACCGGCCCAGCAGCGCGTAGGAGGCGGTCAGCACCAGGTCGATGACCTTCTCGTCCGCCGGGATGCGCTCGGCCAGCGCGGAGCTGGCCAGCCCGATGCGCGGCCGCAGGTCGAACACGTCGGCCTGCCCCACCTGCTCCCCGAGCACCTCGACGATCCCGTCACTCGCGAACAGCATCGTGGCCGCCAACTGCAGCAACGTCGTCTTGCCCGCTCCGTTGGGGCCGAGGACGACCCAGCGCTCGTCCTCGTTGACCGTCCAGTCGATGCCACGAAGCAGGGTCGCCCCATCGCGCCTGAAGGCGACATCCTGGAACCGCAGCACCTGACCACCCATTCCCCGATCCCTCCTTTAGGAGTAACCCTCGGGACAAACCTATTGCAGGGCGAGCGCATATCGTGGATCGGTGCGCCCTGAATCGCCTGTCTGTCCTGCGCTCGTCGCCTGGGGCAACGCCTGGCTAGCCGGTCACGTCGGTCTCGACGAGGCGGCTGACCACGTCGAAGCCGTTGCCGGACCCACCATCGTGGGCCAGGTGCCGTTGCGTAAATACCTCGCCAACCTGCGCGTCGACCGGCTACGCGAGTTCCGGCTCGCGCTCCCGGCGCCCGGTGACCCGCTGGGGCTCTCCGGGCCTCCGGAGTTCAACTCCGCCGCGGTCGACGCCGAGCAGGCCGCCATCGCCGTGCTGCCCGACAGATGCCTCGGGCTGGTCCCCTCGCTGGATCTGCGGGGCTCGTCGTACGTCGGCGTACGGCTGGACGTGCACGAGACGGGCCCCGTACGGCAGGACCTGCCTTCGGTGGCCGAGGCGGAGCGGGACCTGTCGGAGGCGATGCGGTCGGCGACGGACGCGCTGACGTCCGTGGACGGCCCACCGCGAAACCGCCCGGACGACCTCGCGCACGGCGGGGAGCTCGCGCCCGGCTATCCCGCCCGGGCCCACCGGGTCTCCGCCCTGGCCACCCGGCTGGGCGCGGTGCTGCGGCTGGCCGACGAGCGAGGGCTCACCTCGGGGCAGATCGCCACCCGCGGCGCCGTCCTGCGCGATCTTGACCGCGCCGTGCGGCGGGCCGTCGTGGCGGCCCACCACGCGATCTTCGAGCCGCTCAGAAACCAGTAGGCCGATCAGCCCAGGCCGTGCCGGACGGCGTAGAGGGCGGCCTGGGTCCGGTCCTGCACTCCCAGCTTCATCAGCACGTTGGACACGTGCGTCTTGACCGTCTTCTCGGCGACGGCCAGAGCCCTGGCGATCTCCCGGTTGGAGCGGCCCGCCGCGATCAGCGCGAGCACCTCACGCTCACGATCGGTCAGCGGCATGGGTACCTGCCCGCCCGCGCCGTTGCCGTCGCCCGCCATCATCGCCTCCGCCGCCTCAGGGGCGAGCAGCACCTGCCCCCCGTGGACGGCCCGTACGGCCTGCACCAGCGCGGACGGATCCACGTCCTTGTACAGGAAGCCGGACGCGCCGGCCCGCATCGCCGGCCCCACGTCCGACCGGTCGCTCACCGAGGTGAGCACGACCACGCGGGTGGCCGAGCCGGCCAGCCGGCCGAGCGCGCCGAGGCCGTCGAGCACCGGCATCTTGAGGTCGAGCAGCAGCACGTCGGGCGCGAGTCGCTCGACCAGCTCGACGGCCTGTGCGCCGTCGCCCGCCTCGCCCACGACCGTGATGTCGTCCTGCAGGTCGAGGAAGGTGCGCAGACCGTGGCGCACCACCGGATGGTCGTCGGCGATCAGCACCCGGATCACACGCCCACCTCCACGCGCACCGTCGTCCCCTGGCTCAGCGCCGAGGTCACGGTCATGACCCCGCCCACGGACTCCGCCCTGTCCTTCATCGACACCAGCCCAAGTCCACGCGATCCGCCCTGCTCGAAGCCCGTGCCGTCGTCCTGGACGGACAGCGACAGCTTGCCACCCTCGTACGCCAGCCGCACCGACACCCGGCCCGCGCCGGAGTGCCGCAGCGCGTTGTGCAGCGACTCCTGGGCCACTCTCAGCACCGCCACCTCGACAGCCGAGTCCATCGCCGGCAGCTCGCCGGCCTCGAAGGTGAAGACCGAGGAGTGCAGGCGGTCGAGCATGCGCACATGCTTGCGCAGGGTCTCGGCCAGGCCGTGCCGGTCCAGCTCGGCGGGCCGCAGCTCGACGATCACCGCGCGCAGCTCGGTCAGCGCCTCACCGGCGAGGCGCTGCACCCGCTCCAGCTCGACGGCCGCCCTGTCCGGGGCGCTTTCGAGCATGGTCGCGGCGGCCTGCGCGGTCAGCCGGAGCGAGAAGAGCTTCTGGGTGACGGCGTCGTGCAGCTCCCGGGCCACCCGGTTGCGCTCTTCGAGCATGGCCAGCTCGCGGCCTCGCTCGTACAGCCTGGCGTTGGCCAGCGCGATGGCGGCGTGCGCGGCGAAGAGCGTCAGCAGGTCCTGGTCCGCCTCGGTGAAGCCGCCGGGCGTGCGCTTGTTGGCCAGGAAGATGATGCCGAGCACCTGGCCGCCGTCGAGGATCGGGACGCCGAGGAAGTCCTTCATCACCGGGTGCGCCTTCGGCCACCACTCGAACCTCGGGTCCTCGCGCAGGTCGGCCAGCCTGATCGGGGCCGCCTCGCAGAGCATCGCGCCGAGCATGCCATGCTGGCGTGGCAGCGGGCCGATCGCGTCCCACTGCTTGTCGGTGATCCCCTCGGCGACGAACTCGGCGAACGAGCCGTCGTCGTCGGGCACGCCCAGCGCGGCGTAGCGGGCGTCCAGCAGCCGCTGAGCCGAGCGGACGATGACCTGCAGCACCTCGCGCACAGAAAGGTGCCGGGTGACCGCGAGGACGGCGGAGCTCACCGCCTGCAGGATCTCGTCGCGTTCGGCCGTCACGGCACCCACTCTATGGTCCTAGGACGATGTGCCCAGGCCCGGCCGGACCTTCCGCCCGATGCGCCCGCGGCGGCGCGTTTCTACCGTCACGGGTATGACGAGAACCGCACTCATCACCGGCGCCTCCCGCGGACTCGGCCTCGCTCTGGCCAGGTCGCTCGCGGAGGCAGGCTGGGACCTCGTGCTCACCGCCCGCGGGGCGGACGACCTGGAGCGGGCCACGGCCGGGCTGGACGCCACGGCGATCCCCGGCGACGTGACCGACCCCGGACACCTGGCGCGGCTCTCGCGCGCCGTCCCCGAACTGGACCTGCTGGTCAACAACGCGAGCGGGCTCGGCGTGACCCCGCTGCCGCCGCTGGCCGGCTACCCGCTGGAGGTCTTCAGAGACCTGCTGGAGACCAACGTGACCGCGCCTCTGGCGCTCGTGCAGGCCACGCTGCCCGCGCTGCGCGCCCGCCGCGGCGCCGTCGTGAACATCACCTCCGACGCCGCGACCGGTGCCTACGAGGGCTGGGGAGCGTACGGCGCCACCAAGGCCGCGCTCGAGCAGCTGTCGAACGTGCTGTCGGCCGAGGAGCCCGAGCTCGCCGTCTGGTGGGTCGACCCCGGCGAGATGAACACCCGCATGCTGGCCGACGCGATCGGCGAGCAGGAGGCCGCCGAGGCCACCGACCCGGCCAAGGTCGCCGCCGCGCTGCACGACCTGGTGCGCTCCAGGCCCGCCAGCGGCCGGGTGAGCCTGCAATGACCGCGGCACTCGACTTCGCGCTGCCGCCCGCGCTGTCGGCGCACGAGCCGCCCGAGGCCAGAGGTCTGGCCCGGGACGGGGTCCGCATGCTGGTGTCCAGGGGCGAGCGGGAACCGGCCCATCACCACTTCACCGACCTGCCCCGCCTGCTCACCGCCGGAGACCTGGTCGTGGTCAACAACTCGGCGACGCTGCCCGCCGCCGTCCGGCTGGACCGGCTCGCGGTGCACTTCTCCACCGCGCGGGAGGACGGCACGTGGCTGGTCGAACTGCGCCGCCGTACGCCTGCCGCGAGCGATCCGTACGGCGGCGGCGAGCCGGGCGAGTGGCTGCCGATGCCGGGACGGGCGACGCTGCGGCTGCTCGGGCGGGAGACGCCGCGGCTGTGGCGGGCCAGGCTGGACCGGGACGTGGAGGCGTACCTGCGCGAGCACGGGGTGCCGATCCGCTACTCCTACGTGGACCGGGACTGGCCGATCGACACCTACCAGACCGTGTTCGCCACCGTGCCGGGGAGCGCCGAGATGCCCAGCGCGGGGCGGCCGTTCTCCGCGGAGCTGGTGACGGCTCTGGTGGCCGCCGGCATCGGGATCGCGCCGATCACGCTGCACACGGGGGTGGCCTCGCCGGAGAAGGACGAGCCGCCCTACGCGGAGCGGTACGAGGTGCCCGAGGCCACGGCCCGCCAGGTCAACCTGGCCAGGCGGAGCGGCGCCAGAGTGGTGGCCGCGGGCACGACCGTGGTGCGGGCGCTGGAGACGGCCGTCACCGCGGACGGCCAGGTGGCGGCGTCGGCGGGCTGGACCTCCCGGATCATCACCCCCGAGTCCGGCGTGCGGGCGGTCACCGGGCTGATCACCGGGCTGCACGAGCCGCGCTCCAGCCATCTGCGCATGCTGAGCGCGATCGCCGGGCACCGGACGCTCCGCCTGGCCTACGAGGCGGCCGTTCGGGAGGGCTATCTGTGGCACGAATTCGGCGACACGCACCTGATCATGGACGAATAACTCCCCTCGATCCCCTGTCCGAATCCCGAACCTGCTACGCGAGCATCCGAGTGGGCGCAGTACCGTGGCTGAATGTGGACCAGCGCACCCTCCTGATCACTCTTACCGGCCCTGATCGACCGGGCGTCACCTCCCGTCTGTTCTCCGTCCTGTCCGGCTTCCCCGTGACGGTGGCCGACATCGAGCAGGTCGTCATCCGCGGCAGGCTCACCCTCGGCGTCCTCGTCGCCTACGCCGGCGGGCCTTCCACCGGCACCGGCACCACGCTCGGCGCCATGTGGACCGCCGTCGAGCGGGTCGCCGAAGACCTCGGCATGGAGGTGGAGCTCTCCACCGGTTCCCAGGCCAAGGAGCACCGCCGGCGGGGCCGCCTGTCGGTGAGCGTCCTCGGCGCCACCCTCCAGCCGGCGGCCATCGCCGGCATCGCCGGGCGGATCGCCGCCGCCGGCGCCAACATCGACCGCATCGAACGCCTCGCCCAGTGGCCGGTCACCTGCATCGAGCTGTCGGTCTCGGGCGCCAACCCCGACCAGCTCCGAATCGAGCTGGCCGCCGAGGCCGCCGAGCAGAAGGTCGACGTGGCGGTGCAGCGGACCGGCCTGTCGCGGCGGGCCAAGCGGCTCATCGTGATGGACGTCGACTCCACCCTCATCCAGGGCGAGGTCATCGAGCTGCTGGCGGCCCACGCGGGCTGCCTCGCGGAGGTCGCCCGGGTCACCGAGGAGGCCATGCGCGGCGAGCTCGACTTCGCCGAATCGCTCCGCCGCCGCGTCGCCCTCCTCGAAGGGCTGCCCGCCGAGGTCTTCGAGGAGGTGCGCAAGGAGGTGGTGCTCACTCCCGGCGCCCGCACGCTGGTGCGCACGCTCAAGCGGCTCGACTTCCGCTTCGCGATCGTCAGCGGCGGCTTCACCCAGATCACCGACGCCCTGGTCGACGACCTGGGCATCGACTACTCCGCCGCGAACGTGCTGGAGGTCGTCGACGGCAGGCTGACCGGCCGGGTGGTGGGCGAGATCGTCGACAGGCCGGGCAAGGCCAGGGCACTGGAGAGGTTCGCGCACGAGGCCGGGCTGCCGATCAGCCAGACCGTGGCGATCGGCGACGGCGCCAACGACCTCGACATGATCGCCGCCGCCGGTCTCGGCATCGCGTTCAACGCCAAGCCCGTCGTCAGGCAGGCCGCCGACACCGCCGTCAACACCCCTTACCTCGACTCGATCCTCTACCTGCTGGGCATCTCCCGGGACGAGGTGGAGGCCGCCGACGCCGAGGACGCCATGACGATCCGCTGAGGTCAGTGCTCCTTGGGATTCCAGAGGGTGACCAGGCTGCCGCCTCCCGGCCAGAGATCCGCCCAGTCGGACTCCGTCCGGATCACCGCGAACGCACCCGGCGGGAAGCCGTAGTCGCCCCCGGCCAGCATCTGGGCCAGCTCCAGCACGCCCGGATTGTGACCGCACAGCACAATGGTCCGCCGCTCCGGCTCGGCCTGCCGCACCAGCTCCAGGAGCTCCTCGCCGAAGCCCTGATAGATGAGACGCTCGTAGTCGATCTCGACGCCGGGCAGGGCGAGCTGGGCGGTCCGTTTGGTGCGCTGCGCCGGTGAGCACAGCACCAGGTCGGGATCCAGCCCCAGGCCGATGATCTCCTCGCCGGCCCGCTTGGCGTCCCGCTCGCCGCGGTCGGTCAGCTTGCGGTCGCGGTCGGGCACGCCGGGCTGCTGGGCGGCCTTGGCGTGCCGGAGCACGATCAGTGTGCGCACCTCGGTCATCCTCTCGACGCCCAGATCGCGAGCCCGACGAGCACCGCCAGGACGGCCAGCATCGCGAGCAGGATGATGGCCAGCGTCTTTCCACCGGAGGGCGGCTTGTCTTCCATCCGCCCAGTTTCCCACCGCCACCGCCCGCCCGGCGAACACCCCCGGGACGCCACGACGCCCGCTCCCGTCGTGCGTGGAGCGGGCGTCGCGGAGCGGGTCAGGAGGCCACTGGCTCCGTCTCCCGGTCGTTGTCGTTGTTGATCGGCTCGGGCGTGGCCGAGCGGCGCTTGGAGATGATGATCGCGCCGACGACCACTCCGACCGCGACCACCGTGATGCCGATGCGCACCGCCGGGTTGCTCGCGTACAGGACCACCGAGGGAGCCACCAGGAGCGCGACCAGGTTCATCACCTTGATCAGCGGGTTGATGGCCGGGCCCGCGGTGTCCTTGAAGGGGTCGCCGACCGTGTCGCCGATGACCGTGGCAGCGTGGGCCTCCGAGCCCTTGCCGCCGTGGTGGCCGTCCTCGACCAGCTTCTTGGCGTTGTCCCAGGCTCCACCGGAGTTGGACAGGAAGACGGCCATCAGGGTGCCGCACGCGATGGCGCCCGCCAGGAACGCGCCCAGCGGCGCGTAGCCGAGCGCGAACCCGACCGCGATCGGCGTCATGACCGCCAGCAGACCGGGTGTGGCCAGCTCTCGGAGCGAGTCCTTGGTGCAGATGTCGACCACGCGGCCGTAGTCCGGCTTGACGGTGCCGTCCATGATGCCGGGGTTGCTACGGAACTGGTCGCGTACCTCGAAAACCACCCGCATCGCGGCCCGTCCGACCGCCGAGATGGCGAGGCCGGAGAAGAGGAACACCACCGACGCGCCGATGATCAGGCCGACCAGCACGTTGGGCGCGTCCACGCTGAGGCTGAAGACCGTCCCCTGCGCGAGCTCGCTCTCCACCGCGGTCCTGAAGGCGCCGAACAGCGCCGTCGCCGCGAGCACCGCGGTGGCGATCGCGATGCCCTTGGTGATGGCCTTGGTCGTGTTGCCGACCGCGTCGAGGCTGGTGAGGACGCGAGCGCCCTCGCCCTCGACGTCGCCCGACATCTCGGCGATGCCCTGCGCGTTGTCGGAGACGGGTCCGAAGGTGTCCATCGAGACGATGACGCCGACGGTCGTCAGCAGACCGGTGCCGGCCAGGGCGACCGCGAACAGCGCGACCGTCACGTTGCCGAATCCGAGCAGGAACGCGCCGTAGACGGCGCCGCCGATGATCAGCGCCGAATAGACGGCCGACTCAAGGCCGACGCTGATGCCGGCCAGGATGACGGTCGCGGCGCCGGTCCGGGAGCTCTCACCGATCTCGCGCACCGGGCGCCTGGTGGTCTCGGTGAAGTAGCCGGTCAGCAGCTGGATGGCGCTGGCCAGGACCAGACCGATGAGGACCGCGCCGATCGCGATGATGCGCGGGTCGGCGTCAGACTGCACGGACGCGCCGGACAGGCCGCTGAAGCTGTCGGGCAGGTACCAGAACGCCGCCACTGCCACCAGGACCGCGGAGATCGCGGCCGAGATGAAGAAGCTGCGGTTGATGGCGGCCATGCCGTTGCGGTCGCCGTCGCGCATGCGGGTGACGAAGATGCCGATGATCGCGGTGAGCACACCGATCATCGGGACGATGAGCGGGAAGATCAGCCCCTGCTCGCCGAAGGCCACCTTGCCCAGGATCAGGCTGGCGACCAGCATGACGGCGTACGACTCGAACAGGTCGGCGGCCATGCCGGCGCAGTCCCCGACGTTGTCGCCCACGTTGTCGGCGATGGTCGCCGCGTTGCGCGGGTCGTCCTCGGGGATGCCCTGCTCGACCTTGCCGACCAGGTCGGCGCCGACGTCGGCGGCCTTGGTGAAGATGCCGCCGCCGACTCGCATGAACATCGCCAGCAGGGCCGCTCCGAAGCCGAAGCCTTCGAGCACACCCGGCGCGTCTCCCTGGTAGATGAAGACGACCACCGCCGCGCCCAGCAGGCCCAGGCCGACGGTGAACATGCCGGCCACGCCACCGGTGCGGAAGGCGATGCGCATGGCGCGCTTCTCGCCGGCCTCACGGGCGGCGGCGGCGACGCGGACGTTGCCGCGCACGGCCAGCCACATGCCTATGAACCCGGTCAGGGCGGAGAACACCGCACCGACCACGAAGAAGATCGAGCGCCCGACGCGTACGTCGGTTTCGCCCGGTAGTAGAAGCAGCAGGAAGGGGATGACGACGACGAAGATCGCCAACGTGCGGAACTGCCGCGTCAGATACGCGGCCGCCCCCTCCTGTACGGCACGGGCGATGTTCTGCATGCGCTCCGTGCCCGGATCGGCGGACAGCACCTCGCGCACCAGGCCGCCGGCGACGGCTAGCGCGATCAGTGCGACCGCGGCGACCACGATCACGATGGTGAGATTGTTTGCACTCAGGGCCAGATTGGACGCTGGCTCCAGTGCCAGCAAGTGCCTAGACATCGTTCTCCTCGGCAAGACCGGTCGTCCTGCCCGGGTGGCGCTGCGATTGTCGGCGGGCGGTGCGGCACCATCCGGGTTATGGGTGCCGCTTCCGGTTGAATCCGCGGTTTCGCCAGATCACCTTGGCCGGTGCCGGGAGTCTACGCAGGGGGTACGCAGATATGAAGGCTCTAAGGGCGGGTAATTGTGCGCCTGTCTAGTAAGCCCCTGACAGTGGGGCGATTTGGGATCTGACAGGCGATATTTCCCGGCGTTTACGGTCATGACTGTGTGAAGAAAAGTCCTGTCCGAAATCGTCGGCGCGTCGCCTCCGGACATGAGAAGACCGGGGCTTCGAAAGATCTTCGAAGTCCCGGTCTCACGACACACGGGCACGTCCGAGGGCGGCGACCGCCACCGGACCGACCGTACGACCACCGCGAACGCCCCTGTGCGGCGCCGAGACGCCGGAGGTGTCCTTAACGGCCTCTGGAACGCTCCCGTACGGCGGCGCGCTCTCTGCGGCTGTCAGAGAACCTACGAGAATCAGCCCGGGTGGCCGTTGGTCGCAGCAGGCCAGCTCATGCGAATGCGCATGCCCTTGGGGCTGGGAAAGACCTCCACGTCGTCGGCCAGGCCCGCGATGACGGCAATGCCGAAACCGGACATGAACGAGTCGGAGAGCATGCCCAGATCAAGGGGTTGCTCCTGCTTGATCTCATCACTGGGCGCCTGGTCACTGACCGTGACTTCGAACCGCCCAGAGTCGTCCTTGAGCTCGATGCGGATGGGCTCGCCCGGACAGTGGACGCGATGCGCCTCTACCGCCCGGGAGCACGCCTCACCCACGGCGAGCCTGACCTCGTCCAGCAGGGACTCCTCCACGCCGGTGCGACGGGCTATCGCCGTGGCCACCAACCGGGCGGTCCGCACATGGGCGGGAAGAGCGCTGAACGTCAGCTCGACGGTAGCCATACTACTTGTCTTTGCCGTGAGCTTCCTTGGCCTCGTCGACCGAAGCGTAGATCCCGAAGACCTTGGTCAGCCCGGTGATCCGGAAGATCTTGAGGATGCGCTCCTGGGTGCACACCAGCTCCAGGGAGCCGTCGTGCGCACGAACCCGCTTGAGCCCACCGACCAGGACCCCAAGGCCCGTCGAGTCCAGGAAGTCCACCTTCTCCATGTTGACGAGCAGGTGGAAGTTACCCTTGTTCACCAGGTCGATGAGGAGCTCACGCAATCTCGGCGCCGTGTAGACATCGATCTCACCTTCGACCTCCACGATGGTGAGTCCGTCTTCGGTGCGGTGATCCAACTTCAGATCCACAGATCCTCCAGCGCCTCGCCTGCGAAAGTACCCTTGCGGGCCTGGCAGTCTGGAGCGGGGCTCCCGACTGTCGGACCCTGACGCGCGGCATTCAACCACGCGTCTGGCTTGTGTCTATACGAAATCACGATTCCCGGCGACTTTGCCCACGGATGCAAGACTGGAAACAGTGACTTCCTCCGCTTCCTCCCCACACCGAACGGGTCCACTCCTCCAACACCTGCTCGGAGTTCCCGCACGTCATGAGCGTGTCACCCATGTGGAGCATGTTCCAGCACGTCAGGCGGGTCAAGCCAGATGGCCGAAATGGACGCCAGAACTCCTGGTTACGCGCTCGGCGAACCGCGGCGTCACAGGGCTGTGGCCGCACCAGTTCGAAGCCGCCGACCTGGCCTATCGTGGCCGAAACGTGATCATTTCCACTGGCACGGCGTCCGGGAAGTCGCTCGCGTACCTCACTCCGGCGGTCGCCTCCTGTCTCGACGGCGGCACCGTTCTCTACCTGACGCCCACCAAGGCCCTGGCCGCCGACCAGCTGCGCGGCATCCGCGACCTGCGCATCACCCAGGTGCGGGCCGCCAGCTTCGACGGTGACACTCCGTTCGAGGAGCGCACCTGGGTCCGCAAGCACGCCAACTACGTCCTGACCAACCCCGACATGCTGCACCGCGGCATCCTCCCCCGGCACGCGCAGTGGTCGGCGTTCTTCCGGCGGCTACGCCTGGTGGTCGTGGACGAGTGCCACGGCTACCGCGGCGTGTTCGGCTCCCACGTCGCCCACATCCTGCGCCGCCTGCGCCGCGTCTGCGCCCGCTACGGCGCGCAGCCCACGTTCCTGCTCGCCTCGGCCACCGCCAGCGAGCCGGGGACGTTCGCCAAACGGCTGACGGGGCTCGAGATGGCCGAGGTGACGACGGACGCCTCACCGAAGGGCTCGACCACCGTCGCGCTGTGGGAGCCGCCCCTGACGGAGTTGCGGGGCGAAGGCGGAGCGCCCGTGCGCCGCACGGCCACCGCGGAGGCGGCGGACCTCCTGGCGGACCTGGTGCTGGCCGACGTCCGCACGCTCGCCTTCGTCCGCTCCCGCCGGGGCGCGGAAACGGTCGCGCTCACCGCCCGCGCCAAACTCGCCGACGTCGCCTTCTCCCTGTCCAACCAGCCCGGTACGGGGTACGCGGCACGTACATCCGGTACGGGCGCCGCAACGGCGAGCACCTTCCCCGAAGCGGACACCTCCGCCGAGAGGGGGACCTTCGCCGAGAGGCACGCCTCCGCCGAGGGAGGGACGCCCGCCGACGGCATGTCGTCGGCGCTTCCGGAAGCCGCCGACCTGCCGGAAAAGGTCGCCGCCTACCGGGCGGGCTACCTGGCCGAGGACCGCCGGCTGCTGGAGAAGGCCCTGCGGTCGGGCACGCTCATGGGCCTGGCCACCACCAACGCCCTGGAGCTGGGCGTGGACGTGTCCGGCCTGGACGCCGTACTGATCGCGGGCTGGCCCGGCACCCGCGCCTCCCTCTGGCAGCAGGCGGGCCGGGCCGGACGCGACGGGCAGGACGCGCTGGCCGTGCTCATCGCCCGGGACGACCCCCTGGACACCTACCTCGTCCATCACCCGCAGGCGCTGTTCGGCCAGCCCGTCGAGGCGATCGTGCTCGACCCCGACAACCCGTACGTGCTCGGCCCCCACCTGTGCGCCGCTGCCGCGGAGATCCCCCTGACCGAGGACGACCTGCCCATCTTCGGCAGCACCGCGGCCGCCGTCCTCGACACCCTCGTCGCCGACGGCCTGCTGCGCCGTCGCCCCGCCGGATGGTTCTGGACCAAGCGCGAGCGCGCCACCGACCTGGCCGACATCCGGGGCGGCGGCGGCGCGCCGATCCAGGTCGTGGAGTCCTCGACCGGCCGCCTCCTGGGCAGCGTCGACGAGCCGTCCGCGCACACCATGGTCCATACGGGCGCCGTCTATCTGCACCAGGGCGAGACGTTCCTGGTGGAGCTGCTCGACCTGGAAGCCGGCGTCGCCCTGGTGTCCAGCGCCGAGCCGGACTACTCCACCTTCGCCCGCGACATCACCGACATCTCCGTCCTGGCCACCCTCCGATCCCACGCCCTGGGCCCCGGCACCCTTCACTTCGGCGAGGTCGAGGTGACCAGGCAGGTGGTCTCCTACCTGAAACGGCGCCTCCAGTCCGGCGAATCGCTCGGCGACGAACCCCTGGACCTGCCGCCACGCACCCTGCGCACCCGCGCCGTCTGGTGGACCCTGCCCGCCTCCGAGGTGGCCACCCTGGCCGAGGAGGGCTTCGACCTCGGCGGCGCCGCGCACGCCGCCGAACACGCCGCCATCGGGCTCCTCCCCCTGTTCGCCACCTGCGACCGCTGGGACATCGGCGGAGTCTCCACCGAACTCCACGCTGACACCGGCCTGCTCACCGTGTTCGTCTACGACGGCCACGAAGGCGGCGCCGGCTTCGCCGAACGCGGCTTCGCCCGCGCCACCGACTGGCTCACGGCCACCCGCCAGGCCATCGCCTCCTGCGAATGCGAGCGCGGCTGCCCGTCCTGCATCCAGTCGCCGAAGTGCGGCAACGGCAACGAGCCCCTGGACAAGCGTGGCGCCCTCCGCCTTCTCGCCACCCTCCTCGACCACTGACCCGCATCACCGGCACGGAGGGATCGGCATAGCCCGACTCCCCGACTCCCCAGCTCCCCAGCCTTCGACTGCCGGCTCCGGGCCCTCGGCCCTCGGCTCCCAGCCCCCGGCCCTCAGCTCTGCCCCCGGTCCCGTTCCTCGGCCCTCAGTTCCAGCCCCCCGACCCCGCCTCTTGGCTCTTGGTTCTCAGCCCTCAGCCCTCAGCGCCCGGCCCCGTCCCTCGGCTCTCAGTTCTCAGCCCGCAGCTCTCAGCCCCCGGCTCCCCGGCTCCCGGGCTCTCGGGCTCTCGGCTCTCGGCTCTCGGCTCTCTCGGCCACGAGCCGGGCGCACCAGGCCCACGTTGGCAATTTTGTTACGATCCTCCGCATGCGCAGCTCAGACACCACAGTCGACGGAGAGGACGTGCGTCGGGTCGTCACTTTGGCCATCGACGCTCTGAGACATGCGGATTCCCAGGCATGGGAGGCCAAGGCCGGCACGCTCGAGTGGACGTGTTGGGAGACGCTCGAGCACCTGGCCGATGACCTGTTCAGCTACGCCGCGAGGTTCGGGCTCACGAAGCCGCCGATGTCGGCAGGGTTGCCGTTCCGGACGAGCAGTGACCGAAGCGACGGACCGGCGAATGTCATCTTTGTTGAGCGGGCATCGGGCCCAGAGGGCCTCCTGACGATCATGGAGGCGTGTGGTGGCCTGCTCGCGTCCGTCCTGAGCACTGCTCCCTCGACCACCGTTGCTTACCACGTCTTCGGGCCCTCGGATCCGGAGGGCTTTGCCGCAATGGCCGTTGTTGAGACCCTCGTGCACACCCATGACATCGCTCAGGGTTTAAATCTGGAGTGGTCGCCGCCGAGAGAGTTGTGCGAACGGGTGCTGAAGAGGCTCTTTCCCCATGTCGCCATTGATCGTGACGCCTGGGAGATTCTGCTGTGGGCAACTGGACGCACCACTCTCCCCGATCGCCCACGAATCGCCGAGTGGCGCTGGTACGGCACGAAGAGCGCGTGACCGCCTGCTGAACGACTCGGCGAGCGCAGCAGAGGCGTCGGCAGTCCGAATCAGGTGATGGAAGAACCTGCGTTATTCGCAGAATTGGGGATCGTCGACGGGCTTCGCATCTTGGATCTGGGTTGTGGGGACGCGGCCACCGGGCGGAAGCTGCTTGACGCAGGATGCCGGAGCTATCTGGGCATGGACGGGTCGGCGTCGATGGTCCAGGCAGCTACGGCGACCTTGCACGGCACGACCGGTCGTGCCGTGCAAGTCGACATGGAGGACTTCTCTGCTTCGCCCAGCTCGTTCGATCTGATCGTTTCCCGGCTCGCCCTGCATTACGTCGAAGATGTCGCCCCGGTGCTGGCGGCCTGTCACAGATGTCTTTCGCCCGGTGGGCGGCTGGTCTTCACAGTCGTTCATCCCATGCTCAGTTCGTACGACTCGGGGACGCAGGGGACACGTACGAGTTGGGTCGTCGACGATTACTTCGTCAGAGGAGCTCGGCAGCGAGAATGGATGGGCGGAACAGCCACCTGGTTTCATCGGACCATCGAGGACTATGTCGACGCGTTGAAGACCGCGGGCTTCGCACTGAGCTCCTTGCGCGAATGCGAGCCGAATGAGGAACGATTCGCCGGCGACGTCGGTGAATACGAACGTCCCCGCCGGGTGCCTCTCTTCCTGCTGATCGCCGCCGGACGGCTCTGATCGTTCTTCGCCACTTTCACCGGGCCGGACCCGCTCTCGCTCTACCTGTCAGAGTGTGTGTCCCCAGGCCAGGGAGTGTGATCTCAAGCGAAGTCCAGACGTCTGCGACTTCGCCGGTGATCACGCAATTCAACAGCTCGACGTCGTTCTTCACGGCCAGTGTCGCCGCGTGGGCGCAGGCGGATCCAGGGTCGACCACGGCCAGCCTGGCCGCCGCCAGCGCGCTCAGATCGGCGGCATCGTTCAAGCGGTGACGCGCGACGCGTACGGAGCCCACCATGGCGAGGGCAGTGGCCACGGCCATCAACGCGCCCATGAGCGCCACCGACCACAGCGTGGCCGAGCCTCTGTCGTTACGTCCGGCAGTCATCTCTCACTCTCCGCAGGGGTGACCTTGTGATTTGCAACCTTTCTGATTCGCGACGACCCATCGACTCGCGTCATCGTCATTGGCGTCATCGTCATTGGCGACTTGCGATTCGCGACCGCGTGGTTGGCGTCCGCCACATGAGGTGACGGCCTGCTCTCGGGCGACGCGCCGGTCGGCTCCCGGTCGAGGTGGCGGATTCTCGGATGATGTGCGAGGCCTGCTCTTGGGTGGGGCGTTGGGTCACCGGGACAGGAGCAGGTCCCGCACTTGAATGGAGGTCGAGTCAGGGCTCGGTCGCAGCGGTAGCGGAGGCGGTGACTCGGACGGCCGGAAGCGCTGGGCCCCACGGTGGTCGTACTTCCACCGAGACTTCTATTCGTGTCTCTTCAGGATCTCGGCTCATCTCAATCTGGGCTTCCGGGCGGGTGGCTGAACGGACGAGGGCACGCACTTGGTCAAGGGGTTCGCCTCTGGCTGCTGCTCGTGCTGCGGCCCGTGCCGCGTCGACGCACTCAAGCTGGACCGCTACGGCTTGAATGGCCCACAGTGCCGCTGCCAAGACGACCATGAGCGCGGGCAGCATCGCAGCGGTTTCCGCAGTTACGGAGCCTCGGGACGCTGACTGCGGCTCTGTCTTGGAGGCTGTCGGTGGAGAGGTCATCCGCTGGTCTTGAGCGCGCGGTCTATGAGTGACGACAGCATTTCGTGGACTTCGGGACTGCTGACGACCTTGAAGAGCAGTGCGGCGAACGCGCAGGCCGCGATCGTGCCCACCGCGTATTCCGCTGTGGACATGCCGCGGTCCCGGTCATGGGCCGTGCAACGGGCTCGCCTGTCGGACAGCCACCGCCGGCAGCGGGCGCCCAGACCGCTCGCCTCAGAGGACGGCGGGGCATCCGCGGTGACGTTGGCTTGATCTGGGGTTGTGACGGAATGACGCATCGTGCCTCCCGGTGCTCAAGGTGCCGGGCTATGGGGCCATGCCCGGCGTGGGAATCCCAGCGTCGCCGAGGCGTGCATCAGACGGCCGGGCCGAGCGTCGTTCTGGGGATGACGGGGTGGCGGGGGGCGGCGGTTGTGGACAACTGCGGAAAGCTGTGACGGGATGGTTGGCGCCCATGACTGCGACGGCCTTACCGGCGCGATGTTGGTGGTCTCGCTGACGCAGGCTTCGAGGGGCCAGCCCACGCCTCTCGGAGAGCCAAGCTGACACGCCCCAGAGCAGCAGGCCAACCCCAGCCCGGGAAACCCAGCCGACACGTCCCAAACCGCCCAACCCACACCGCGTACGGGCCGACACGCCCCAGACCACCCGGCCGACACCACTCACGGAACTCGGCTGACATGGCCGAGTGCCAGCGTGAACCTGGGGCCCAGCGCCCTGCCCTGCTGCCCTGCTGCCTTGGCTGCCCTGCAGTCTTCGGTCTTGCGGCCTTGGAACTTGGGGCCTTGGGGCCTTGGGGGGTGTGTGAGCGGCTACGGCAGGATGATGGTGGATGCGAGGCCTGCCACCACAGGGATGATGCCCAGAAGGACGAAGGCCGGCAGGAAGCAGAGGCCCAGTGGCGCTACGGCTTTGACGCCCACGCTGCGCGCTGCGGCCACGGAAGCGGCTCGGGTGGCCTCCCGAGCGTCGTCCGCCAGGCGGGTGAGTACGTCCGCGACCGGGGCGCCGCTCTGGGCCGCTCGGCTCATCGCTCGGGAGAGTTGAGCCATGGCGGGCTCGCGGGCCGGGAGGGCCCATGTGGGTTCCGGGTCGGCGCCGAGGCGCAGTTGAGCGCTCACCCAGCTCAAACGCTGCCCCAAGGGGCCTCCGATCGCCGCGGCGGCGGTTTCCGTGGCGGCGCTGACTGGTTGGCCTGCGAGGAGGCAGGCGGCCATGAGGTCAGCGGCGAAGGGAAGATCTGTGGAGATCTGGCGGCGATCGCGTTGAAGCTCTGGGGGCTCTCTCTTGTGGAGGATCGCGGCCACGACCGGGGTGATCAGGAAGGCGGCCACAAGTCCGGGAATGCCGCCTATGAGCAGGCCCGCGACAAGTCCCGCGCAGGTGGCGGGGGCGATGGTGCGGGCGGTGGGCCGGTACTTCGGTGGTTCGTCTGGGTGGAGCCAGGCGGGTGGTGGTGGCTCATCGGAGCTGGGCCACGTTGGGGGCGGGTGCTCGGAAATCCTCCGCCGCGGTGACGGGCGCTCGTAAGAGGACCGCTTCGGTGACGAGTGCTCGGCGATCGGTCGCCCTGACGATGAGAACTCGGATCGGGACGGTTGCGGTGAGCGGGCGGTCGGGGCTCTCCGAATCGGAGTCGAGGGCCAGCGGGCGGCTTGTCGTCGGCGTGGATCCGTCGCGTCGGGGGTGGCCTTGGAGAGCAGGCGCGCCAGGCGTTGCGACGGGGTGGTGGGAGATGTCCACAACCAGGCCGCCCAGCCGGCGCAGATCGTGGAGATGAGCTCCAGCATGATGCGGGTCCGTTCGGATGAGGCGGGAGCCGGTGGTTCACGGCCTGTGCTGCGCGGATTCGTACGGCGGGTCAGGACTCTGCGGCGCGGGTGGCCATCCGGTGTGTCCACCACAGACCGCAGGCGTCCAGGGCGATCCCGGTCGCCAGGCACAGGAGGCCGGGAACGCCGCCGAGCAGGAAGTCGAGGGGGTGCATGCCGAGGGCCGCTCCCATGAGGAGGCCCAGCACCGGCAGCCCGGCCAGCATTCTGGCTGTCGTGCGCGGGCCTGCGAGCTGTGCGGCGACGTCCTGACGGTGTGCTTTGGCGGTGCGCAACGCGCCGGCCACTCGCTCCACAACGGCGGCGAGACCGGCGCCCACGCTCACACCGACGTCCCAGCACGCGGCCAGGCGGACCAAGCCCTCCCCACCCTGGGCGGCGGCCGCCACGGACACCAGGGCGGAGCGCACGTCACCGCCGTCTCTTGCCGCGGCCAGGACAGGGCGCAGGGCCTCCGGGTCGGGGAAATCCACCGCGGTGACTGCTCTGGTCAACGCCTCTCCTGGGGTGCGGCCGGCCGACAGTTCGGCGGACAGGGCCTGACACAGCTCTATCGACGCTCGCCGCCATGCCTCGGCACGGCGGGCTCGGCTGGGCCGGGTGAGGAGTCGTCGTAGCGACTGCCGCTGAAATGCTCCCTCGCGGGAGGTCAGCCTGTTGAGTCGAAGTGCTGCGACATCCGGGCCTGTCCACAGCCACACGGCAAGGGCTGTGGACAACGCGGCCACCAGGATTCCGGTCATCGAAACCGTCCCGGGCCGTGCCAACATCCAGCTCGCGACCAGGCCGACGGGTTGGGGTCGGTTGTCATGACGTCGGCTCTCGTCGTGAAGCGGGTGATCATGCCTCGTCCACTCTGTGCTGGAAAGGGTGATCATGGTTTGGGTCTTGTGTCATGGCCGCGTAGCCGGGGCCCCGATGGGGATGGCCTGCGGAGTCGAAGGTCACCGCCGGGACCGCCTCGACAAGACCCGTCGATGATCTGGACAGCAGGCAGATCTCCGAGACGCGGCGCCGGCCGTCGGGGCGGGAGCGGGTCAGATGGATGACCACGTCCAGCGCTGCGGCGAGCTGGCTGTGCACGGCCTGCCTGCTCAAGCCCGCCGCGCAGCCGAGTGCCTCAAGCCGGGCCGGCACGTCGGCCGCGGTGTTGGCGTGGAGGGTGCCGCAACCGCCCTCGTGGCCGGTGTTGAGAGCCGCCAGGAGATCCACCACCTCGGATCCACGCACCTCGCCGACGACGAGGCGGTCCGGGCGCATCCTCAGGGCCTGCCGCACCAGGTCGCGCAGTCCGACGCCGCCCGCGCCCTCGAGGTTGGCCGGTCGGGACTCCAGGCGGACCACGTGGGGATGGAGGGGGCGCAGCTCGGCTGAGTCCTCGACCAGGAGGAGTCGCTCGCCAGGGTCAGCCAGTGACAGGAGGGCCGACAGGAGTGTCGTCTTTCCGGTGCCTGTGCCACCTGTCACCAGGAACGCCCGTCTGGCCGACACCAGAGTGGTGAGCATCGGGACCGCCTGGGACGTGATCGTGCCCGCCGCCACCAGGTCGTCGAGCGTGAACGTGCGGCGGGGCGGCAGGCGCAGGGAGATACTGGTGCCGCCGGAGGCGACCGGCGGCAGGACGGCGTGCAGGCGCACGCCTCCGGTCAAGCGGGCGTCCACGTAGGGGGACGCGTCGTCCAGGCGTCTGCCTGCGGCGGCTGCCAGGCGCTGGGCGAGCCTGCGGACCGCGCCGTCGTCGGTGAAGGTGATCGACGTGAGGCGCAGGCCCTGGCCGTCGTCGACCCATACCTCTCGGGGGCCGTTGACCAGCACGTCCGTTACGTCGGGCGCGGCCAGGAGAGGCTCCAGGGGACCTGCGCCGATGAGGTCGGCGCACAGGGCGCGCGCGACGGCGAGGATCTCGGCGTCGCCGTAGACCGATCTCTCCGCCCGCAGGGCGACCGCCACCTGGGCGGCGGTGGGCTCCACGCCTGCGCGTGCCAACCGGACACGCACGGCTTCGACCAGCTCGGGGGACACTTGTTGGTTCATGGGGGCGCCTCGGAGTGGTGGGCTGTCAGGACGGCAGCAGGTCGTGCAGAAGCGTCGTGCAGAAGCTGCCGAGGATGGTGCGGGGGCCGAGCCTGGGGAGGTCGCCGCGATTGAGGGTGGCCGTCAGGCGGGGCTGATCTGCCAGGTGGCCGGCTGCGGGGATGCCCAGGGATGCGGCCGCCACGTCGTCGTCGAGGACGCCGGGGCGGATGACGGCACGGATGTCTGCCGTGTGCCGGCTCGCCTGGCCGAGGACCTGGGCGGCGGCCAGGACTCCGCGCACGTCGGCGGTGGCCACGAGGAGGGTGCTGCTCGCTCTGCCCAGGGCCTCGATCGCGGCCGGGTCCAGATGGCGGGGCAGGTCCACGACCACCAGGTCGAAGCCGCGGCCGCCTGCCTCCAGGACCGAGCGCATGGCCTGCGCGGGGATGGGCTGCGTCTCGCCCCGGTGGAAGGAGAGCACCGCCAGCTCGCCGGAGGACGGCAGTGCGGCCTGGAGTGCGGCGGAGCTGATGCGCCCCTGCCTGGCTACGAGGTCCGCCCACCTGGCGCCTGGGGCCTCCTCCTGACCGAGGAGGGCATCGACGCCGCCTCCCAGCGGATCGGCGTCCACGAGCAGGGTGCGCAGATGATCGCGGGAGGCGTGCAGGGCGAGGCAGGCCGACAGCACGCTGGCGCCGGCTCCGCCACGGCCGCCGATCACGCACAGGACCGTGCCTGAGCGCGGGTGGGGCTCCATCGCGTCGGCGAACTCCTCCACGAGGCGGCGCTCCTCCTCCGGCAGCGACACCACTGCTTGGGCGCCCGCGGTGACGCATCTTCGCCATGTGTCGGGGTGGTCAGGATCGCGGGTCACCAGGAGCACCCGATCTCGGGCGGGCGGTGAGACCGCGGCCACCGCGTCGGCCAGGTCGGCGCCGACCACCACAAGGGGCGCGAGGCTCCAGAAGGGGCGGGCGTGGGCCGGGACGTGGGCGACGTCGAGCTGCGCTCCGGCCGCGGCGGCTATGCGGACGAGGTCGTCGAGCAGGTCTCGATCCTCGGTGATGACCAGTGGGCGGTGCATCGGTCCTCCCTGTTGTTCGGGAGGTCAACCATGCGCGGAGCGGGGTGGGCCGGGAGGAGGCGAACGGGGTTCTGGGGATAGCGGGCCCCATGGCCACACAGGCTGTGGAAAACGTCGGGGTCTCTGGATGGGTGAGGTTCGTGGGGACGCACGGGCGGTATCCCGCGGCCAGGTGAACTTCACGGGGACTACCGCCCCTGGGCCGAGGTTCGCGGGGGACCCCGCAGGGCGGTATGTCCTCGGTCCTGCGATCGGCATGTGCGTTGCCCAGGCGAGGCCGGCTGCTTCGGGGCCGCGCGCCCGACCGATACCGCCCCACGGCCTCCGCGAAACCTCGGACCCAGGGGGATACCTGCCCGGCAGTCCCACGAAGTTCAGGATCCAGACTTGCCGGGCACGGAGCCCTCCGCGCGACGGAGAGGCTTGCGGAGGGCCGGGAAAAGGGGCGACCCCCGCCGGGGGGGAGAGCGGGGGTCGCCTGATCGGTCCGGCTCCGGGGGGGTAGAGCCGGTCCCGTTTCAGAAGAAAGCTTTCATCACTTCACCAGAGCATGGCAAGAGAGTTGGAAACCAATCCCCGTGCGTCACCGCTCCAGTTTGGGGTGATACCCCCGTATGCTGCCCGATCGACTCGAGTTTCGTCGAGGAGCAAACTCGCGTTTTCGCCAAGTTTTTTGGCAACCACATAACGATCACATAAAGGTGATCACACTGAGTGATCGTCACGGCTTGGTAACCCCGCCTCGCGAACGCCCCTGCGATCACCACACCGAAGCGGCGGCCACGTCCGAGTAAAGGTCTTGGTCCCAGGGGTTCCCATCAGGGCCGATCCGTCGTACAAAGGGGACACGGACCAGTTGTCCGGGTGCATCAGTCGGGCACCCACGTGCGACCAGCCGCGGGAGGCGCGTCGAGATGGGCTTGACCCATCCGACGAATGAAGCTGCACGCTTGGTAACCCGGTGTGATGCACCGGCAGACGGCGTCTCATGACTGAGACGCCGTCCGCTATGTCAGCCTCTCTGCATCGCCTCGCAGATCGCCGCCGTCTCGCGTACGCCCAGAGTGACCGCGGAGGCACACTGCTGTATCCATAGCGCCACCCCGTCGGGCGTGCCGGACAGGTAGGCGCGCAGCCCTTCCGCGTACGGCAGGTCGAGATGCCCGACCTCGACCGCGACCAGGGATTTTGGGTCCAGGCCGTACTCCACCAGCGTGAGCCGCTCGGCGGCGCGTGCGACGACGCCGTCGGCTGTGCCGAACGGCCGCAGCACCGCCAGCTCGGCGTGGACCACGGCGGCCAGCACCAGCGCCGGCGCCTTCGTCGGGGAGTCCAGCAGCTCGAAAAGGCTTTCCAGGCGCGCCGTCGTCTCTTCCGGACTCGGCGCCGAGCCCAGCCCGAGCGGGTCGAGGGCGTGCTGGACGGCGCGGGGACGGCCGAGGTCCGGCTCGTCCGCCAGGCCGGCGGCGGCGACCGTGTGCAGGCGGGCGAGCACCTGGCGCGGGGCCTTTCGCCAGGTCGGCCCCAGACGACCTAGCTCGGCCGACGCGCGCAGGGCGCCCTGGACGACCGGATCGTGCACCTCGTCCCTGCGCAGGGCGTCGAGCGGCACGTCCACGCCCTCGATGGCCGCGGAGGCGCGCGCGCCACGCAGGGAGGACTCGGTGGAAACCGCTGGGCTGGCACGGCGCAGGACACGGTGGCGGTAGAGCCGGTCGACGGCCTCGCGGGCCGTTTCGATCGCCTCGGCGACGCCGGGAAGCTGCGCGATGGCGGCCAATGGGTCAGTCACGGAACCCGACCCTACCTGCGGGCCCATCTCGCGCCGCGCACAGGCGCCAGACCGTGCGGGCATCCGACCGCTACGGCTACAAGAGGAAACGCCTCAAGAGGGGGCCCATAAAGCTCTCTCATTGGCCCGTTCCATAATTAACGGATTCCGAGACCACAACGTTTCAATAGCATTTGTCAGGCGTCCGATAAACCACGGTCACGAGCCATCCCACGGTACAGACCTGTCTAGACCTCTTGTGGTGGGTGCCCGTGACCTGGTGAAGTGGGACATGACCTAAGCAATCTGGCCATAGAAGGAGCACGCAGTGGCCCCGGAGACCCCTGGCAACGAACCCCAGGCGCTGTCCAACCTGCTACAGGAGAACCGCCGGTTCGCACCACCGGCCGACCTGGCAGCGGCCGCGAACGTGACGGCCGCCGCCTATGCCGAGGCGTCCGCCGACCGTCTCGGTTTTTGGGAGCGTGCTGCCGAGCGGCTGACCTGGTCCAAGCGGTGGGACACCACGCTGGAGTGGAACGCCCCGTTCGCCAAATGGTTCGTCGGTGGCGAGCTGAACGTCGCCTACAACTGCGTCGACCGTCACGTCGAGGCGGGTCGTGGCGACAAGGTGGCCTACTACTGGGAGGGCGAGCCCGAGGGCGACACCCGCACCTTGACCTACAGCGACCTGCAGCGGGAGGTCTCCAAGACGGCCAACGCCCTGCAGGAGCTGGGTGTGGGCAAGGGCGACCGGGTGGCCGTCTACCTGCCGATGATCCCCGAGCTGCCGATCACGATGCTGGCCTGCGCCCGCATCGGGGCGATCCACTCGGTGGTGTTCGGCGGCTTCTCCGCCGCCGCGTTGAAGAGCCGCATCGACGACGCCGACGCCAAGCTGGTCGTGACCGCCGACGGCGGCTACCGCCGCGGCGCCCCGTCCGCGCTCAAGCCGACGGTGGACGAGGCCGTCGCCGAGTGCCCGCAGGTGGAGAACGTCCTGGTCGTGCGCCGCACCGGCCAGGAGGTCGCCGCCAGCGAGCGCGACGTGTGGTGGCACGACGTGGTCGACCGGCAGAGCGACCAGCACACCCCCGCGCCGCACGACGCCGAGGACCCGCTCTACATCCTCTACACCAGCGGCACGACCGGCAGGCCGAAGGGCATCCTGCACACCACCGGCGGCTACCTGACGCAGACCGCCTGGACGCACGACGCCGTCTTCGACCTCAAGCCGGACAACGACATCTACTGGTGCACCGCGGACATCGGCTGGGTGACCGGGCACTCGTACATCGTGTACGGCCCGCTGGCCAACGGCGCGACGAGCGTGATCTACGAGGGCACGCCGGACACCCCGCACCGGGGCCGGTTCTGGGAGATCGTGCAGAAGTACAAGGTCACGCTGCTCTACACGGCGCCGACGGCGATCCGGACGTTCATGAAGTGGGGAGACGACATCCCCGCCAAGTTCGACATGTCGAGCCTGCGGATCCTGGGCTCGGTCGGCGAGCCGATCAACCCCGAGGCCTACGTCTGGTATCGCGAGCACATCGGCGGCGAGCGTTGCCCGGTCGTCGACACCTGGTGGCAGACCGAGACGGGCGCGATCATGATCAGCCCGCTGCCCGGCGTCACCGCGGCCAAGCCCGGCGCCGCCATGCGGCCGCTGCCGGGGATCAACGCCGACGTCGTCGACGACCAGGGCAACAGCGTGCCGAACGGCGGCGGCGGTTTCCTGGTGATCCGCGACCCGTGGCCGGCGATGCTGCGCACCATCTGGGGCGACGACCAGCGCTACATCGACACCTACTGGAGCAGGTTCGAGGGGATGTACTTCCCCGGCGACGGCGCCAAGAAGGACGAGGACGGCGACCTGTGGCTGCTCGGCCGCGTCGACGACGTCATGCTCGTCTCCGGCCACAACATCTCCACCACGGAGGTGGAGAGCGCGCTGGTCAGCCACCCGAAGGTGGCCGAGGCGGCCGTGGTGGGCGCGACCGACCCGGTGACCGGCCAGGCCATCGTGTCGTTCGTGATCCTGCGCGGCTCCGCGGAGGAGGGCGAGAACATCGCCGCCGAGCTGCGCGCCCATGTGGCCAAGACGCTCGGTCCGATCGCCAAGCCGCGACAGATCCTGGTGGTGCCCGAGCTGCCCAAGACCCGCTCCGGCAAGATCATGCGCCGTCTCCTGCGTGACGTGGCGGAGAACCGCAGCGTCGGCGACGTCACCACGCTGGCCGACAGCACGGTGATGAACCTGATCTCGGAGAAGCTCCCCTCGGCGAAGGCCGAGGACTAGCCGTCCCGTAAGGCAGACACTCGACCGCATGTCCCGAAATTTCGGGACATGCGGTCGAGGTGCGTCAAGGGCCTGTTTGGGTAGGCTGAATACCGGTGTGCCGGGAAGTCGGGTCGGCGTCAGGGGGACTCATGCCCTCTGACCGACTCCGAGGGGATCTTCCTGTGCGCCCAGCCACCAACACGTGGCCGACCGTCCGCTACGCCCGCACCCTGACCGAGGCCCTCCGCACCGAGACGCTCGGCGGCATCGTCATGCTGGGCGCCACGATCTGCGCCCTCATCTGGGCCAACGTCTCCCCCGGCAGCTACACCGCCCTGCGCGAGACGCCGATCGGCGGCATGGAGCTCTACCAGTGGGCCCAGCACGGCCTGCTGACCGTCTTCTTCTTCGTGGCGGGTGTGGAGGTCAAGGAGGAGTTCGTCCACGGCGAGCTGGCGAACCCGCGAAAGGCGGCGCTGCCCATCATCGCCTCCGTGGGCGGGATGATCGTTCCGGCGGTCGTCTTCCTCCTGGTCAGCTGGGGCGCCCCTGACGCGGCCAGAGGCTGGGCCATCCCGACGGCCACCGACATCGCCTTCGCACTGGCGGTGCTGGCCGTGACCGCCGGCGCGATGCCGGCCGCGCTCCGCGCGTTCCTGCTGACCAGCGCTGTCGTGGACGACCTCGGCGCCATCACGATCATCGCCGTCTTCTACACCGACGACCTCGACCTCCTCATGCTCCTGGCCGGCGCCGCGCTGATCGCGGTCTACGGCCTCCTGCAGTGGCGCGGTGTCCGCAGCCCGTGGATCCACCTGCCGCTCGCGGTGGCCGCCTGGTACGCGGTCGAGCTGAGCGGCGTGCACGCGACGGTGGCCGGGGTCGCGCTGGGCCTGCTGACCCGGGTGCGGACCACCGCGAACGAGGCGCGCTCCCCCGCCGAGGCCGCCGACCACTACATCCGGCCGATCTCGGCCGGCCTGGCGGTGCCGGTCTTCGCCTTCCTTTCCGCGGGGGTGAAGCTGGACGCGTCGAGCCTCGGCGCTATGTTCTCCGATCGGGTAGTTCTGGGAGTGATTGCGGGGCTCGTGGTGGGGAAGTTCCTGGGCGTGTTCGGCGGTGCCTGGCTTTCTGTGCGGCTGGGGCTGGCGCGGCTGGCGCGGGAGTTGCGCTGGCGGGACATGGCGGCGGTGTCGTTGCTGGCCGGGATCGGCTTCACGGTGTCGCTGCTGATCGCCGATCTGGCCTATGGTGCCGATCAGGAGCGCGTCGCGGCCGTCACCACCGGGATCCTCGCGGCGAGCCTCATCGCCTCTGTACTGGCGGCGGTGCTGCTTCACGTACGGGTACGAAAGCGTCGCATTGCGCAGGATGATGATTGACACGGCCACCAGGCCTCGATAGGAGACGTTCATGCCGCAGACTCCCGAGGAAGAATCCCTGGGCTCGCTGGTCGCCCAGGCGAGCAATCACATCTCGACCCTGGTCCGCTCCGAGATCGAGCTGGCCAAGGCCGAGTTCAGGTTCGACGCCAAACGGGTCGGCATGGCCGGTGGTCTGTTCGCCGCGGCTGCCTTCATGGCGCACCTGTGCCTGATCCTCGCCTCGTTCACGATCGCGTACGTACTGGCCCAGTGGCTGCCGCAGTGGGCGGCCTTCCTCATCGTGACGGTCTTCTACCTGCTGGTCGCGGCACTGCTGGTCTTCATCGGGATCCGGAGACTGAAAGGCCTGGCCGGGATGAAGCGGACGACCCGCTCCATCAAGGGGCTCAAGGAGATCGCCACGCCGGAGGAGTCACTCCCGGCGGCCGGGCCGGTGAGCCGTGATGGCGCCTGACGAGGGGGTCGTCCAGATCGAGGGACCTTGGACGCACCGTGCGGTGCACGCGGGCGGCACCCGCTTCCACGTGGTGGAGGCAGGTGAGGGCCCGCTCGTGCTGCTGCTGCACGGGTTCCCGCAGTTCTGGTGGACCTGGCGGCACCAGCTGCGGTCGCTTCCGGCGGCCGGGTTCCGCGCGGTCGCGGTGGACCTTCGGGGCTACGGCGGCAGCGACAAGCCGCCACGCGGCTACGACCTGCCGACGCTGGCCGCCGACGCGACCGGGCTGATCAGGGCGCTCGGCGAGACCGGCGCGATCGTGGTCGGCCACGACTGGGGCGGCCTGCTCGGCTGGACGATGGCGGTGCTCGAACCCAAGAGCGTGTACCGGCTGGTCACCGTGTCGGCTCCGCACCCGCTGCGGCTGCGGAACTCGCTGTTCAGCGACCCCCTGGGCCAGCTCAGGGCGAGCGGGCCCAGGCTCGGCTTCCAGCTTCCGCTGCTGCCGGAGCGCAGGCTGACGCGCGACGACGCCTCGCTGGTCGGCAAGCTGCTCGACGGCTGGTCACGGCCGGGCTGGCCGGATGCGGAGACCGCGAGCACCTATCGTGAGGCGTTCCGGATCCCGGCTGTGGCGCACTGCGCGCTGGAGTATCACCGGTGGTTCGGCCGCTCGCAGCTCCGCCCGGACGGGCTGCGTTACGCCAGGGCCATGCGGACCGAGATCGAGGCGCCCACCCTGCAGCTGCACGGAGCCCAGGATCGGTGCATCCTGCCGCGCACCGCGCAGGGGTCGGGCCGCTACGTGGCGGCTCCTTACCGGTGGCGGCTGGTGGAAGGGGCGGGTCACTATCCCCACGAGGAGACACCTGACGTGTTCGACACCGAGCTGCTCGGCTGGCTGGCTGACCCGGAGCCGGACCGATGAGGGATCGCGATCCGGCGGGACGGCCGCGCAGCGCCAGGCCGCGTGACGCCTACGGCAGGCCCCTGCCGCACGGCTCTCCCGGCATGCCGAGGGTGCCCGACGACTACGCGCCGAGCACCGAGCAGGCGCTGGCCGACGGCCGCGGTTTCCTGGGCGAGGGCCTGCCGTTCAACGCGCACGAAGTGTTCGAGGGGCGCTGGAAGTGCGCTCCGGAGGAGGAGCGCGAGCTGTGGCAGGGGCTCGCGCAGATCTGCGTGGGCCTGACTCATCTGCAGCGGGGCAACGGGCGCGGCGCGCTGACCCTGTTCGGCCGGGGCGCCGCCCGGGTGCAGGGCTACGGCGAGCCGTACGACGCGGTGGGCAGGGCCGCCTCCGGGCTGAGCCAGGACAGCGACCCGGCGCAGGCCGTCAGGCTGATTCTGAAGGCACTGCCGGGCTAGTCAGGGCCGTACGCGAAAGCAGAGCCCCCGAGGGGTGAGGGGTCAGTCGCAGTCCTGCGTGCTGGCCGGAGAGGTGTCGTTGCGGCCCTGGTCGGCGTCGGGCTTGACCTCCGCGGCGGTCAGCGCGTAGCCGGTCTCCTCCTGCTCGCTGACGGCCGCAGCGAAGATCACGCCGAAGACGCGCCCGTCGACGGTGAGCAGCGGCCCGCCCGAGTTGCCCGGCATCACCCTGCCGCGGACCGAGTAGATGGAGCGGGTGACGTTGGAGCTGCGGTAGATGTCGGGGCCCTGGGCGTCGAGGCGGCCACGGATGCGGGCCGGCTCGGCGGTGAAGCCCTTGCCCTTGGGGAAGCCGGCGATGATCGCGTTGTCGCCCTTCTCGGCGCTGCCGTCGAAGGTGAGCGTCGGCAGGCCCAGCCCCGGCACGTAGAGGATGGCGATGTCACGCCGCGGGTTGTAGCGGACGACCGTGGCCGTGTGGCGCTTGAACTCCGAGTCGATGACCTGCAGGTCGCGCGTCACTCCCGCGACGACGTGCGCGTTGGTCATGATGCGGTCCCTGGCGTAGACGAAGCCGGTGCCCTCGACGTGCTTGTTGCAGATGGCGTTGCCCTGCACCTTGACGATGGCCCGCTGGGCGCGGCCCAGCTTGGCGCCCTGCAGGACGCTCTGCGCGGGCGGCGGCACGTCGACGATGCCGCCCGCGCCGATCGCGTCGAAGACCGGAGGGAACTCCGAGCGGTCGATGAACTTCTTGAACGGCTGCTGCCAGTTGCGCGCCGCCTGCGGGATCGCGTCGTCGACCGTGGTGAGCAGCAGCGATCCCTTGACCTGGTCCACCAGCGGCTTGAACGACGTCGAGACGATCAGCGACCCGATCAGCCAGGCGATCACCAGCACCGACAGCGCGCTGGCGAACGTGCCGCCGACCGCGTCGGCCACCTTGGCGGGCTCCCAGGTGACGTGGCTGCGCACCACGGCCCCGATGGTGGAGGAGGCGAACTGGCCGATCGTCGCGGCGAGGAAGACGATCACGATCGCGAGCAGCGCCTGCGGGGTGTCCCCGTCGACGATCGCCCGGGAGATCGGCGGAGCGATGAACACCCCGAGCACCGCGCCGCCCACGAACCCCACGAAACTCATGACGCCGATGATGAAACCCTGACGGTAACCCGAGACGCCGAAGGCGATCACGAGGCCGATCAATATGAGGTCAAGCAGATCGCCGCGCACGCTTCAAAGCTAACCAGTGATCCGGTCAAGTGTGCACGTCTTCGTCCAGGACCGCGCTACCGCGCTGGCTACCTTGGCCGGTATGCCATCGGTCGGGAGAACAGTTCGCGATCTCATCGAGGCAGCTCTCGACGACACCGACCCCGACGGGCCGGTGCGCTGGCAGGTCATCTGCACGATCCGGGAGCGGGGCGATCTCGAGTCCTTCATCGAGGCACGCCGGCTGTGCGCCGCCCGCACCACCCCGGAGCGGCTGCTGGGCGTCGACATCCTGGGCTTGCTCCACATGTACGTGGACCGCACGCTGCCCGTCCTGCGCCAGGTGGCGGCCGGCGAGGACGACGCCATGGTGCTCTACTCGGTGCTGATCGCCTTCGGTCACCTGGCGGACCCTCGCTCGCTGCCCTCGGTGATCGATCTGGCCGATCACCACGACTCCCGCGTCAGGTACGGGGCGGCCTACGCGCTGCAGCACGTCCTCGGCGACCCGCCCGACCGGACCGGGCTCGACACGCTGCGCAGGCTGACCACCGACAGCGACGCCGACGTGGCCGGCTGGGCCGCGCTCGGCGTCGCGCTAGCCACGGGTCGCCAGGTCTAGGACGTCGGGCGGGATCTCCTCCACCCGGCCGCGGTCCCAGGGCAGCTCCAGCTCGCCCGCGCGCAGCACCACGTCGAGCACCATCGCGGTGAACCCCCACACCAGCATCCCCCGCACCCGGAAGGCCGGGCCCGCGAAGCCGCTGGGATGCCGCAGCACGATCCGGTTGCCGGGGTCGACGAGCTCGGCCACGGGCACCCGCTCCACGGACTCCACCTCGGTGGGTGAGGCCGCGTGCACGGCAGACGGCGTGTGCCACCAGCCGACCACCGGGGTGACCCGGTTGTCGCTGCGCCAGACGTAGAGCTCGGGCATCGTGCACAGCACGCGCACCCCGGCGGGCTCCAGGCCGGTCTCCTCCTCGGCCTCGCGCAGCGCCGCCTCGACCGGCCCGCCGTCCTCCGGGTCGACGCCGCCGCCCGGGAAGGCCGGCTGTCCCGCGTGTCTGCGGCCGAGCGAGCTGCGCTGGATGAGCAGCACGTCGGGGCCGAGCGGCCCCTCGCCGAACAGCAGCAGCACCGCGGCGGCCCGCCCGCCGCCTTCGGGAGGGGCCAGCTCGGCGGGGAAACGGGTGAGTACGGCCTTCGCCGCCAGTCGGTCGAGCCAGTCGGGCACGTCAGTCACGCAACCTCCAACACGCCAGGGCCATGAGGACTTCCCGGTCAGGAGAAGGGACCGGATCGCACCAGCTTGGCCGCCTCCTCGACGCTCGTGGGGCCGGTGCCGTACGAGGGGCAGAGCGCGGCCAGCGGGCAGACGCCGCACGCGGGCCGGCGCGCGTGGCAGATGCGGCGGCCGTGCCAGATCACCCGGTGCGAGAAGACCGTCCACTCGCCCTTGGGGATGAGCTCGCCGACGACCTGCTCGATCTTGACCGGGTCGGTCTCGTCGGTCCAGCCGAAGCGCCTGACCAGCCGCTGGAAGTGCGTGTCCACGGTGAGGCCCGGCACGCCGAAGGGCTCGCCGGTCACCGGGTCGTAGGCGTTGCCGAGCACGACGTTGGCCGTCTTGCGGCCCACGCCCGGCAGGGTGACCAGCTCGGCCAGAGTCTTCGGCACCTTGCCGCCGAAACGGTCGCGCAGCCCGGCCGACAGCCCCAGCAGCGACCTGGCCTTCGACCTGAAGAATCCGGTCGGCCGGATGATGGCCTCCAGCTCTTCGGGGTCGGCGACTGCCAGGTCGTCGGGCGTCGGGTAGCGGGCGAACAGGGCCGGGGTGGTCAGGTTCACCCGCACGTCGGTCGTCTGCGCCGACAGCACTGTCGCGACCAGGAGCTGGAAGGGATTCGCGAAGTCCAGCTCGCAGTGGGCGTCGGGGTAGGTCTCCGCGAGGATCCGGTTCATCCGCCTGGCCCGCCGCACCAGCCCCAGCCGCGTCTCCGGCTTGCGCCTGCGCGCACCCGCCACGTTCGTCGCCATGCCGCAAGGGTAAAACCCCGTGCCACCCGACAGGACCGGAACTTTTCCCCGCCCCGTTGAACTCAGGGGCCCGTCTCTGCGTACAACCGGGCGACAACGGCACTCGCCGCCGACTGTTCTTGGGAGAGACGGCGATGGATGTTCCTGGCAGGAACGCCGGTCAGGCCCTGCGGTTACCGGATCGGGGGAGGTCCGAGCCGCTCGCCGGCGCCGTACGGGCGCGGGGCCCCTTCAAGAGGGACGCGCTGCACCGGCTCGCGCTCGGCAGCGCCACGGCCATGGCCAGGCTGCACCTGGGCGGGGTCTCGGGACTGCGGCTGAGCCCGGAGACGGTGATCATCGGTGACCGCGGGCAGGCCCTCATCGACTGGCAGCTGCCCCGGCCGGGCGACGAGGACCTGCGGCCCGAGGACGTGCGCGACTGGTCGGACGTGGTCGTGTTCGCGGCGAGCGGCCGGTCCGCGGACGCCGACCCGGACCTGCTGCCTCCGGCACTGCGCTCGGTGGTGGAAGAGTGCCGCAGGCCGGACGCCGAGGCGCGCCCGGCCGCGGTCCACCTGGTGCGCATCCTGCTCGGCCACTCCACCGCGGCGCCGGTCGCCTCGGTGGAGGACCTGCTGAACGAGGCGGAGCAGCGGGCCATGGAACCCGTGCAGGACGCGGCGCCCGCGCCGAGGGCTCCCGCGCCGATCTGGCGCCGGCCGGTGTTCTACGCGGGCGTGGCGGCAGGAGCCTTCCTCGCGGCCATGGCCGCCGTCTCGCTCACCTCCGGCGACGAGCGCGCCCCCGCGCTGGCGGACATCGGCAACCGTACGGCCGCCTTCCAGCAGCGGGCCGAGCAGCCTCAGGCGGGCGACTCGCTCACCGCCGAGGGGACGCTGAGCTTCGCCCCCGCCGCCCCCACCGCCTACTCGATGCGGGTCACCTGCGGCCCAGCGAGCGCCACCCGCAGCGCGGACGTGCGGCTCGCCGCGGGCAAGGGCAGCGCGGACGGGGTCCCGTTCGACCTCGCCCGCCCGGCCGGCGACTCCTGCGTCCAGCAGTACGCGCTGCACGCCCGGCGCAACAGCTCGCCGTACACGATCCAGGCGCTGCTCGAAGCGGCGGGCACCGGGGCGAAGGTCACGATCGGCCCCGGGGGCGGCCGGACGGTCGCGGGCAGCGTGCCGCTGGAGAGCTTGCGCGGCGAGGAGACCATCGGCGCCTACGCGGGGGTGATCGCCTCGGGGCCGGTCGGGTTCGAGCTCCAGGTGGACGGAGACGGCCTTCCGGTACGGCTCCGGCTGGAGATGTCCAGTGGCAAGGCCGGCCCCCTGCTGAGCGAGACCGTGTACCGGAACTGGCGAGTCAACGGGGAGGCGTCCAATGGCTGAGGAATTCACCGCCGACCGGCAGGAGGCCGCGAGTGTCTCGCGGGACCTCAAGGCCATCCGCACCGCGCTGTCCGGGCCCGGCACCAGCGGCGGCGGGACCGGGTCCGCGAAGGTCGACGCCGCGCTGCGCGCGTTCTTCGAGGAGTCGTCCGACAACCGCGAGAAGATGGACCAGCTCCTGGAGCGAGCCGCCGGCCTACTGGACGCGCTGGTCGAGGGCACCGGCGGCCTGGACGGCTCTCTGGCCGGCTCGCTGTCGACGGGGAGCGCCTCGTGAACCGGTCGCCCCTGCTCCTCGGCCTGATCACCGGCGTCCTGGTCGCGGCCGGCGTCGCCTGGCTGATGTCCGGGCTGACGGGCACGAGCGAGCCCGTCGCCGAGATCCCGCGGCGCCTCACGCCCACGCCGGCCACGGCAGCGGCGGCGGCCGTGGATCCCACCCCGAAGAAGGCGGACTACGCGGGGCGGCTGAGCGGGGGCCGTGGGCTCGTCGCGCTGTCGATCCGCGGCGGCAAGGCGGTCGGCTACTTCTGCGACGGGCAGCGCGAGACCTGGCTGAAGGGCACGGCCACGAACAACGTCGTCACCCTGGCGGGGGCCCAGGACGAGGACGTCACGCTGGAGGCCCGGCTGCGCGAGGGCCGGGCGACCGGCAGGCTGGGCCTGGACGGGGACACCTGGCGGTTCACCGCGGCGACCGTGAAGAAGCCGTCGGGGCTGTACCGGGCGACCCAGGCCGTCCGCGGCTCGAAGATCGTCGGTGGCTGGATCGTGCTGCCCAGCGGCCGGCAGGTCGGCGCCATCAGCTTCGACGGCCTGCCGGAGCCCGCTCCCCTGCTCACCCCCGGCGAGGACGTCAGGACCTACGGCGTCACGCTGCGGCCCGAGGGCGTGGACGCCTTCTTCGACGGGGTCGTCGATGGCTGAGCTGCCCTTCGGGTTCACCGTGCGGGTGCCCGACTCCTGGTACGAGTTCGACGTGTGGCGGGCCGGACGCACCGCGGACCTGGCCCGGGCCGTGGACGCCCGGATCGCGGCCGCCCCCTCGCTCGCGCCGCACCGGCCGGTGCTGCTCAAGCTGCTGCGGGAGGTCGCCGAGCTCGCCGGGCGGCACGGCGCGGTGTTCGCCGCCACCATGACCGACCACGAAGAGGACGCGGGCACCGTGCTGGCCACGCTGATGGCCTTCCACACCCCGGGACACCCCGACCCGGCCGGCAACACCGTCGAGGCGATCGCCGCCGACGTCGTCGCGATCCCGCCGCGGGACGGCACGCACGTCTGGCGGGACGTGCGGATCGTGGACGGCCCCGCGGGCCGGGCGGTGCGGGTGAGCGGGGTGGAGACCGGCGCGGTGGTCATGCACACCCTGGTCCCCGCGCCCGGCGGCGACGGCGTGCTGGACCTCGTGCTGACCAGCCCGCAGCTCGACCTCACCGAGCCCATGCTCGACCTGTTCGACGCGATCAGCGCCACCCTGGCCTGGTCCGACGGGAGAAGAAACCAAGGAGAGTGAGTTTTCATGGCAGGTGGCACCCACCACTTGAGCTTCCCTCAGGTGGAGAACAGCGCGAACCGCCTGAACAAGGAGAAGGAGGACATCGAGAGCCGGCTGATGCAGCTGAAGTCGATGATCGACCAGCTCGTCGGCAGCGACTTCGTCACCGAGCGGGCGTCCGGCAAGTTCCAGCAGGACTACGAACAGTGGAACACCGGCGCCAAGCAGGTCATGCAGGGACTCGAAGGCATGAGCCAGTTCCTCAAGACCGCGATCGCCAAGCACCGCGAGCTCGACGCCTCGCTCAGCTCAGGAGGGTGACGCCATGAGCATGCCGGCCGGATGGGACGTGCTCGGCCTGCCCGGCGATCCCGCGCCGGGAGATCCCGGCCAGGTCCGCGCGCTCGCCGGTCGGCTGCTCGACGAGGCGCGGCGGGCCGACGACAACACCGCCAAGCTGAGCGCGGTGTCCGGCAACAGCGGGGCGCTGAAGATGCGGGGCGACTACGCGCCCAAGTACACCGAGGCTCTCGGCGAGCTGCCGGGCGAGCTGGCCAAGCTCGGCAAGGCCTACCGCGGCGCCGGCGACGCGCTGATGGCCTACGCGGGCAGCCTGGAGCAGGCCAAGACCCAGGCGGGCACGGCCCTGCGCCAGGGCAGGTCGGCCGCCGAGCAGTATCAGGGCGCGGTCAGGGAGATCCAGGCCCGGTTACCCGGCGGGGTCTCCGGGGGGCTGCGCGAGCTGGAGTCCGCCGTCAGCGCCGCCGACCCGGCCGTCCAGGCGTCCGTGCGCCCCGCCGTACAGCGAGCCCAGAGCGCCGAGGCGGACCGGTCACGCGCCCGCAGGCTCGCCGACGAGGCGGCCCGGCTGCGCGGCGACGCCGAGGACCGCGCCGTCAGGCAGATCGAGCAGGCGGGCAGCGGCATCAAGAACAAGACGCTGCTGCGCAAGGCGCTGGACACGGTGACCGCGCCGTTCCGCTCCTGGGACGCCTTCGTCGACTTCGCCGGCAAGGTCGCCCTGGTCGCGGGCGTGATCGTGCTGGTCATCGGCACCGGCGGGCTGGCCGGGGCGATACTCGCCGGAGTCGCCGTCGCCGCGGGCGCGGTGGTGCTGGCCGACTCGCTGAACAAGTACCGCCAGGGCAAGGTCGGCCTGGGCCAGGTGGCGCTGGACGCCCTGGGCGTGATCCCCGGCGGCAGGAGCGTCGGCCTCCTGGCACGCGGCGGCGCCGCCGTCGCCGGGTTGCGAGGCGCCGCGGCGGCCGTGCGAGGCGGCGGGGGCAGGCTCGCCGGTCTCGGCGCCCGGGGCGCAGCCTCCATCCGCTCGGCCATGACCTCGCTCAAGGGCCGCGCCACGACGGCCGCGAGCTCCGCCTGGACCAGGGCGAAGCAGGCCTTCAGCAACGATCCCGTGCACTTCCCCACCGGGGTGGTGATCCTTCCGCAGCGTGACGTCGAGCTGCCGGGCGTGCTGCCGCTCGTGCTGGAGCGGACCCATCTGTCCGACTACGGGACGGGCCGCTGGTTCGGACGGTCGTGGAGCTCCACCTTCGACCAGCGGCTGGAGATCGACGACGACGGCGTCTGCCTGGCGACCGCCTCCGGCGCCCTGCTGGCCTTCCCGCATCCCGAGGACGGGCTGCCCGCCCACCCCGAGCAGGGGCCGCGCCTGGAGCTGCGTGAGCAGGACGGGGCGTACACCGTCACCGACCCCGAGAGCGGGCAGATCACGCACTTCTCCGGGTTCTTCGGGAGGCTGGGCGTGGTCCCGCTCGCGGCCGTCGCCGACCGCAACGGCAACCGGATCGACTTCCGCTACACCCCGGACGGGGTCCCCTCCGAAGTGGTGCACTCCGGTGGCTACCACCTCGACGTGGAGACCCATGACGGGCTGATCGTCTCCATCCGTCTGCGGGGGGCCGGCCAGACGCTGCTCTCCTACGCCTACGACGAGGCGGGGGACCTGGTCGAGGTGGTCAACTCCTCCGGGCTGCCGCTCCTGTTCGGCTACGACGGGCAGGGCAGGATGACGCGCTGGGAGGACCGGATCGGCTCCTGGTACGCCTACTCCTACGACGGGCAGGGCAGGTGCGTGCGCGGCTCGGGGTCGGCGGGCGTCTTCGACATCGACATCGAGTACGGCGACGGCGTCACGCGGGCCAGCGACTCGCTACGACATGTCACGACTTATCACTACAACGAGCTGTTCCAGGTCGTACGGGAGATCGATCCCCTGGGACACGAGACCCGCTACGCCTGGGACCGGCACGGCCGCCTGCTCGCGCGGACCGACCCCCTGGGCCGCACCGTCCGCTACGACTACGACGACGTCCTGACCGCGATCATCCGCCCCGACGGCGCCGAGCGCCGCTTCGTCAACAACGAGCTGCACCTGCCGGTCCTCGTGACCGACTTCGACGGCACCGCCTGGCCCCGCGAGTACGACGAGCGGGGCAACCTCACCGGCGACACCCAGCAGACCTACGCCTACGACGAGCTGGGCCACCTCACCGCCGTCACCGACGCCCTGGGGCACGCCCACTCCGTGGAGACCGACCCCGCCGGCCTGCCCACCGCCGTGACGGACCCCCTCGGCGCCACCACCCGCTACGAGCGCGACCCCTTCGGCCGCGTCACCGCCATCACCGACCCGCTGGGTGCCATCACCCGCCACACCTGGACCGTCGAGGGCCGGCTCGCCGGCCGGACCCAGCCCGGCGGCGCCACCGAGCAGTGGCGCCACGACGCCGAAGGCAACCTGACCGAGCACCTCGACGCCCTCGGCCAGTCCACCCGCGTCGAGATCGGCCCGTTCGACCAGCCCGTCGCCCGCACCACCCCGGACGGCGCCCGCCTGGAGTTCGCCTACGACACCGAACTCCGCCTGACCACGGTCACCGACCCGCAGGGCCTCACCTGGCGCTACGACTACGACCCCGCGGGCGACCTCATCCGCGAGACCGACTTCAACTCCCGCGTCCTGACCTACGGCCGCGACCCGGCAGGCGACCTGGTCGAGCGCGTCAACGGCGCGGGAGAGAGCACGACCTACACCAGGGACCCGCTCGGCCAGGTGACCGAGCAGCGCTCCGGCGACCGCCTCACCACCTTCGAACGCGACCCGCTGGGCCGCCTGACGCGCGCCGTCAACCCCGACGCCGACGTCCGCTTCGAGCGCGACGCCCACGGCCGCGTCACCGCCGAGACCTGCAACGGCCGCACCGTCACCTCCGCCTACGACGCGCTGGGCCGCCGCGTCCTGCGCCGCACCCCCTCTGGCGCCGAGAGCACCTGGGACTACAACGCCCGCGACCAGGTCATGTCCCTCCAGACGGCCGGCCACACGCTGCACTTCAGCTACGACCCCGCCGGCCGCGAGACCGCCCGCCACCTGGGCACCGCCGTGGCCTTCACCCACGAGTGGGACCCCGACTCCCGCCTGCGCTCGCAGACCCTCCTGGCCGGCCGCTCCCGCGTCCTGCAGCAGCGCACGTACGCCTACCGCCCCGACGGCCACCTCACCGGGATCGACGACCTGCTGTCCGGGCACCGCCACTTCGACCTGGACCCGCTCGGCCGCGTGACAGCGGTGACGGGCGCCGGCTGGGCCGAGCGTTACGCCTACGACCCGGCGGGCCGCATCACCGACGCCGCCTGGCCCGCCCCCACCGGCGCCGACGGCGCCCGCTCCTACGAAGGCACCCTGATCCGCCGCGCGGGCCGCGTCAGCTACGAGCACGACGCCCAGGGGCGCACGACCCTGCGCCGGCAGAAGTCCCTGTCGTCCGGCCCCCGCACCTGGCACTACACCTGGGACGCCGACGACCGTCTCACCGGCGTGTCGACCCCGGACGGCACGAGGTGGCGCTACCTGTACGACGCCCTGGGCCGCCGCGTCGCCAAGGAACGGGCGGACGGCTCGGACCGGGTGGACGGCTCGGACCGGGTGGACTTCGTGTGGGACGGCGTGCTCCTGGCCGAGCGGTTCCACGCCGGACGCGCGACCGTCTGGGACTGGGAACCGGGCACCTTCCGCCCGCTCAGCCAGGCCGAACGCGTCCCGCTCAGGGACGCACCCCAGGAATGGGTCGACGAGCGCTTCTACGCCATCGCCACGGACCTCATCGGCACCCCGACGGAACTGGTCACCCCCGACGGCACCCTGGCCTGGCGCACCCGCCAGTCCCTCTGGGGCAGCCCCCTCGCCCCCGCCCCGGGAGAGGCCGACTGCCCGCTGCGCTTCCCCGGCCAGTACGCGGACGAGGAATCAGGGCTGCACTACAACTACTTCCGCCACTACGACCCCGACACGGCAAGGTATGCCAGCGACGACCCGATCGGAATGGCGGGCGGGTGGGATCCGCACCATTACGTCCACAACTCGAATCGGTGGTCCGACCCCCTCGGCCTGGCGCCGTACAACCATCTGATCGCCGGTCCGAAACTCGGTGTCCTGCGCGTCTCGGCCCTCGCTCCGTCACCTTCGGAGATTCGGGCCGCCGAGCACATGGCAGCGAGAGGTCATAGGGTTCTGCTCCGAGATCCCGTTGGAACTCGCGCAGGAGGCGGGACCAGCGATCTGCTCGTGGACGGCGTCCGCTGGGATGTGTACACGCCACGCACCGCCAACGTGAACAGGATCGTCAGCGCGGTCGCCTCCAAGGGCAGCCAGGTCCACGGAGGCGGGGTCGTCGTCGATCTGGCAGATACGCCGGTCAACGCCGCAGACCTGGCGAACCTGGCGCAACGGGTATCAGGAACAGGCGGACGAGTCAGCGAAGTCGTGGTGATTCCATAATGGCGAAGTTCTATTGCAGGTGCGGCACGATCATCAGGACCAGCGGCGAGATACCGAACCCAACAGAGTGGAAGTTGATGTCCGACACGGACTTCGACCGATTCCAGGGGACCGTGGACGTCGAGGAAATCTATCTGGCCGCCAAGTCCATGTTCCGATGCCCGACATGCGGCCGGCTCTGGATTTTCTGGGACGGTTTCGACGGAGATCCCCAATGCTACGCGCCTGAAGATTTGGAATAGGCGACCCACCCGGCACCCGCCGTCAGACCTGCGCGAGCTGGATGAGGTCCAGGCGGCGCGCACCGGCCAGATACCCCCGCCCGGGCGGCCCGGTGAAGTACTGGTCGGGCTCCAGCGCGATCCCGTGCTCGCGCGCCACCACCCGGCTGGGCGGCGTGAGCAGCAACCGCATGCCGGAGCGCAGGATCTCGCTCACCACCCCCGACAGCGACCGTCGCTGCCCTTCGAGCACCGGCAGGGCGTCCCCGCACAGGACGAGGGCCTTCCGTCCCAGCTCGGACATCGCGGTGATCTCCTGGAGCAACGTCGGCAGGGTCTCGAAGTTCTTCTCCGACGGGGTCACCGTGAGCTGGTCGAAGTCGTCCACCACTATGGCGAAGCGGTCGCCGTCGAAGGAGGCCGCCGCCTCGCGCAGGTCGGCGTCGGTGAACGAGGTGCCGGTCAGCGTACGGGCGCCCGGCAGCGAGCGGGCGAGCGGGGACCGGGGCGGGGCCAGGGCCAGGACGGGGACGCCGGACCTGAGCAGCCCGGTGGCCAGGACGAGAGCGGCGTTGGTGCGGCCGGAGCCCGGTGGGCCGGAGACGAGCATCAGGTGCGGGCCCGCGTCCCACAGGTCGAGCGCGACGGTGGACACGTCGGGGCCGCCGACGCCGATGGGCAGGCCGGGCGTGCGGTCCATCAGGTCCTGGGCGATGGTGACCGGGAGCGGCGGGAAGGGGCGAGCCAAGGGGGTCGCGGGCGGGACTCGTACGGACGGCGGGTCCGGCGGCGGGAGGCAGACCTGGACGTGTAAGCCGGTGGCGGCCTCGATGGCACGGCCGGGCAGGATCGGCGGGGACACCATGCCGGAGGTCAGGTGGGAGCGGCGGGTCTCCTCGCGGGGGAACGGCAGGAACAGCCGCTGCGAGAACAGGTCCGGCGTCTTGCCGCGCAGCATGTCGTAGCCGCCGACCGCGACGGTGTGCACGCCGACCTGCGGACCGCTCGCGACCATCCCGCGTACGGTCACCAGCAGCGCGGATTCGAAGAAGTCGGGGTTGCTGCGGTCCTCGAAGCACTCCCAGCCGTCGATGACGAGCACGATGACGGGGTCAGGCCGCCGGTCCGGGGTGAGGCGGGCGAGTTTGCGGCGTTCGACCTCGGCCGCCAGCCAGGTCACCAGGCGGCGGACGCGGTCCGGCTCGGCGGCGGAGACCACGGCCCCGCAGTGCGGCAGGGACTCGTGGGCCGCCAGCCCGCCCGGCTGGTTCTCGATGACGTACAACCACACCTGGCCGGGGTCGCAGCGCTCGGCGAGGCCGGCGATCAGGGTTCGGGCGAACGTGGTACGGCCCGACTGCGGCCCGCCCGCCACCAGGAGGCGCTCGGTGCCCGCGAGGTCCAGGGCCATGGCCGGCTGCGCCTGGTGGACCGGGTCGTCCATGAGCCCGAACGGGATGCCCCCGGTGGGCGGCAGGGCCGCCGGCGAGAGCGAGGCGGGCAGCGGGGGCAGCAGCGGCCGGAACGGCGGGTCCATCGGCACCCGCCCGCACGCCGCGATCACGGCCTCGATCGCGAGGTCCTGGTCCGTACGGCTGCCGCTCGGCACGCCGGCGGGCTCGGGACGGGGCAGGCCGAGCGCGGGCCAGGGAACGAGGCGGGCGGTGGCGGGAGCGGCGCCGGTGGGAGGGGGGTTGCCGAGGTATCCGGTCTGGAAGAGCTGAGGCGTGCGCTGCTCGGCGCCCACGCGCATGATCATGCCGCGGCCGCGCAGGCGGGAGGGGATCGCGGCGGCGTCGGGGACGCCGAGGACCTCGGTGCTGTCGGAGGGCTCATTCTGGCGCAGGGTGACACGCAGCGAGATGTTGTTCTTCAGCTCGGGTGAGAGCTTGCCCTGCAGCGACTGGGTGGCCAGGACCAGGTGCATGCCGAGGGATCGGCCCTTGGCGGCGACGTTGACGAGCTCGCGCAGGAAGTCCGGCGAGGTCTCCAGAACCCTGGCGAACTCGTCGAAGACCATGACGAGCCTGGGCAGGCTGCCTCCCGCGGCCCAGTAGGCGTCGATCTCGCCGCCGTACCTGGCCAGGATGGCCTCGCGGCGACGCACCTCCGCCCGGACGGAGGCGAGCACGCGCAGGGCGGCGGCCTCGTCGAAGACGTCGGCGGCGGTGTCGCCGGTGGAGCGGATCAGGCTGACCACGTGCGGGCAGTGCTCGAACGGCAGGAACGCGCTGCCTCCCTTGAAGTCGACCAGCACGAGGTTCAGCTCGTCGGGGCGGTTGGTCAGCAGCAGCGAGGTGACCAGGGTCTGCAGCAGGATGCTCTTGCCCGCGCCGGTGGCGCCGCCCAGCATGGTGTGCGGCCCGTCGGCAGCGAGGTCGACGGTGACGGGCCCGGAGCCGTCGCCGCCGATCACGACGGCCGTGGTCGGGCCGGGGGCCGCGCTCCACCGGGCCAGGACGGCGCCGGCGTCGGGGGCGCCGAGTTCGAGCAGGTCGAGCAGGCGGGCGGCGGCGGGGATGGTGTTCTCGGCGCGGGCCAGGGTGAGCCGGTCGCGCATGGGGGCCAGGGCGCGGGCGATCCGCCCGGCCGCCTCCTCGCCGAGGTATTCGGGCTGGACGGGCACCGGCAGCCCCTGCCTGCCCCTGGTGAGCAGCAGATGGGTGCCGTCGAGTTCGCACACGCCGCGGCACTCGTTCAGGCTGCGCTGGTCGGCGCAGATGACGTACACGCCGACTGAGGGGCCCTCGCGCAGCACCTCCTTCATGCCGGGGATGTCGCGCAGCGCCCGCGCGCCGTCGAGGACCACGACGATCTCCTCGGCGAAACGGGTCTCTCTGGAGGCCTTGACGGCCTTCATGCGCTCGGTCACCACGTCCTTGAGCTCTTCGACGCGTGCCGTCCTGGTCTGAGGGGTGTTGCCGACCAGGCAGGGGAAGGCGGCGTCCGCGCCCGCGTCGAGGTGCGGCAGCCAGCGCGTCCAGGCCAGGTGCTCGCCGCCGGAGGCGGTGATGACGACCAGGCGCAGCTCGTCGGGGCCGCGCAGGGTGCCGAGCTGGACGAGCAGCCATCGGAGCAGGGCGTCGGTCGACGGCGGCGGGCCGATGACGCCGAGCACGCCGATCTCGCGCAGGTCGACGGTGACAGGGACGCCGCGCAGCACCGGCTGTTCGAACTCCGGCCAGGGCTCGCCGTTCAGCTCGATGGTGGCGGGCTCCTCCGCGACGCCGACGCGCAGTGTCAGGCCGTCGGAGGAGTCGGCGTTGCGCGGCCACAGTCCCGGGCCCTCGTGGGTGGCCGCGATGGTGAGGTCCACCTCGTCGGGCGCGACCAGCCGGCGCAGCCAGTGCTCGCGCACCACGTGCTGCCGGATGCGCTCGTTCGTCTCGCTCTTGCGCGCGTCGAACTCGCGCTCCCGCATCTTGCGCTGGCGGCCTTCGGCCCACTGCGTGCCGAGGAAGGTGATGGGGGTGAGCAGTCCAAACAGTAAGAAGTACGGACTTTTCAGGAAAACGGCCATCAGCACGGCGATGGGCAGCGGGATCAGCGAGGAGAGCAGCTGGACCGCGAAGTTGCGCGGCGTGGCCTCGCTCCTCGGCAGCTCGATCCGCTCGGCGGGAACCGCGGGAGCCGGCGCGAAGGCGCGGTCGAAGTCGATGCGCCCGTCCTTGCCCCGCGTCGCCCGCAGCCGGCCCGGAGGCAGCGGCACCCACCGCAGCCGGTCGTCCCCCACCTGGAGCACCGACTCTGGCCGCAGCGGCGTGGGCCCCTCGATCGCGACCTCGTCCACGAGCGTGGCCCCGGCGGAGTCCAGAGCCACCACCGTGACCTCACCCGTCCAGGACACCTCCAGGAACGCGTGCCGCCCGGAGATCCGCTGGTCCCTCTGCAGGACGATGTCCGGCCCCAGCCCGCCGATGACGTGGTTGCCGGGGCTGAGCCAGATCACGCGGCCCGCGTCCGGCCCGGCGAACACGCGGACCGCCCCGGCCGCAGCCACCGGTCGCAGCGGCCTGGTCCGCGCCGGCTCCCCCACGCTGATGACCGACCCGCACACGAGCGGGCTGTCGGCCACGGTGGCGTCCGGATCGAGCTTGCCGGTGCCGACGAAGCACGGCCGCCCGTCGACGGGCAGGGGCAGGGCTCGCAGCAGCGAGGAGATCAGCGTGTCCGGTGCCGCCGTCACCTCGACGTCGTGCTCAGCGGGGATCGCCGGGTCCCGGACCGTCAACCGGATGATCATAAATCCCCTCTCCAGGGGACTCGACCGCATCTATGGGTGAATCTAGCCGAACGTCAGGCCCGCGAAAGGGTACGAGTAAGCATGTTGACTGTTTTGTTCGTACACTTCGCCGTGAGGATCACCGCGATCAGCGGCTTGACCGGGGGTGCCACGTCGAGCCCGACTTACGCGACACATGAGGCGAGTCCTGACCCATCGGGCATTCCTCTAACCTAAGTGTGCCGCCTTCAGTGGGGTGAGTCACAATGGCAGCAGAGGAGGCAGAGTGAACACCGAAGATGTGCTGGGCAAGGCCCCCCTGTTCGCCGCGCTCGACCGCGAGAGCGCCGCGGCGCTGCGGACGAGCATCACCGAGGTCCAGCTGTCCAAGGGACAGACCCTCTTCCACGAGAACGAGACGGGCGATCGCCTCTACGTCGTGCTCGACGGCAAGATCAAGCTGTCCCGCACCTCGCCCGACGGTCGCGAGAACCTGCTCAGCGTGCTGGGCCCGAGCGAGATGTTCGGCGAGCTGTCGCTGTTCGACCCGCGGCCGCGCACCGCGACCGCGACCGCGCTGACCGACGTGCGGCTGGCCGGGCTGGGCCACGACGACCTGCGCCCCTGGCTGACCGGCCGCCCCGAGGTGGCCCTGCACCTGCTGCGCGCACTCGCCCAGCGGCTGCGCCGCACCAACGACGTGCTGGCCGACCTGGTCTTCACCGACGTGCCCGGCCGGGTGGCCAAGCAGCTGCTCGACCTGGCCGAGCGGTTCGGCGCCAAGACCGACGACGGCGTCCGCGTCCACCACGACCTCACCCAGGAGGAGCTGGCCCAGCTCGTGGGCGCCTCCCGGGAGACGGTCAACAAGGCCCTGGCCGACTTCGCTCAGCGCGGCTGGCTGCGCATCGAGGCCAAGGCCGTCGTCATCCTGGACATGGACCGGCTCTACAACCGCTCCAGATAGTCGAGCTGGGCCCGCACCGACATCTCGGCGGCGGGCCAGAGCGACCTGTCCACATCCGCGTAGACGACCTTCACGATCTCCCGCGGAGTGCGCGCGCCCTGCCGTCGCGCCTCCTTGATCTGCTCCAGCCGCTCGCGCCGGTGCGCGATGTAGCCGTCGAGCGCCCCGATCGGGTCGGGCAGCACCGGGCCGTGGCCGGGCAGCAGCGCCTGCGCCTCCAGGCTCTCCGCCGCCAGCCTGAGCCTGTCGAGGCTGCGCAGATAGTCGGCCAGGCCGCCGTCCTTGGCGACGATCGTGGTGCCCCTGCCCAGCACGGTGTCTCCGGTCAGCATCGCCCGGTCCGCCGGCAGCCAGAAGCACAGCGAGTCGAAGGAGTGCCCCGGCGTGCCGTACACGTGGATCTCCAGCCCGTCCACGGTCACCACGTCACCGTCGGCCAGGCCCTCCTCGCCCAGCCTGTGGCGCGGGTCGAGGGCCCGCACCGGCGCGTTGACCAGCTCGGCGAAGCGCCTGGCGCCGCCGCTGTGGTCGAAGTGGCCGTGGGTCAGCAGGATCTCGGTCACCCGGCGCTCGCCCAGGTGGTCGCGGACCCTGCGCAGGTGCGCCTCGTCCTCGGGGCCGGGGTCGACGACCACCACCTCGTGCGTGCCGATGACCCAGGTGTTGGTGCCGTCGAGCGTCATGGCCGACGGGTTGGGCGCGAGCAGGTTCTCGGCGTGCTCGGTACGCGAGCCGTCTGGGGTGCCCAGCGGGATGTGCAGGCCGCTCATGGGGCCACCAGCCTGAACTCGCCGTCGACCTCCACGACCTGCGGCACGATCGTGACGATCTCTCGCTCGGCTGCGAGCACGGACTCCACCCCGGAGTGGCCGGCCAGCTCGGTGAGCGTGTGATAGGTGGGCGGCATCAGGAAGATCTCCCCCTTGCGGGCCAGCTCGACCGCCTCGGCGGGGCGCTGCCACACCACCTGGTCGGCCTCGCCGCCGACGTCGCGGGTGCGCTGCCCCTCGGGGAGCACGGCGGCGAAGAAACGGGTGTCGAAGCGTTTGGGCTCGATCGTCGGCGTGACCCAGTGCGCCCAGGGCTTGAGCAGGTCGGAGCGGAGCACCAGGCCACGCTTGGCCAGGAAGTCGGCGAAGGCCAGGCTCCTGTCGATGAGCGCCAGCCGGTCGGCCTCCCAGTCGTCGCCGGTGGTGTCGGCGACGACCGAGTCCGGGCCGGGGCCGGCGAGCAACACGCCCGACTCCTCGAACGTCTCCCGCACGGCGGCGCAGACCAGGCCCCTGGCCACCGCCTCGCTCGCGCCGAAGGCCCGGCCCCAGTAGGCCGGTGTCGGGCCCGCCCAGGCCACGGCGTGGTCGGTGTCGCGCGGATCCACCGAGCCGCCGGGGAAGACGTACGCACCGGCGGCGAAGGCCATGGTGGCCTTGCGGCGGAGCAGATAGACCTGGACGCCGTCGGGGCGGCCCGCGCGCAGGATCGCCACCGTGGCGGCGTCCCGCGCAGGGGCCGGATCGACGCGTCCAGCGAGGATGCCCCTCGCTCGCTCGGCGAGCTCGTCCGGGAGCCGGAAACCAGCCACATGACCTCCTTCTAGAACATCACTCGGTCATGGTGACATATCCGACTTTCAGGAGACCTCCGCGATCAGCTCCACTTCCACCGGAGCGTCGAGCGGGAGGGCGGCCACGCCCACGGCGCTGCGCGCGTGCTTGCCCGCCTCGCCGAACACCTCGGCCAGCAGCTCGCTCGCCCCGTTGGCCACCTGCGGCTGCTCGGTGAAGTCGGGGGCGCTGGCGACGAAGACCACGACCTTGACGATCCGCTTGACCTTGGCCAGGTCGCCGATCTCGGCCTTCAGCGCTGCGATCGCGTTGAGCGCGCAGATGCGGGCCTGCGCGCGGCCCTCGTCCACGCCCAGGTCGACGCCGAGCTTGCCGGTCTGGTGCAGCTTGCCCTCCACCATGGGCACCTGGCCCGAGGTGTAGACCAGATCGCCGGTGCGGGCGGTGGGGACGTAGGCGGCCAGCGGCGCGACCACGTCGGGCAGCGTCAGCCCGAGGTCGGCGATCCTCTGCTCAGGACTCACTGCTTCTCCCGCTTGAAGTAGGCGACCAGCTGCTCGGACGTGGCACCCTGCACGATCTGGACCAGCTCCCAGCCGTCGGCGCCGAAGTTGTCGAGGATCATCTTGGTGTTGTGTATCAGCACCGGGGCCGTGAGGTACTCCCATTTCTTCATGGGGCTCAGCGTAGTGTGAGCAATCTCAAAGGGTGTTCGCGGGCTTTCGGCAAGTGACCGTTCGGTAGCCTCGAAGTCGTGGACTCTGCGGACACGGATTGGGACGGCGTGCGACTTCACGTCGTCACCGGCAAGGGCGGCACCGGCAAGACCACGGTCGCCGCCGCCCTCGCCCTCGCGCTCGCCTCCGGCGGCCGCAAGGTGCTGCTGGTGGAGGTGGAGGGCCGGCAGGGCATCGCGCAGATCTTCGATCTGCCGCCGCTGCCCTACGAGGAGCGCAGGATCGCCGTGGCGCCCTCCGGAGGTGACGTGTACGCGCTGGCCATCGATCCCGAGGAGGCCATGCTCGAGTACATGGAGATGTTCTACGGGATGCGCAGGGCTGGGCGGGCGCTGACCAAGATGGGCGTCGTCGACTTCGCCACCACCGTCGCCCCGGGCTTTCGCGACGTGCTGGTCACCGGCAAGACCACCGAGGCCGTGCGCCGGCGCGGCAAGAACGGCAAGCGGGTGTACGACGCGGTCGTCCTCGACGCGCCGCCCACCGGCCGCATCACGCGCTTCCTGAACGTCACCCAGGAAGTCGCGGGCCTGGCAAGGGTCGGGCCGATCAAGAACCATTCAGATCTGGTGCACGGCGTCGTAAAAAGTCCGGAAACAGCGGTGCATTTCGTGACATTGCTCGAAGAGATGCCGGTGCAGGAGACGCTCGACGGCATCGCCGAAGCGCGCGCGGCAGGGCTGCCGACCGGCGGCATCTTCATCAACATGGTCCGCGAGAGCCTCCTGCCCCAGGCCACGCTTGACATGGCTGTAAAGGGCCGCTTCGACATCGGCGATCTGGCGCTCGGACTCAAGTCGGCCGGGCTCGCCGACAGCGCCGACGCCGCCTCGCTCGCCGAAGCGCTCGCCGACGAGGTCGTCGAGCACGCCCGCCGCACCGAGCTGGAGCGCTCCGAACGCGAGTCGCTGGCCGGCGTCACGCTGCCACGCTATGACCTGCCGCTGCTCACCGACGGGGTGGACCTGGCAGGGCTGTACGAGCTGGCCGACAGCATCCGCAACCAGGGAGCAGCGTGAAGAAGCCCGCCACCCTCGACATCGACGCCATCCTCGACGACCGGGGCACCAGGATCATCGTCTGCTGCGGCTCGGGCGGCGTCGGCAAGACGACCACGGCCGCCGCGCTCGGGTTGCGCGCGGCCGAGCGCGGCAGGTGCGCGGTCGTGCTGACCGTGGACCCCGCCAGGCGCCTGGCGCAGTCGATGGGGCTGACCGAGCTGGACAACACCCCGCGCCTGATCACGCAGGGCGACGGCGACGGGCAGCTGTTCGCGATGATGCTCGACATGAAGCGTACGTTCGACGAGATCATCGAGGCGCACGCCGACCCCGAGCGGGCCCGCCAGATCCTGTCGAACCCCTTCTACCAGTCGCTGTCGTCGAGCTTCTCCGGCACCCAGGAGTACATGGCGATGGAGAAGCTGGGCCAGCTCCGCCGCTCCGACGAGTGGGATCTGATCATCGTCGACACGCCGCCTTCCAGGTCCGCGCTCGACTTCCTCGACGCGCCCGAACGGCTCGGCCGCTTCCTCGACGGCCGGTTCATCCGGCTGCTGACCGCCCCCGCCAAGGCCGGGGGGCGCAGCGCGTTCCGGCTGCTCAACGCCGGATTCGGAATCGTCGCGGGGGCCATGACCAAGCTGCTCGGCGCGCAGGTGCTCAAGGACCTGCAGACGTTCGTGTCGGCACTCGACGCCGTCTTCGGCGGCTTCAGACAGCGGGCCGAGATGACCTACAAGCTGCTCCAGGCCCCCGGCACCGCCTTCCTCGTCGTCGCCGCCCCGGAGCGTGACGCCATGCGCGAGGCCTCCTACTTCGTGGAGCGGCTCGCCGAGGAGCGCATGCCGCTGGCGGGCCTGGTGGTCAACCGGGTGCACGAGTCCCCCGCCGCGACGCTCTCAGGAGTGCGCAGCGCCGCCGCCGCGGAGGATCTGGAGACCAGGGGCGAGCACGACCTGACCGCCGCCGTGCTGCGGCTGCACACCGGCAGGATGCAGCTCGCCGCTCGCGAACACCGGGAGCAGGAGCACTTCGTCAGCGCGCACCCCACGGTGCCGGTCGCCAAGGTGCCCGCCATGACCGAGGACGTCCACGACCTGGAGGGCCTGCGCCGCATCGGGGAGCTCCTGGCGAGCGCATGAGAGTACGGCCGGCGACACCACCGGCCGTACTCATGCGCGGACCATCAGCCTGCGATCAGCTCGTTGGTCCGTTCGTACTCTTCCTTGGCGGACTCGAGCAGCTCACGCCACGAGTCCACATCGGGCCGCCGCCGCAGCAGCGCGCGCCGTTCGCGTTCGGTCATACCGCCCCACACCCCGAACTCGATGCGATTGTCGAGCGCATCGGCGAGGCATTCGGTACGGACAGGGCATCCTCGACAGATCAGCTTCGCCCTGTTCTGCGCAGCTCCCTGGACGAACAGCGCGTCCGGATCCGCACCTCGACAGGCGGCACGGGAGGTCCAATCCGTGATCCACATTTCGACCCCACTCCCCTTAGGTGGTCAGTCGTCATTTGGGGCCGACGGGCGCGGGCGCCGAGCCTCCGTATTCAGTTGCCGCAGGGAGAACGTACGCAACTAGACGTTCGGGCCGACAGACCCCAGAGGACCAATTTCTCGCCGTAGTCTTGACCGGGAATGACTAGTCACCCCTCCCAGTCAAGGCGAAATGGTGTCGTGTTACCGATAAGGTCACCCTTTCGACGTACTCTTGGTTGTGTGCAAGCTCGAGGCAAAGATCGTTCCTCTCCGGTACTGAACGTCGTCAAGCTGATCGCGGCCGGCGCGATAGCCGGTGTGCTGGCGGCAGCCGTGGCGCTGCCCGCCATCGGGGGTGCGGGAGTCTCCGCCAAGAGCGGCATGGAGATGCTCGATCTCAAGCCGGAGGAGCTCGAGGAGCCGCCGCTGTCGGAGCGCACCGAGCTGGTCGACGCGGACGGCAAGCGGATCGCCCAGTTCTACTTCGAGAACCGCCAGTCCGTGACCCTGGACCAGGTCGCGCCCATCATGCGGACGGCGCTCATCGCGATCGAGGACTTCCGCTTCTACCAGCACGGCCCGATCGACCTCGAAGGCACCACCCGGGCGTTGATCAAGAACCTTACCACCGGCGGCGTGACGCAGGGCGGCTCCTCGATCACCCAGCAGTACGTCAAGCAGGTGCTGTTCAACGCGGCGGAGACCCCCGAGGAGCAGGCCGCGGCCATCGCCCCGACGGTCTCGCGCAAGCTCAGCGAACTGCGCTACGCGATGGCGATCGAGCGGAAGTACACCAAGGACCAGATCCTGGAGCGCTACCTCAACATCGCCTACTTCGGCGCCGGAGCCCACGGCATCCAGGCGGCCGCCAAGCGCTTCTTCGACAAGCCGGCCTCCAAGCTCACCCTGGTCCAGGCCGCCACTCTCGCCGGCGCCGTCCAGAACCCCGCCAGGACCGACCCGAACGTCGGCCCCAAGTCCAGGGCGCTGCTGCTGGAACGGCGCAACATCGTCCTCGACCGGATGGCCGTACTCGAGAACATCACTCCGCAGGAGGCCGCCGAGGCCAAGGCGAAGAAGCTCGGCTACAAGGACGTCAAGTTCCCCGGCGGCTGCGAGGTGAGCGACTTCCCGTACTTCTGCCTCTACGTGCAGAACGAGATCCTGCTCAACGAGGACTTCGGCAAGACCGCCAAGGACCGCCTGAAGCTCCTGCAGCGCGGCGGCCTGACGATCAAGACCACGATCGACCCGAAGATGCAGAAGGCCGCCGACAAGGCCATCAAGAAGTGGGTCAGCTCCAAGGACAAGCCGATCGCGGCGCAGGCCATGATCGTGCCGGGCACCGGCGAGATCAAGGCGATGGCCGCCTCCCGCAAGTTCGGCGGCAACAAGAAGAAGAACGAGATCAGCTACAACCTGGTCGCCGACGTCGCGCACGGCGGCGGGCGCGGCTTCCAGCAGGGCTCCACGGCCAAGGCCTACACGCTGGCCACCGCGCTCGAAGAGGGGCTGAAGTACGGCGACGGCTTCCCGTCCCCGGCCGGCTACGAGGCCTCCAGCTTCGGCGCGTTCAAGGACTGCAAGGGCAAGCCGGTCGGCGACCCCAGCCACACGGTCCGCAACTCCAGCGAGGGCGGCGGCGGCTTCAAGACCCTGCAGACGGGCACCTGGGGCTCGGTCAACACCTTCTTCATGAGGCTGGAGGAGAAGGTCGGCCTGTGCAAGGTCGTCAAGCTGGCCAAGCGCATCGGGCTCAAGCGCGCCGACGGCGGCAAGCTGGGCGAGTTCGAGACGTTCACGCTCGGCATCAACGAGGTCGACCCCGTCACCGTCGCCAACTCCTACGCCGTCTTCGCCGCCCGCGGCAAATACTGCAAGCCGCTCGCGGTCACCGAGGTCAAGGACCGCTACGGCAAGGTCACCCGGTTCAAGCCCAAGTGCTCCCAGGTCATGGACGAGGAGGTCGCCGACGCCGTCAGCGGTGTCCTGGAGGGCGTCTTCACCAAGGGCACGATGAGCGGCGTCGGCGGCATCGGCCGCGACGCCGCCGGCAAGACCGGCACCACCGACGGCTACACGGCGGCGTGGTTCGCCGGCTACACCCCGAACCTGTCGTCCGCGGTCAGCGTCGGCGACCCGCGCGGCGCCTTCAACCACGACCTCACCGGCGTCACCATCGGCGGCCGCTACTACCCGTACGTGTACGGCGCGTCCATCGCCGGCCCCGTCTGGAAAGAATCCATGATCGCCGCGCTCAAGGGCATCGAGCCGACCAGGTTCCACCCGGTCGACCAGTCCAGGTTCGGCGGCTGCAGCGACAACTGCGCGCCCAAGCCCAAGAAGAAGGACCGGGACGACAGGGGCGACGACGACGACGGCGGCCGCCCCGACATCGGCGACCCGCTCGACCTCTTCGACGACCGGGGCGACAGGCGCGGCCGCGGCGGCGTCAACCAGCTGTTCCCGCCCAACGACTGACGAGGCGACGGCCTCCGGCATCCACCTGCCGGAGGCCCCTGCCGCGCGTCGCTCAGGACGACAGTCGCGAGCGCACGGCGGCGGCCACCCGGCCGCCCTCGGCCCGCCCGGCCACCTTCGGGTTGACGGCCTTCATGACCTGCCCCATGGCCTGCGGGCCGGAGGCTCCCGTCTCGGCCACGGCCTCGTCGACGAGCCTGCCCAGCTCCTCGTCCGACAGCTGCGCGGGCAGGTACGCCTCCAGCACCGCCTGCTCGTCGAGCTCCGCCTGGGCCTGCTCGGCGCGCCCGGCGTTGCCGAACGCCTCCGCCGCCTCCCTGCGCTTCTTCGCCTCCTTGGTCAGCACCTTGATGATCTCCTCGTCGGAGAGCTCCCTGGCCTGCTTGCCGGCGACCTCCTCGACGTTCACGGCGGCCAGTGCCATCCGAATCGTCCGGAGACGAACCTCGTCCCGGCCCTTAAGCGAGGCCGTCAGATCGGCCTTCAGCTTGTCCTTCAATGCGCTCATGCGGTCCATCTTGCCGCGTGCGTGGACGGCCCGTGCCGTATGTCGGGCATCATGAAGAGGTGAGGAAAGCAGTCGCAGTGCCCCTTTCAGTGCTGGGTTTCGGCCTGGCCGGGCTCGGATACGCCTCGGTCGTGGAGCGCAACTGGTTCCGGTTGCGCCGCTTCGACGTGCCGGTCCTGGCCCGGGGACAGCGCCCCGTACGCATCCTGCACCTGTCCGACCTGCACCTGACGCCGCGCCGCACCATGCTGATCAACTGGGTGCGCTCGCTCGGCTCTCTGGAGCCCGACCTGGTGGTCAACACCGGCGACTCGATCGCCCACCCCGAGGCCGTCCCGTCGCTGCTGCACGCCCTGGAGCCGCTGCTGTCGCGCCCCGGCCTGTTCGTGTACGGCTCCAACGACCTCTACGCCCCCAAGCCCAAGAACCCGGTCCGCTACCTGTGGCGCACCTCCAAGAACGAGCGCCGCCAGCACGTCCCCTCCCTGCCGTGGGAGGAGCTCGGCGCCGGCATGGCGGCCGAGGGCTGGCTGGACATGAACAACACCACGGCCCGCATCAAGGTCGGCGACCTCGACGTCGCCGTGGCCGGCATCCACGACTCCCACATCTCCCGCGACCGCTACGACCTCGTGGCCGGCCCCGCCCCCACGGACGCGGACCTCCGCCTGGGCGTCATGCACTCGCCGGAGCCGCGCAACATGACCCGCTTCGCCGACGACGGCTACCAGCTCCTGCTGGCCGGCCACACCCACGGCGGCCAGCTCTGCATCCCCTTCTACGGCGCCCTCGTCACCAACTGCGGCATCGACAGGGCCCGCGTCAAGGGTCTGAGCCGCCACGAGAGGGCCTGGTTGCACGTCTCGGCCGGCCTCGGCACCTCGCCGTACGCCCCGGCCCGCTTCGCCTGCTTCCCGGAGGCGACGCTGCTCACTCTGGTACCGAAGCGCTGACGGTCACAAGCACCCCCGAAGTCGGCTAGACTTTCCCAGGCACGCGCAAGACGGCGTGCACCGGGGTGTAGCGCAGCTTGGCAGCGCGCTTCGTTCGGGACGAAGAGGTCGTGGGTTCAAATCCCGCCACCCCGACGCTGTTTGACCAGGTAAAGGGCTTGATCCGCTTAGCGGGTCAGGCCCTTTTCCGTTTCTGGAAGTCGATGGGAGCCAATCGGGGAGCCGACTCACTCGGACTCAATCCCGTCGGCCTGTCGCCGAGGATTGTGTTCATGGTGGGCGCCCTTGGTGATCACCGGCTTGAGCTGGTGCCGGTAGACCGCTTCCGTGACGCTGGTGCCCGTCGAGATCGGCGATGGTCTCGATGGGTACGCCCTGGTCACTCATGATGGAGACGAACGAGTGACGCAGCTCGCGGGGTGTTTCCCATGCCCGCGTTCTTGGTGATGTGCCGGAACGCTCGCCGTACGTTCGCCGCGTCCAGCGGGGTGCCGACGTTCGTGCAGAACACCAGATCGTGCTCTTGTCATGCCTCGCCCGCTTTGAGCGTGGCGGGTGTGGTGTCGCCGGAGAGCCTCGGCAGCGAGCTTGGGTAGTTCCAGCGTGCGTCGTGACTTGCGGGTCTTGGTGTCACCTCCCACTCGCCGGCTCGCCACACGTAGATGGCGAACCTCTTGTGCTCGAACCCGGCCTCGGTCACCGGGTGCCATACCTTCAGGCGACGACGTGGTCCCAGGGCAGTGCGCGGGCTTCCTCGGTACGGACGCATCGCTTCTGCCTGTCGGACTTACTGACAGTTGATGTCAGTGAACCGCCGTTACCGTCTGGGCCATGGATAACGACTTCGATGTCGAGAAGTTCGTCGACCGCTATACCGCCGTATGGAACGAGCCCGACCCCGCCCTTCGCCGCAGGGCGATCGCCGGGCTGTGGGCCGAGGACGGCGTGGAGTTCACCGACTCAGCCGAACACCGCGGGCACCAGGCCCTGGAGGCCCGGATCACCGAGACCCACGAGCGGCTGGTGAGACAGGGCGGGTTCGTCTTCCGGGCAGCCGCGGACGCCGTCGGCCACCACGACGCCATCCGCTTCACCACCTACATGGTTCCCGCCGGCGGCGGTGAGATCGCCTGGACCGGGTTCGTCTTCGTCAGACTCGACGACGACGGACGGATCCGGCACGACTACCAGTTCGGCGACCCGCCATCTCCCGGGGTGGCCAGGGGAACCAGTCCGGGGACCCGGGCCGTGGTCGAGGAGTTCCTGCGCCGAAGCCGGCAGGGGGACCCCGATCGGATCGCCGAACTGTACGCGCCGGAGGTCGACTGGCGGGTGGACTGGCCGGTCGAGGAGCACGCGGCGGTGCCCTGGATCCGTCCCCGGTCCACCCGCGCCGACGTCGCCGATCACTTCCGCACGTTCGGCGAGCACTGCGTGCCAGCCGAGGGCCACGTGTCGATCGACGACATACTGATCGACGGACCCGACGCCGTACTGGTCGGGACGAGCTCGCAACGGGTGAAGGACACCGGTAACCGCTTCACCATGACCTTCGCACTGCGCCTCACCGTCGAAGGCGGCCTGTTCACACGGCACCACATGTATGAGGACAGCCTCGCGGTCGCCGAGGCGTTCTTGATCGAATGACCGCAGGCGGCGCTCGGGAGACCGATCAGGGTTTCCGACGCCGCCTGTGTGGTCATGACCAGGTCAGGTTCACCGGCAGCCCGGAAGAGGCCCTCGACCTCGTCTGCGACATCTACGTCACGAACGCCTGACCGCTGAGCCAGCACATGATCCAGCTTTCAGGCCACCCCCCGTGGGACTTCCGGCACTTAGCGGCGCCGTCGAACCGGGTCCAGCCGGAAGCGGCTGAGGTATGTGTCATCTCGTGTGGACACAGGACCTCAGCGTCGCAGGCGTCGAGCCTGGGGGCGAGGCTCCGGCTGGACGGGGAGAGCTGGGGGGCGATCAGTGGGTGATGCACATCGGCACGAGGTCTCCGGTATGAGGGGACACGGCGATGGGGGACTCCGGAGCGCCGGGCTCAAAGGTCGGTTGCGGGCGCGTATCAGGACGGCGACCGGGCGTTTGCGGACATTCGCTACCGATTCGAACGGCCGATGCAGGCCGGGATGGCGGGTGCCCTTGTCGTGGTCGCGCGCCCGGTAGGAGCTCGGGGCTCTCACCGACAAGCCCGCTCGATGCGGCGCGTCATCAGGTGGGTGTAGGACGTCTCGCCCAAGAGGCGCGGAGCTGTGAGAGACGTGGCCCAGCGGCAGGAGGGCGACGCGCGACAGAGCCGCCGCGTCGGGCGGCTGGGCGCAGTCGCGGGCCATCAGGTCGCGGGCCCGGTGCAGCCGGACGAAGTCCTCCAACGTCACTCCACCTCCATTTCATGGCCCACCGACGGAACTGGGCGGCACCGTTGCCCGCGGACGAGGGTGAAGCGGGAGTGAAACCAGCACTGGCTAGGTTTCCGACGTCCGTAAGAAATCCCGTCACTCCTGTGTCATGGAGGTCGTCCATGTTGTCGTTACCAGGCGGGGCATTACGCGGGCACGACAGGCCGCTCACCCACCGCGGGCGGCGCGGCCTCCCGCGGTGGGTGAGGGTCTCCGTAGTGGCCCTCGCCGCGTGCGCGATGGCGAGTGGCACTCCCGCGCACGCCGCGCCTGAGCGATCTTCGGCGGCCCCGGCCCCCCTCTACCTGGTGCAGTTCGACGCTCCCCCGCTCGCGACGTACGCCGGCGGGGTCGGCGGCATCGGCGCGACCCGGCCCGCGCCGGGCGGCAGGCTCGACCGCGCGTCCCGGCAGTATGCGGCCTACCGTGACCACCTGCGGGCCGAGCGGACCAGGACGCTCGGCGCGGCCGGGCTCGGCAACGCGAAGACCGTCGCCGAGTACGACGTCGTGCTCAACGGCGCCGGGGTGCGGCTGACGGGCGCTGAGGTCACCGCGCTCGCCCGCACCCCCGGCGTACGCGGGATCTGGAAGCAGGAGTACCGCCCGCTCGATACCACCGATACCCCGGCCTTTCTCGGCATGGCCGGCCCGGACGGGACCTGGGCGCGGCAGTTCGGCGATCCCTCCCACGCCGGCGAGGGGGTCATCGTCGGCGTCGTGGACAGCGGCGTCTCGCCAGGCAACCCGAGCTTCGCGCCGCTGCCCGAGCCGCGCCCGGACGCCGGTGTCATCGCCAAGAAATGGACCGGCGGATGCGCCCCGGCCGAGGAGGCGCCGGTCACCTGCACCAACAAACTCATCGGCGCCCGCTGGTACAACTTCGGCAAGCCGACCCCCGACGCGGAGTACCGGTCGCCGCGCGACTACCACGGGCACGGCTCGCACGTCGCGAGCACGGCGGCCGGCAACCACGGCGTCGAGGCCGTCATCAACGGCGTGAACGTCGGCACGAGCAGCGGCATGGCCCCGGCGGCGCGGCTGGCGATGTACAAGGCCTGCTGGATGGACACGAATCTGACCACCGGGGGCTGCGGCATCCTGGAGCAGATCAAGGGGATCGACGACGCGGTGGCCGACGGGGTCGACGTACTCAACCTGTCGATCAGCGGCTCCCCCGACACGGTGACCGACCCGATCGAGCTCGCCCTCTTCAACGCGGCGGCGGCAGGCGTGTTCGTCGCGGCCTCGGGCGGCAACAGCGGCCCGGGCGCGAGCACGGTCGCGCACAACTCGCCGTGGGTGACCACGGCGGCGGCGGGTACCCACGACCGCGCCGTCGTCAAAGCGGTGACGCTGGGCGACGGCACCACCTACACCTCGGCCGGCTCCGGCGGCTCGCTGCCGCAGGCTCCCCTGGTCGACGCGGCGGCCGCGCCGGCGCCCGGATCGCCGGCCGCCGACGCCACGCTCTGCAAGCCGGGCTCGCTCGACCCGGCCACGGTGACCGGCACGATCGTGCTCTGCGCCCGCGGGGACAACGCCCGCACCGACAAGAGCCGCGCCGTCAAGCAGGCCGGCGGCGTGGGCATGATCCTCTACAACCCGTCGCCCGCCACGATCGACGCCGACGTCCACTTCGTACCGACCGTGCACGTCGGCCCGGCCGAGGGGGCCGCCGTCAAGGCGTACATCGCCGGCGCCGCCGCGCCCACGGCGTCGATGGCGGCGGCCGTGAAGGAGACCCGGCGCGCCCCGCAGGTGTGGACCAGTTCCTCGGCGGGCCCGGCCCTCGCCGGCGGCGGGGACCTGCTCAAGCCCGACGTCCTGGCGCCGGGCGCCGCCGTCATCGCCGCGGTGGCGCCGGAGTTCAACGGCGGCAACGACTTCGCCTCGTTCTCCGGCACGTCGATGGCCAGCTCGCACGTCGCAGGCGTGGCCGCCCTGCTCAAGCAGCGGAACCCGGCCTGGACGCCGATGATGATCAAGTCCGCGCTCATGACCACGGCAGGCCAGACCGACAACACCGGAGCGGCGATCCGGCGCGAGAACGGCGCCGCCGCCACCCCGCTGGACCACGGGGCCGGACATCTCCGCCCCGGCGGGGCATTCGACCCCGGCCTGGTGTACGACTCCGGGCCGCGGGAATGGGCGCGGTTCGTCTGCGGCAGCGGCGAGCAGATCACCGTCGGCGACGAGGACTGCGCGGCGCTGGGCCCGATCGACTCGAGCGACCTCAACTACCCCTCGATCGCCGTCGGAGACCTGGCCGGCCGGCAGACCGTGACCAGGACAGTGCGCAACTCGACCGGGCAGACCGGCGTGTACGTGCCGAAACTCGACGTCCCGACCGGCTACGAGGTGACGGTCACGCCGCAGAAGCTCACCGTGCGCCCGGAGGAGTCGGCGAGCTACACCGTCGAGATCACGCACACCGGAACCACCTACCGCACCTGGTCATTCGGCTCGCTCACCTGGTCCGGCTCGCGCGGCCACAGCGTGCGCAGCCCGATCGCGCTGCGCGCGGTCCCGATCGTCGCGCCGGACGAGGTGCGGGTCGAAGGGGCCGCCGGGGACACCGATCTGACGGTGGTCGCCGGCCACGCCGGCACGCTGACGTCCGCCGTCGCGGGGCTGACGCCCGCGCAGGTGGCCACCAAGCACCTGGTGGGCACCCAGACCGGCTTCGACAGCGCCAACCCCGCGGAGGGACCGGCCGCCGGGAAGGTCACGGTGGTCGTTCCCGCGGGCGGCAAGGTGGCCCGGTTCGCCACCTACGACGCCGACGTCCCGGCCGGGACGGACCTCGACCTGTACGTGTACCGCGACGGCGCCCTCGTCGGGCGCAGCGTGGGCCTCACCGCCGAGGAGGCGTTCACGACCACCGCGGCCGGTCGCTACGACGTGTACGTCGTGCAGTACGCCACGGCCACCGGGGTGCACGAGCAGGACGTGCGCCTGCACGCCTTCGTGGTCGGGCCCGCGGCCGCGGGCAACCTGACCGTGACCCCGGCCGCCGTCCCGGTGACGCCCGGCCGGCGGGTGGAGCTCTCGGCCGCCTGGTCCGGGCTGAGCACGGGCACCAGGTACCTGGGCGTCGTCGAGTACGGCGACGGCTCCGCGCCACGCGGCACCACCCTCGTCTCGGTGACCGCGTAAGGCCGCGACCACCGCTTCCTCCCATCCGAGAAACACCGATCCCCCCAGGAGGGACAAGTTGCCCCGATTCCCCAGCCTTGTGGCGGCTCTGCTGACGCCAGTACTGGTCGCTGCGGCGGTGGGCGCTCCGGCGCCGGCCTCGGCGGCCACCGGCGCCATCACCGACGTCGCCGCAGCCGGAGTCGCCGCAGACGTCGACACGGGCGCGCTCCGCGCCGCCATCAGCCTCGACGGGGTCACGCGGCACGCGCGCGCCCTGCAGCGGATCGCGAGCGCCAACGGCAACACCCGGGCCTCCGGCACGCCTGGCTACGACGCGTCGGCCGCCTACGTCAAGAAGGCCCTGACGGACGCCGGATACCAGGTGAGCGAGCAGACCTTCACCTTCCCGTACTACCGCGAACTCGCACCCGCCACGCTGGCCCAGACGTCGCCGAGCCCGATCACCTACCAGACGCTGACGATGGAGTTCTCCGAGAGCGGGGACGTCACCGGCCGGGTCGCCCCCACCAACGACATCCTGGTCCCGCCCGGCGCCGAGCCGAACTCCTCGACGTCAGGCTGCCAGCCGGAGGACTTCGCGCCGGCCGGCGCCGCGCCACAGATCGCGCTGATCCAGCGGGGCGGATGCTCCTACGCCGAGAAGGTCGCCAATGCCGAGGCGGCCGGTTATGACGCGGTGGTCATCTTCAACGAGGGCCAGCCGGGCCGCCAGGCGCTCGTGCCGGGCAGCCTGTTCGCGCCGGCGGGCGTCCCGGTCGTGCTGCTCAGCTACGCCGACGGGGCCGCGCTGAACGCCGCGGCGCAGGCCGGGCCCACCGAGCTGCGCGTGGTCACCCGGACCGAGATGCGGCCCGAGGCGGTGACGTCGAACATCATCGCCGACTCGCCGGGCGGCGACCCCGGCAACGTGCTCGTCGTCGGCGCGCACCTGGACTCGGTCACCGGCGGTCCCGGCGTCAACGACAACGGGTCCGGAGTCGCGGCGCTCGTCGAAATCGCGCGGCAAATGGCGACCCTGAAGATCACGCCGCGGCAAAAGGTGCGGTTCGCGTTCTGGGGCGCCGAGGAGTTCGGCAGCCTGGGCTCGCAGCACTACGTGGACAACCTGACCGACGCCCAACTCGGCGCGATCGCCGCCAACCTGAACTTCGACATGATCGGCTCGCCGAACTTCGTCCGGTTCGTCTACGACGGCGACGGCTCCGACTTCGGCGTGCCGGGTCCGGAGGGGTCGGGCGAACTGGAGCGCGTCTTCACCTCCTACTTCGGCGCGCGGAACCTTCCGGTGGCGCCGACCGTCTTCGACTTCCGCTCCGACTACGTGCCCTTCTTCGACGCCGGCATCCCGACGGGCGGCCTGTTCAGCGGCGCGGAGGGCATCAAGACCGCGGCCGAGGCGAAGCTCTTCGGCGGCGTCGCGGGACAGCCGTACGATCCGTGCTACCACAAGGCGTGCGACACGATCACCAATGTCAACAACAAGGTGATCCTGGAGCTCACACACGGGGCCGCGCACGCCGTCCTGACCACCGCCCTCTCGGAGGACCTCGCGCCCGCGCAGGGTAGGCGGGCTCCCGCGCGCGGCGCCGACCGCCCGCTCCGTCCGACGGAAGGCTGACGGTGGCCGGCTAGGACCGGAGCGAGGCGGGCGCCCGCCCCCGGGGCGCCTGCCTCGCTCCTCTTCCCGGGGAGACATGGTGCGAGGGAGCCCTGGCCTTACTGTGTGCTGAGTGACCGCAGAAAGCAGTGAAGACATGACCGAAAGCCCCATGCCCGCTAGCGAACTGCTGGAGATCGCCGACGCTCTTCTCCCCGGCCACTCCCTTGACACCGCCCAGGTCACACAGGGCAATCTCCACCACGTCGTACTCCTCCCGGGAACAGCGGCCGTGCGGGTGAGCAAGCGGCCGTCGTCGGCCGAGGCGATGCCGCGTCGTATGGAGGCGCTGCGGGAGATCGGCAAGGCCGGGTTGCCCTTCGCGGTGCCGGAGCCGCTCACGCCCGTGACCCGGTTCGGCGAGCGCGCGGCGGTGGCCGTCTCCTGGGTCGGCGGCGAGGCACAGCCCGAGGGGCAGGGCGACCCGGACCGGATCGGGAAACTGCTGCGCGCCGTGCGCGAGGTCACCGTCACTCCGCGCCTGAGGCAACTGCTCTACGCCCCGAGGGAGAAGGGCTGGGCCGAGATTCTGGCCGAGGAGGTCGTTCCGCGCCTGCCCGACAGATGGCGGGACGAGTGTCGTAGGCGTCTGGAAGCGGCGAGGACCCTGGAAGCGGTGCCGGATGCGCTGGTCCACGGCGATCTGGGTGGGTCCAACGTGCACTGGAGCCGGGACGGCGAGTTGGTCGGCGTCCTGGACTGGGACCAGGCCCATCTGTTCGACCCCGCCATCGACGCGGCGCTGATGGCCTGGCACGGCTGGGACACCATCAGGGCGGCCGTGGACCCCGAGACCTACCGGCGCGCCCGCGTCTACGACGCCCCGTTCGGCGTCGGCCATCTCGTCGGGGTCCTTGACGGCCGTCCGCTGACGAACGTCGAGGGGTATGTGCGCAGCATCGTCGCCTGGCTTGAGGAGAACGCCTAAGGGTTTCAGCTACCGGCGCCGGCCTCGAGCGGAACCGCACGCGGTTGCGCACACTGGCGACTATCGGACCTCTCGGCTCCCGCCGGGGAGGCCTGCACTAGATTTCCCGCATGACCGACGACCGCACTCCGCCCGTCTTCACCGGTGACGAGCGCGAGATTCTCTACAGCTGGCTCGACTGGCACCGCGAGACCCTCGCGGCCAAGTGCGCCGGCCTGTCGGAAGAGCAGCTTCGCGAGCGGTCCGTGCCGCCGTCGAACATGTCCCTGCTCGGGCTGGTGCGGCACCTGGCGCACGTGGAGCGGGCCTGGTTCCGGCGGATGATCGACGACGAGGACGTGCCTCTGCTGTACGGCAAGGAGCAGCGGCCGGACGCCGACTTCGAGGACGTCGACCAGGCGTCCGCCGAGGAGACCTTCGCCACCTGGCGCACGGAGATCGAGCTGGCCCGCAAGGTGTCGGCGGGGCTGTCGCTCGACGCCGTCGCCAAGCGGCAGCGGGCCGGCAACGACGTGTCGCACCGGCGGATCCTCGTCCACCTCATCCAGGAGTACGCGCGCCACAACGGGCATGCGGACCTGCTGCGCGAGCGCATCGACGGCGTGACAGGCGAGTAGTCCGCTTCAGGACAGCGCCTTTGCGACAGCTCGGGCATTTGGTTCGATCACCGTATGGACGCTGCAGAGGTCGCCGACCGCCTCGAGATCGCCGACGTGCTGGCCCGCTATGCCTACGCCATCGACTCGGGGCGGTGGGAGGAGCTGGACGAGGTCTTCACGCCCGACGCGGTGATCGACTACCGGTCGGCCGGCGGGATCCGGGGGACGCGGACGGAGATCAAGTCCTGGCTGGCGTCCGTCCTGCCGCACTGGCCGGGCCGGCTGCACCTGCTGGGCGCCACCGCGATCAGCTTCGAGGACGGCGAGGCGGTGGTGCGTGCCTCGTTCGCCGACACGCTCGCCCCGTCGAGGGACATGATCCCGGCCGGGACCGAGGGCCTGCTGCAGGGTGGTGGCTGGTATCACCACCGGATGGCACGCACCCCGTCCGGATGGCGAAGCCGGGAGCTGGTGGAGGAGCAGACCTGGCGGACCATCCAGTGACCACGATGAGCGGAAGGCGACCAGTGAGCGATCCACGCCTCGACCACCTGTTGTACGCGGTGCCCGACCTGCTGGCGGGCGTCGCGGAGTTCGCCGGGCGCGCCGGGGTCACCCCGGCGGCCGGGGGCAGCCATCCCGGCGGCACCGCGAACTACCTCGTCGGCCTCGGCCCCTCCGCCTACCTGGAGATCATCGGGCCGGATCCGGCGGCCGATCCCGCCACCCGGCGGCGGGCCGCCGAGCTGGAGCTGCTCGACGTGCCGCGGCTGGCCGGCTGGGCGGTGCATCCAGCCGACATCTGCGCGGCCGTGCGCGCCGCCCGCGAGCGCGGCTACGACCCCGGTGACGTGGCGCCGATGTCGCGGCGCACGCCGGACGGCACGCTGCTGGAGTGGCGGCTGACCCGGTGGGACGAGCCGGCGCGGGTGGATCCGATGCCGTTCCTCATCGACTGGGGCAGCACGCCCCATCCGGCGGCCTCCGGCCTGCCGGGCGTGCGGCTGGCCTCCTTCGCGGCGGTCCATCCCGAGCCTGCGGCGCTGCGCTCCCGGCTGGCCGCCCTCGGCGTGGAACTCGACGTGGAGGAGGGGCCGGTGATCGCGTTGCGCGCGGTGCTGGACACCCCGCTCGGCCCGTTGACGCTGAGCTGACACCGGGTGATCTGGCCATCACGTTGGCCTGAAAGCGGGCGAACCGCAAGAATGGCGCGATGAGCGTGGCTGACAGCACGGAGACCGACTGGGTATCCAGGTTCGCTGACGAGGTGATCTCCGAGGCGGAGCGTCGCGCGCCGGGCGAACCCATCGTGTGCGCTTCCGGGCTGAGCCCGTCAGGGCCGATCCATCTGGGCAACCTGCGCGAGGTGATGACCCCGCACCTGGTCGCCGACGAGATCAGGCGGCGTGGGCACGAGTGCGTGCATCTGCTGTCCTGGGACGACTACGACCGATTCCGCCGGGTGCCCGCGGGCGTCGACGAGTCGTGGGCGGAGCACATCGGCAAGCCGCTGACCTCGGTGCCGGCGCCTCCGGGCAGCGAGCACGAGTCCTGGGCCGCGCACTTCAAGGCGCCGATGGAGGCCGCGCTGGCCGAGCTGGGCGTCGAATACCGCGGCATCAGCCAGACCGAGCACTACACCTCCGGCGCCTACCGGGAGCAGATCCTGCTCGCGATGCGGGAGCGCGAGCGGATCGACGCGGTCCTGGCCCGCTATCGGACGAAGCAGACGGGTGACGAGAAGCCGGACTACTACCCGTACAAGCCCTACTGCGAGCTGTGCGAGCGTGATCTGACCACGGTCACCGCCTACGACGACGACAGCACAGAGCTGGCCTATACGTGCGTCTGCGGGTTCGGGGAGACCGTGCGGCTGGCCGAGCACGACCGCGGCAAGCTGGTGTGGAAGGTCGACTGGCCGATGCGCTGGGCGTACGAGGGGGTGGTCTTCGAGCCTTCTGGGGTCGATCACCACTCGCCCGGGTCGGCGTGGATCGTCGGCGGGCAGCTGGTAGGCGAGGTGTTCGGCGGTGAGCAGCCGATCGGGCCGATGTACGCCTTCGTCGGCATCACCGGCATGGCCAAGATGAGCAGTTCCAAGGGGGACGTGCCGACTCCGGCCGACGCGCTGGAGATCATGGAGGCGCCGGTGCTGCGCTGGCTGTACGCGCGCCGCAAGCCGTCCCAATCCTTCAAGATCGCCTTCGACCAGGAGATCCAGCGGCTCTACGACGAGTGGGACGCCCTGGGGCGCAAGGTCGCGGACGGCACGTCGCAGCCGGCCGAGCTGGCCGCCTACAACCGGGCCGTGCGCACGTCGCAGGGGCCGCTGCCGGAGACTCCCCGGCCGGTGCCGTACCGCACGCTGGCCTCGATCGTCGACGTCACGACCGGCGACGCCGACCAGACGCTGCGGATCCTGCGCGACCTGGACATCACCTCGCTGGAGGAGGCCCGGCCGAGGCTGGACCGGGCGCAGCGGTGGATCGACACGCAGGTGGCCGCGGACCAGCGCACTCGGGTACGCGGGACGCCGGACGCGGAGCTGCTCGACTCGCTCGGCGAGGAGGAGCGCGACTCGCTGCGGCTGCTGGTCGAGGGGCTCGACGAGCACTGGTCGCTCGACGGGCTCACCACGCTGGTGTACGGCGTGCCGAAGCTGCGGGCCGGGCTGGCGGCGGACGCCAAGCCGACGCCCGAGGTGAAGGCGGCACAGCGAGCCTTCTTCGCGCTGCTCTACAGGCTGCTGGTCGGGCGCGACACCGGTCCCCGGCTGCCCACGCTGCTGCTGGCGGTGGGGGCCGAGCGGGTGCGGAAGCTGGTCGGGGCGTGAGGGCGGCTTTCCTGATCACCGGCATCTCGGCGTCGGGCAAGTCCACGGTCGCGCAGGCGCTGGCCGAGCGGTTGCCCCGCGCGGCGCATGTCCGTGGGGACGTGTTCAGGCGCATGGTGGTCAGCGGTGGCGCGGCCATGACTCCTGAGCCGTCGCGGGACGCGGTGCGCCAGCTCCATCTGCGCTACCGGATCGCGGCGGCCGCGGCGGATCTGTACTTCGAGGAGGGGTTCGCGCCGATCGTGCAGGATGTGGTGCTCGGCACGGATCTGACGCTGTTCGCGGAGATGATCCACAGCCGGCCCTTGATGGTGGTCGTGCTCGCCCCCGACGCCGCCACCGTCGAGCGTCGGGAGAAGGAGCGCGCCAAGACGGGCTACGGCACGTGGACGGTGGCCGAACTCGACGAGGCGCTGCGCCGCGACACCCCGCGCGTCGGCCTCTGGCTCGACACCTCCGCGCAGACGCCGGCCGAGACCGTCGACGAGATCCTCGCCAGGGCGGCCGAGGCCAGGGTCGCCTAGCGGGACTTGCGGGTGCGCGGCCTGGCCTCCCGGCCGGGAGGCAGGACCTCGACGGAGGTCTTGCGGATGTGGTCGTAGACCAGCGAGGTGCGCACGTCGGCGATGTTGCGGTGGCGGGCCACGTGGTCGAGGACGAAGTCGCGCAGGTGCGTCGCGTCGCGCACGGCCACCTGGATGATGAAGTCGTCGCCGCCGGAGACCACGAAGACCGCGAGCGTCTCGGGGAGCGTGGCGACGTGGTCGCGGAACCCCTCCACCGCCTCGCGGATCTTCGGGTGAGCCAGGCGGTGCCGGCGATCCTCGGCCCCGGCGGCGTCGACGCGTCCGGCCACGCCCACGCCGGCCTGCCGTGGACCGGCCGCACGGTGGAGGATCTGTCGTACTTGGCCGTGAGCCTGCTCGGCCCGCGCGCGGCGGTGGAGCGACACACCGGCGGATTGCCACTCTTGCGCTAGATGCGCACATTTGACCCGATTAGTCAAGGTCGAATGACCGCAGCCGATCAAGGTCGGCCGCGAACGGCCGCGAGAACGTGTGACCCCAGGTCACAGGAAGGTGTACAGGACCTGGTCGAATGCCGGAAAACACATAGGTTCACGATCAATGCAAGGCGGAGTCAAGTGAGTTGCATGTGCGCTGGTGGACCTTGGTCACATGAACAGGCAGCCCTTCTCCGCCAGCGTCAGCGTCATCGTTCCCGCGATGAACGAGGCCGACAACCTGCCCCACGTCTTCGCGACCCTCCCCTCCTGGATCGACGAGGTCATCCTCGTCGACGGCAACTCCAGCGACGACACCGTCGCCGTGGCGCGCACCCTCCGCCCCGACCTGCACGTGGTCACCCAGACCAGGCGCGGCAAGGGCAACGCGCTCATCGAGGGCTTCGCGGCGGCCAAGGGCGACATCATCGTCATGATCGACGCTGACGGGTCCACCGACGGCAGAGAGATCTTCTCCTTCGTCACCGCGCTGGTCGAAGGCGCCGACTTCGCCAAGGGCTCCCGCTACACGCCGGGCGGGGGCTCCGACGACCTCAGCCTGCTGCGGTCGCTCGGCAACAAGGCCCTGACGGGCCTGACCAACCTGCTGTACGGCACCTCGTACACGGATCTCTGCTACGGCTACAACGCCTTCTGGTCGCGCCACCTCGACGCTCTCGACCTCGACTGCGACGGCTTCGAGATCGAGACCCTGATGAACGTCCGCGCCGTCCAGGCCGGGCTCGCCATCCACGAGGTGCCCAGCCACGAGCGCTGCCGCATCCACGGCGAGAGCAACCTGCACGCCGTACGCGACGGCTGGAGGGTCCTCAAGACGATCCTGCGTGAGCGATTTCGCGGCGCGGCCGCACCCCGGACCCAAGTGGCGCTCGCGAAGTGAGCAGTGACATCCTCTGACCATGCGTTACATCGTGATTGGAGCGGGAGCGGTCGGCGGCACCATCGGAGCCCGGTTGCACCAGAGCGGGCACGAGGTGCTGCTGATCGCCCGAGGCGCCCACTACGAGGCACTGCGGAGCGGCGGCCTGCGCCTGATCACCCCCCACGACGACCTGCGACTGGACATCCCGGTGGCGGACGGCCCGGTGCCGGTCCGCGAAGACGACGTGCTGATCCTGGCGACCAAGTCGCAGGACACGGTGACCGCGCTCGACCCGTGGCCGAGGCACCTGCCCGTGGTGTGCGCCCAGAACGGCGTCGAGAACGAGCGCACCGCGCTGCGCCGGTTCGAGAGGGTCTACGGCATGTGCGTGTGGCTGCCGGCCCTCCACACCGAGCCCGGCACCGTGGTGAGCTACGGCTCCCCGCGCTCTGGGCTGCTGCATGTCGGCTGCTACCCGCACGGCGCGGACGAGCTGGCCAAGCAGATCGCCACCGACCTCGACGGCAGCTCCTTCGTCGCGCTGCCCTCGCCGGAGGTGATGCGCTGGAAGTACGGCAAGCTGCTGAGCAACCTGAGCAACGCCGTCGAGGCGCTCGCCGGCGACGCGTCCGGCGTGGACGAGATCCTGGAGCACGCCAGGGTGGAGGGCATGGCGGTGCTGGAAGAGGCCGGCCTCGCCTACTCCACGCCCCCCGAGGAGCGCGAGTTGCGCGGCGACCAGGTGCAGATGCTCCCGATCGCCGGTCAGGCGCGCGCCGGCGGATCGTCCTGGCAGAGCCTGGCCAGGAGCACCGGCTCGATCGAGGCCGACTTCCTCAACGGCGAGATCGTCCTGCTGGGCCGCGAGTTCGGCATCCCCACCCCGGCCAACGAGGTGCTGCAGCGCGAGGCCAACAGGTTCGCGCGCGAGCGGCTGCGGCCGGGCTCGATGTCGCTGGAGACGCTGAGCGCCCTCATCGACGAGCGTTCCGCAGCCGGATCCCGCTGAATTCCAGCGTGCTCGACGTCACCTGGCTCCAGAACGGCCAGAGGTTGTCGAGCACGCGGAGCTGGATCCCCGCCTGCTCGTGCAGCTCGAACAGGTCGCTGACCGGCTCGGGCGGCCCCAGCGGCCGCACCGGCACCCGCGCGACGACGGCGTGCGGAGGCTCGCCGATGGGTGTGAAGTGCTCGGCGGGCAGCCTGTAGGCGTAGAGCCGGACCTCCATGATCGCCCTGAGCCACCCGTACTCGACGACATGCACCCGATCCCCGCAGCCCGCACCGATGATCCGGTCGACGTCCGCGGCGGTGGTCCTGGGCCCCTTCCAGGCCAGCGCCCGCGGGCAGGCGCGCGGGAACCAGTAATCGGGGCAGCGGTCGGCGGCGACCGCCCAGACGTACGGCTCGCGCAGCTGCGAGGTCGGCGCGACGTGCGGCACGAACCGCTCGATGGTCGGGTCCTCAGAGAAGTGCAGCACCTGGCCCGGCTCCGGTCTCATGGACGCCATCATGTCCGCAACCCCGTGCTCGACGCGCATACCGCGCCGGAGTCTGGGCAGTTGGGACTCGCCTGAGACAAGGGGTGAGTTCAAATGATCTTTCTGGGTCTGTTACTGGTTCTGCTCGCCGGTGCTGCGGTCGTCCTGGTCGCCACCGAGGAGAGCGCCAGGTACATCCTGTTCGGCTACACCTTCGAACCGAACCACATCGAGATGTTCGTCGCGGGCGCGGCCACGGCGGGCGTGCTGCTGCTGGGCATCTGGCTGATGATGCTGGGTTCGCGCAGGTCCGCGCAGCGCCGTCGCCGGCTGCGCAGCGTGCGGGCCGACGCCTCCGACCGCGTGGCCAAGCTCGAGGACGAGAAGCGGGAGCTGGAGCGGAAGCTCGAACGCGAGCACACCACCGACGATCAACTGGTGGCGGGCCGCCCGGAGGAAACCGCGCGATAGCCTCACCGGCGCGAGGGCGACCTGTCCTCGCGCCAGAGGACCTGCCGGGTGATTCGCGGCTTTCCTCGCATCGGGGGTGTAATCTGCGAGGCGCTCTCATCATGCACCCGGAGGTCGCATGCCCCCCACACGTGGCCGTCCCATCGCGATCAAGCTCCTCATCCTCCTGCTCGTCCCCCTGACCTCCCTGGTCGGCCTCTGGGCGTTCGCCGCCGGCCTGACCGCGGGCGACGGGCTGCGCATGCTGGAGACCAACGAGCTGGCGACGCACCTGGCCGCCCCCTCCGAGGAACTGACCACCCACCTGCAGAACGAACGCCTGTCCTCGATCCAGTTCCTGACGGCACGGCGCAACCCCAACACTCTGCAGGTGCAGCGCAACATCACCGACAAAGCGGTGCAGTCCTTCCGCAAGCTGGCCGGCGAGCAGTCCAACATCACTCCCGAGATGGCCGTCCAGCTCACCGCCCTGAACCGCAGGCTCGACCAGCTCCCCCAGCTCAGGCGCGAGGTGGACAGCCTCAATCCCGGCCCGCTCGACCTGATCAACGGCTACAGCCAGATCGTCGACGCCTCCTTCCGCCTGTACGACGCGATGGTCCTGGTGCCCGAGATGTCGCTCTACCGCAACGCCAGGGCACTGGCCATGCTCGGTGAGGCCAAGGAGTTGCTGTCCCGCGAGCGCGCGATGATCACGCTGATCGTCAGCAGGGGCAGGATGGCTCCCGGCGAGCGCGAGGCCTTCGCCGACATGGTCGCCACCCGGCGCCTGCTCTACGCCCAGGCGCTGTCCCACCTCGACGACGAGCTGCGCGCGCCGTACCAGCAACTCATCGCCTCGCCCATGTACGCCGAGTTCGTGGAGGCCGAGGACGCCATGAGGGGCCAGGCCATCCTGAACGGCCTGCCCGCCGCGGCGGCCACCTGGCCGGTCGACGCCAACAACCTGTGGAAGGCCTCCGAGCGCAACCAGCGCCAGTCCAACCTGGCCCTCGCCAAGCGCATCACGCCCGCGGCGGCCGGCATCCTCACCAAGATCGGCGTGGCGGGCGGCGTGGGCCTGCTCGCGGTGATCGCCTCCATCCTGCTGTCGCTGCGCTTCCGCAAGCGCCTGGTGCGCGAGCTCGCCGGGCTGCGCGACGCCGCGACAGAGCTGGCGGAGGTGCGGCTGGTCAAGCTGGTCGAACGACTGCGTACGACCGCGCAGCCGCCCACGGCGGCCGAGGTGGCGCCCCTGGTGGTCAAGGCGGAGACGGCCGAGGTCCGCGACATCGTGCAGGCGTTCAACAACGTGCAGTCCACGGCCGTGGAGGCCGCGGTGAGCCAGGCCAGGCTGCGCCACGGCGTCAACCAGGTCTTCGTCAACCTGGCCAGGCGCAACCAGTCGCTGCTGCACCGCCAGTTGTTGCAGCTCGACGGCATGGAGCGGGGCACGGAGGACCCGACGGCGCTCGAGGACCTGTTCAAGCTCGACCACCTCACCACCCGCATGCGCAGGCACGCCGAGAGCCTGATCATCCTGTCGGACCAGACGCCGGGCCGCGGCTGGCGCAACCCGGTGCCCATCATGGACGTGCTGCGTGCCGCCGTGGCCGAGGTCGAGGAGTATCAGCGGGTGGAGGTGCTGCAGCCGCCGGCCGTCGCGCTGACCGGCGCCGCCGTCACGGACGTCGCGCACCTGATGGCCGAGCTGGTCGAGAACGCCACGCTCTTCTCGCCACCGCGGACCAGAGTGGACCTGCGGACCACGACGACCCCGCACGGCCTCACCGTCGAGGTGGAGGACCGCGGACTCGGCCTGCCGCGGGAGGAGCTCGACGAGCTCAACGCCCGCCTCGCCGAGAAGCCCGAGTTCGACCTGGCGCAGAGCGACCGGCTGGGCCTGTTCGTCGTCGGCAGGCTGGCGGCCAGGCACGGGATCAAGGTCGCACTCAGCCCGTCGCCGTACGGCGGCCTGACCGCGAGCGTGTCCCTGCCCGCCGCCCTGCTGACCGAGCAGGCGGTGCCGGTCGGCCGGTAGCGGCGGGGCCTACAGCCGCAGAAACGGCTCGCTGAAGTGAGCGGTGGCGAGGATGGCGTGCTCGGCCCGCAGCTCGGCGAGCACCTCGGCGCGGGTGGCGGCGGCCTGGCCCGGGTCGTCGTCGTAGAGGTAGTGCACGGCCGGGTCGTCGAGCTGCACGGGGTGGAGCACGAGGTCGCCGGTCATCGCGAGGTCGCCGACCCTGGCGATCTGGTGCCCGGGCGTGTGCCCCGGCGCCAGGTGGACGCGCACGCCGGGCGCGATCTCCGCATCGCCGTCGACGACCTGCAGCTGCCCCTTGAGCGGGGTGACGATCTGGTCGAGCATCGGTCCGTCGGCGGCGTCGAACTCGGCCTGCTGGAGAACGTATCGGGCATTCTCGAACAGCGGACGGTCGTCGGCGACGGCCCCGCTCGCGTGGTCGCTGTGCAGGTGGGTGAGGATCACGGTGCCGATCTCGGCGGGCGTGACGCCCGCGGCGGCCAGCTCGCCGGCCAGTGTGCCGGGAACCGGTGCCCAGCTCGACGCCGGTGAGTCGACGCCGCCGATGCCCGTGTCGACCAGCGTCAGGCGGCCGGCGGGATCGCGGAGCAGATAGCAGTGGAAGTGGAGGATCCACGGCGCTTCGGCCAGCCCCGCTCCCGGGAACATCTCGGCCAGCGGCCTGCGGATCGTCTCGCCCATGGGGCCCACGGCGTCACACAGCGGTGTCACCTCGACACCGGCGACGATCTTCGGTTGGTGCGGCATTCGCCCAGTTTAGGCGGCTACGGGCTGGCGCGGAACGTACTCGTTCTCCAGGTCGGCGGCGTAGACGGCGCGGCAGCAGCGGGCGCACCGGTACATGATCGGACCTTCGTCGAGCTCGTTGTGGCAACGCGGGCAGCGGGTGCTGTTCATGTCATCCCCCTAGGATTCTCTTTCTCCATGGAAACCTCTTCGCATTGCAAAGATCCTGCAGATTGCTTGCCGGCTCCATGTCCTTCTTCACACCTGGCGCGGTAATACCTGGCGCACGAGGTGAGAAGAACATTGTTACGGTCTGCTGCCCTCGACGCGTGGAAAGACACGAGAACCCCCCGGGAATAGCCCAACAGGGCTAGGCGTTCCATGGACAGCGACGTGTGATACGTTGCCTGCGGCGTTGAGCTCTCGGCTCCGCCGTATCCCCCGCGCCCCCCTTCAGAGGCTGGCTCGGGTTCTCTTCATCACTCCGCCGACCCGTTTCGGCGCACCCTCAAGGGGTTCACCATGTCTGTCACCACCATCCCCCAGCCGCGTGCCCACACTCCCACGAGGCAGGTCTCCGGCCTGCTGGACGTGCGGGAGAAGGCCGCGTTCATCCGTACGAACCACCTCCCCTCCCCCGACGACGTCCGGCTGCATCCGGACAAGGTCAAGCAGCTCGGCCTGCGCCCCGGCGACCACGTCGCCGCCGACGTGGCCGGTGGCAAGCTGATCCGCGTCGAGGCGGTCAACGGCGAGACCGAGTGGCGGCACCGGCCGCACTTCGCCGAGCTGACCCCCATCTACCCGCAGGAACGCCTCCGCCTGGAGACCGAGTCGCTGAGCACCCGCGTCATCGACCTGTTCGCGCCCATCGGCAAGGGTCAGCGCGGCCTCATCGTCGCCCCGCCCAAGGCCGGCAAGACCATGGTCCTTCAGGCCATGGCGGCGGCAATCGCCCGCAACCATCCCGAAGTGCACCTCATGGTCCTCCTGGTCGGCGAGCGGCCCGAGGAGGTCACCGAGATGCGCGCCTCCATTCACGGCGAGGTCTACTCCTCGACCTTCGACCATCCCGACCGCGACCACGCCGCCATCGCGGAGCTGGCCATCGAGCGGGCCAAGCGCCTGGTCGAGGACGGCAAGGACGTGGTCCTGCTGCTCGACTCGCTGACGCGGCTCGGCCGCGCCTACAACAACCTGGCGCCCGGCGGCGGGCGGGTGCTCACCGGCGGCCTCGACGCCACCGCCCTCTACCCGCCCAAGCGCTTCTTCGGCGCCGCCCGCAACGTGCAGGGCGGCGGCTCCCTGACCATCCTCGCCACCGCGCTGGTCGACACCGGCTCGCGGATGGACAACAGCCTGTACGAGGAGTTCAAGGGCACCGGCAACATGGAGCTGCACCTGGTGCGCGAGCTGGCGGAGCGCCGCCTCTACCCGGCCGTCGACCTCGACGCCTCCGGCACCCGGCGCGAGGAGATCCTGCTGCCTACCCAGGAGCGCCAGCTGGTGTGGCGACTGCGCCGCATGCTGGGCGCCCTGGACAAGCAGCAGGGCATGGAGCTGCTGGTCGGCAAGCTCCGCGAGACCAGGTCCAACGCCGACTTCCTCCTTCAGGCCGCCACTACTTGATAGCGCCTCGCAGCACGCCGGAGATCACCCATCGCTGCGCGAAGACGTACACGAGCAGCGCCGGAGCCAGGGCCATCAGGTAGGAGGCGAAGGCGGTGGTGTAGTCGGTGTTGAACTGGTTCTGGAAGACGTACTGGACCAGCGGGAGCGTCCTGGCGCTCGGGCTGGACAGGACCACCAGGGGCAGCAGGAAGTCGTTCCACGCCCACAGGAACGTGAGGATGCCGACGGTGGCGTTCATCGGCGCCAGCAAGGGGAAGATCACCTTCCAGAACACCGTCCAGGTGCTCGCGCCGTCCGTGCGTGCCGCCTCTTCCAGGGACCGGGGGATCGACTTGATGTACCCGACGTACAGGAAGATGTTGAAGGCCAGGCCGTACACCGCATAGAGGAAGATCAGCCCGAGCTGGTTGTCCAGGCCGAGCGCAGAGGTCTGCTTGATGACCGGCAGCATGATGATCGGGAACGGCACGAACAGCGCCGAGACGAAGTAGAAGTACAGCCCCCTGAACAGCCTGCGCTCCAGGTTGCGGGCGATCGCGTAGGCCACCAGCGAGTTGGTCAGCAGGGTCAGGAGCACCGCGCCGACCGTGACGAGGGCGCTGTTGAGCGCCGCCTGCGGGTAGTCCGTCAGCCGCCACGCCTCGGCGAAGTTGCCCCACTGGGGGTCGTCGGGCAGGTCGAAGCCCGCGCCGGCGAGCTCGGCCGGCTTCTTCAGCGCGGTGACCACGGTGAAGTACAGCGGGACCAGGACGGTCAGCGAGCAGGCGGCGAGTAACGCGGTAAGCCACCAGTTCACACCCTTGTGAACCATCAGGCACTCATTTCACGACGTTGCAGGACACGTAGCTGGAAGACGGAGACCGCGACGATGACGAGGAAGTAGACGACGGCGTTGGCCGTCTGATAGGCGTACTCGCCGCCCTCCAGGCCGCCGGTGTAGATGAGCAGCGACACCGACGTGGTCGCGGTGCCGGGACCGCCGTTGGTCAGGGCCACGATGTGGTCGAAGACCTGGAGAAAGGTCTTCAGCGAGAGCACCATGTTGATCGTGAAGAACGGCGCGATCAGCGGGAAGACGATCGACCTGAACTGCCGCCACGACCCCGCGCCGTCCACCGTGGCGGCCTCGCGCACGTCGCCGGGGATCGTCTGCAACCCGGCCAGGTAGATGATGATGTTGAAGGCGACGGCCTGCCAGGTGGCCACCAACACGATGCCGAGCCAGGCCAGGTCGGGGTTGACCAGGATGTTCGTGCTCAGCGCGGTGATGCCCAGCGCCTCGGCGATGGCCGGCAGCGAGTTGGCGAACAGGTAGTTGAAGATGTAGCCGACGATGAGGATGGCCAGCACGTTCGGGATGAAGAAGATCCCGCGCAGCGTCGTCCTGAAGCGGATGCGCGCGTTCAGCCCGAGGGCGATGGCCAGCGCGATGGCGTTGGTCAGGACCGTGGCGACGACCGCGAACTGAAAGGTGAAGAGGTAGGCGTCCAGGATCCTGTCGTCCTGGAACAGGCTCGCGTAGTTCCTGAACCCCACGAATTCGTAGGCGCCGTAGCCCGGATAGTCCGTGAGGCTGTAGTAGAAGCCCTGCAGCACCGGCAGCGTGTGGAAGATCAGGAACAGCACGAGTGCCGGGATGACCATCCAGTAGAAGGTCCTGGCGGTTGTCATGGGGGCGTCCTCCTGCGTCAGGATCGGCGGGCTGCGACCTTGTCCCACTCGCTGTCCAGGCGGCGCAGCAGACCCGCCTGGTCGCCGTCGATCACGTACTGCTGCAGAAACTGCTCCAGCGGGACGGTCAGCGGGATGTGGTGGTCCGCGTAGCCCGTCAGCCGCCCCCTCTCGAAGTACGGCATCAACCCGGCGAGTGCGGGATCGTCCGACACCGCGTCCACGGTCGGCGGCACGGCCTGCTGCTCCTCGGCGTAGGCCGCCATCACCTCCGGACTCATGAGGTGCTCGACGAAGGCCAGTGACTCCTCCGGATGCTCCGGCTCCCTGGCCATCGTCAGCGCCACGTCCACACCCGACACCAGCCGGGTCGCCGACGGGTCCTCGCCCGCCGGCAGCGCGAACGTGCCGATGTCGAAGTCGGGCTCGAACCCGCTGATCGCCGGGAGCGCGAAGCTGCCCTGCAGGTACATCGCGGCCTCGCCCTTGGCGAAGGCCTGGTTGCCGTCGTCGTAGGTGCGCGAGAACCTGTCGCGCTGGCCGTACCCGAACAGCTCGCCGAGTCTGGCCGCCACCGGCGGGTACGCCTCGGCGAAGGTCGTGCGGCCCGCCTCGCGCCGCGTGAAGAAGTCTGGCGGCGACAGGTTCGCCGCCAGGGCGTTGAAGGTGGGCAGGGTCGTCCAGGCGTCCGCCAGGGTCACGTAGAAGGGATCGACCCCGGCCCCGCGGAACGTCTCGGCCGCGGCGACCAGTTGCGACCAGGTCGTGGGCACCTCCACGCCGTGCCGGCGGAAGAGGTCCTTGTTGTAGATGACGCCGCTCGCGTTCGAGGAGAAGGGCAGCCCGTTGCGCTCGCCCCGCCTGTAGACGCCGAGGTCGTCGAGGATGCGCTGGATCGGCGGGCTGACGCCGGCGGCGCCGGGCATCGCGGCGAAGTCGTAGAAGACGCCGGCGGAGGCCAGCTCGCCGAAGACGCCGTTGCCGTTCAGCGCGATGACGTCGGGAATGTCGTTCTTGACGAGTCGTGCCCTGATGGCGCTCTCGGCGACCGGTGAGTGGTTCTGCGTCACGTCGATGCCCGGGTGCGCGGCCTCGAAGCGTTCGATGATCCGGTCGAAGGTCTCGATCGCCTCCGGTTTGAACTGGAAGAACTCCAGCTTCACCCGATCATCGGCCGGCTCGCCGGAGCCGCACGCGCTCAGTAGCAGGACCGCGGTCAGGACGAGGGCCGTCCGCTTCACGACTTGCCTCCCAAGGTCCGGATGGGCGCCCCCGCGCGGATCTCACTGCCCCGCCGGGCGCGTGTCATGTACGCGGATCCGGCGGCGACAATGGGCGGATGCTGGCCGACATCGTCGAACACCTCGCCTGCCCCGTCTGCCGACAGCCGGTGCGGCTCGAACACCGATCACTGAGGTGCGCGAACGGGCACGGCTACGACGTCGCCAAGCAGGGGTACGTCAGCCTGCTGGTCGGCTCGCGGCCACCGGGCACCGCCGACAGCGCTGCCATGGTGGAGGCCCGCGCCGGCTTCCTGGACGCGGGCCACTACGCGCCACTCGCGCGGGCCCTGGCGCGGTCCGTGCGCGCCAGGATCGAGGGCGAGCGGGTTCCGCCTGATTTTCGTACCGAATCGTTCGCACACTCGCCTGACGACGGGAGCGTGAAGGCGTACGGTGGTGCCGAAGTGAGCTTCGGTCATGAAACGCGACTGGTGGGGCCGATAGTCGTCGACGCGGGCGCCGGGACGGGTTATTACCTGGCGGCCGTCCTCGAAGCGACGGCACGGGGCGTGGGGATGGCGTTCGATGTGTCCAAACATGCTGTACGCCGCGCCGCGCGGGCGCATCCCCGGATGGGGGCGTTCGTGGCGGACGTCTGGCGGCCACTGCCGATCCTGGACCGGACGGCCGACGTGGTGATCAATGTGTTCGCGCCCCGCAACGGGCCGGAGTTCCGCAGGATCCTGCGGCCGGGCGGCGCGGTGCTGGTCGTGACGCCCGCGCCGGAGCATCTGAGCCCGCTGGTCGAGGAGCTGGGACTGCTCTCCGTGGACGCGGACAAGGAGCGCCGGGTGGCTCGCAGCCTGGAGGGGTTCACCGAGACGGATCGGCAGGAGGTGGGGTTCGACATGGAGCTCGGGCCGGCCGATGTGCTCGCGGTGGTGGGGATGGGCCCCAGCGCGTGGCACACTGACACATCCCGGCTACAGGAGCGTATTTCGAGCTTTTTCTCCCGTAGTGTCGCAAAGAACCGGGAAAAAGTCGTAACAAGAGCTGAGTTTCACCTATCTACCTTCGAGGTGACATCCCGATCAAGCGATGGTGCTTGACGGACATCTGAGACACGTGTTACTGATGGGGCATTTAGTCCGAAATTCCCCCACATTCCCGGAGTATTTCCGCGACACAGGCGCAATACTGGACGGCAACCCACGCCGGAAGGCAGGGGCCACGCAGAGGGAGGGGGCGCGCCGGATGAAGGCCGAGGAACGCTGGCAAGCCAGGTTCCGAGCGTCGCGCATGTCGCTGCCATCCTGGGCCCGCCTGGCCCCCAACCGCTCCATCTACCGCTCCAACGTCACCGGCACGTGGGAGGTCTACGCCTGGGACCGCGCGACCGGCGCCACCCGCCAGGTCACCGACCGGCCCAAAGGCACCGCCTACGCCGCCATCGACCCCACCGGCCAGTGGATCTACTGGTTCGCCGACACCGACGGCGACGATTTCGGCATGTGGTGGCGCCAGCCGTTCACCGGCGGCCCCAACGAGCCGGCCGCCCCCGACCTGGCACCGGGCCAGCCGGGCGGGATCGCCATGTCGCCCACCGGAGTCACCGCGATCACCCTCGCCAGCGAGGGCACGTTCAAGATCCATGTGATCGCCGGAGGCGAGCCCTCCCGCCTGCTGTACGAGCACGCCGAGGCCGCCTGGGTCTCCGACATGTCCATGGACGGCGAGCTCGTCGCGATCAACCACGGCGAGTACGGCGACTTCCGCCACCCCGCGCTCCGCGTCGTACGGCAGTCCGGCGAGGTCGTCGGCGAGCTCCACGACGGCGCCGGCAAGGGCGTGATCGGCCTCACGTTCGCCCCGGTGCCGGGCGACCGCCGCATGCTCGCCCTGCACGAGCGCCGCCAGCGCCACGAGCCCCTCGTCTGGGATCCGGTGACCGGAGAGCAGCGCGAGATCTGGCTGAGGGACTCCGGCGACCTGACCGCCGAGTGGTATCACGACGGCCGCGGCCTGCTCCTGCGCCGCGACGACCGGGCCCGCACCTACCTGCACCGCTACGACCTGGCAGGCGGCGGGCTGACCCTGATCGAGACGCCGCACGGCGTGATCGACGAGGCGACGCCGCGCCCCGGCGGCCATGTCGAGTACTCCTGGTCGAGCGCCTCCCGCCCGCCCGTCATCCGCTCCACCAACGGCCAGGTCGTGATGAACGCCGGCGGCCCCGCCGCCCCGCCGAGCGTCCCGGTCGAGGACCTCGACGTCGAAGGACCCGGCGGGCGCGTCCACGTGCTGGTCTCCCGGCCGGAGAACTCCGTCGCGCCCTTCCCCGCCGTCTTCCTGCTCCACGGTGGCCCGACCACGCACGACCGCGACGCCTTCTCCCCCGAGGTGGCGGCCTGGGTCGACGCGGGATTCGCGGTCGTCCGGGTCAACTACCGCGGTTCGACCGGCTACGGCTCCGCCTGGCGCGACGCGCTGCACGGCGAGGTCGGGCACATCGAGCTGTCCGACGTGGCGGCGGTTCGCCAGTACGTGGTCGAGCGCGGCATCGTGGACCCCGAGCGGCTCGTCCTGGCCGGTACCGCCTGGGGCGGCTACCTCACGCTGCTCGGGCTCGGCACGCAGCCGGGCATGTGGGCCGCCGGGATCGCGGCCGTCCCGATCGCCTGCCACCAGACCTCCTACGAGGACGAGGCCGAGAGCCTGCGCGCCTATCACCGGGCGCTGCTCGGCGGCTCGCCCGACGAGCAGTCGGAGCGCTACGCCGCCAGCTCGCCGATCACGTACGTGGACCAGGTCAAGAGCCCCGTGCTGATCCTCGCCGGCGAGAACGACCTGCGCTGCCCGCTGCGCCAGATCGAGAAGTACGTGGCCCAGCTGGCCGAGCACGGCCGCGAGCACGAGGTCTACACCTACGACGCCGTCCGCGGGAACCTGGTGGTCGCCGAACGCCTCGCGCAGACGGCGCTCCAGCTCGAGTTCGCCCGCAAGCACGTGAGCACCCGCGGCCACTGAGGCAGGCCGCGGGGCCCGGCGGATCAGCGGGCGCGCAGGACCAGGATGGCCAGGTCGTCGGCGCTCGGCTCGGCGGCGAAGTCCGCGGCACCCCTGCGGATCCGCTCGGCCACGGCCCTCGCCGACAGCCCCGGGCACTCGGCGAGCAGTTTGGCCAGGCCGCCGTCGTCGTCGAGGAGCCGGCCGCCCGATCTCCGCTCCGTCACCCCGTCGGTGACCGCGAGCAGGACGTCGCCGTGGTCGAGGTGGATCGTGTCGGCCTCGAACACCACCTCGTGGAAGACCCCGAGCAGGGACTGCGGGGTGGTCACGGCCTCGACCACGCCGCTCGGCTTCAGCCGCAGCGCCTCGGGGTGGCCGGCTGACACCAGCCGCACTTCCAGACCCGACTCCACCGGGGTGATGTCGCCGTGCAGCAGCGTCAGGAACCTGGCCCGCTCCCCCTCTTCGAGGATCGCCTGGTTGAGGCGGCCGAGCACGGCGGCGACGCCGTAGCCCTCGCGGGCGAGCAGCCGGAGCGTGTGGCGGGCCAGGCCGGTCACGGCGGCCGCCTCGGGGCCGGTGCCGCAGACGTCGCCGATCGCGAACCGCCACGAGTCGTCGCCGGCCTTGAACAGGTCGTAGAAGTCGCCGCCGACCTCGTTGACCTCGCCCGCGGGCTCGTAGACGACGCCGTAGTCGAGGCCCGGCACCTCCGGCTCGTTGGGCGGCAGCAGGCTGCGCTGCAGGGCGCGGTTGGCGGCCGCCTGCTGGGCGTACAGCCTGGCGTTGTCGGTGGCCAGCGCGGCCCGCCTGCCGATGTCCTCGGCGAACTGGATGACCTCGTCGGGGAAGCGGTCGGGCCGGCCCAGGCACATCACGCCCAGGCTGCGGCCGCGGGCGGTCAGCGGGACGGCCAGCACCTGGGAGTCGGCCAGGTGGAAGGTGGAGGCGGCGCGGGTGCCCACGGCGCTCACGTCCATCTCCGACAGCTGCGCGCGCAGCCCGTCGATCTTGGCCTCGTCGGCGTGCCACAGGTAGACCGGGCGCAGCGGCCCGGTCCCGCTGTCGGAGGTGTAGACGGCGCACCAGCTGCTCAGCCTGGGGACCACGATCTGGGCGATGATGGCGGGCACCATGTCGGGGTCGAGCGTGCCGGCCAGCAGGTCGCTGGCGTCGGCGAGAAAGCCCAGCCAGTGAGGTCCTCTAGAGGTCTGTTCCAGCCATTCGGAGCCCACCTTGTCCGGAGAGCCAGGTAGCGTGAGCCTAGCCCAATGGACACGGGAGTCGCCCGCAAAGGTGATCCCCCACTCCTCCACATTGACCGAGGGAGCCTTCGGATCACCCTGTGATGTGCTTCGCTGCCTCAACTCGACCTGTACAGCGTCCCCAAAATGCTTCCAAATCATCTCGTATGGCTCGTCAACGACCTGCTCGGCAAGATCACCTGCGATCTGCTCGGCTATGTGGAGCATGCCGCCGGTGGCCCACGCGGTCATCACCTCGCGCGTGAACCTCATCGCGTCCGTCACAGCGGTCTCGCCGGGCGCGAACGTAGCGGCGAGCACCGCACGGGGAGAAGCAGTCATCCCACCGTGCCTACCACACTTCGCTCTGGCTTGGGGTAAATCCAAGGGCAGGACTACAAGCTACTCATCGTGACAGACTTGACTCACTCGCCGGAGTCACCAGCGAGTGAAGGAGGCCCCATGACAACGGCCAAGGCCGCGCCAAGTCCTGAGGAGAGGACCTATACCGAGTCGGATCTCGTCCCGATCCTGGAGACGCTGTTCTCCTGGCGAGACGGGGACTTCCGGCGCCGGGTCCCGCACGCGCCCGCGGGCATCCTCAGCGAGGTGCGGTTGCTGCTCAACGAGGTGGCCGATCGCCGTGAGCACCTCGCCAACGAGCTGGCCAGGGTACGCAAGGAAGTTGTCAAGGAAGGCCGGTTCGGCGAGCGGCTGACACCGGGGCCGGGCGTGGGGGCATGGGCCGAGAGCGTGGAGTCGGTCAACGTGTTGATCGACGCTCTGGTGAGCCCGGTGAGCGGCGCCGCCGACGTCATCGACGCGGTTGCGAAGGGTGACCTTTCCCGGCGGATCGACCTCGACCGGTCGGCCCGGGGCGAGGTGCGCCGGCTGGGCAAGGCCATCAACGGCATGGTGGATCAGCTCGCCCTGTTCAACTCCGAGGTGACCAGGGTGGCGAGGGAGGCCGGCACCGAGGGGCGGCTCGGCGGCAGCGCCAACCTGCGCGGCATGTCCGGGAGCTGGCGCGACCTCACCGAAGCGGTCAACACCATGTCGTCCCGCGTCGCCGCGCAGGTGCGTGACATCGCGGTCGTGACCACCGCGGTGGCCAAGGGCGACCTGAGCCGCAAGGTGACGGTCGACGCGGTGGGCGAGATGTTCGAGCTGAAGAACACCGTCAACACCATGGTCGACCAGCTGTCCGGCTTCGCCGAGGAGGTGACCCGAGTCGCCCGCGAGGTCGGCACCGAGGGCCAGCTCGGCGGCCAGGCCCAGGTGACCGGCGTGTCGGGGGTCTGGAAGGACCTCACCGACAACGTCAACTTCATGGCCAACAACCTGACCTCCCAGGTGCGCAGCATCGCGACCGTGGCGACCGCGGTGGCGCAGGGCAACCTGTCCAAGAAGATCACCGTCGACGCGCAGGGCGAGATCCTCCAGCTCAAGGACACCCTCAACACGATGGTGGACCAGCTGTCCTCCTTCGCCGACGAGGTGACCCGAGTCGCCCGCGAGGTCGGCACCGAGGGCAAGCTCGGCGGGCGCGCGGAGGTCAAGGGCGTGTCGGGCGTCTGGAAGGACCTCACCGACAACGTCAACTCGATGGCCAACAACCTGACCTACCAGGTGCGCAACATCGCCCAGGTGACCACCGCGGTCGCCAACGGCGACCTCACCCGAAAGATCGACGTCGACGCGCAGGGCGAGATCCTCGAGCTCAAGTCGACCATGAACACGATGGTGGACCAGCTGTCCTCCTTCGCCTCCGAGGTGACCCGGGTCGCCCGCGAGGTGGGCACCGAGGGCCAGCTCGGCGGCCAGGCCCAGGTCCGCGGCGTCTCCGGGGTCTGGAAGGACCTCACCGACAACGTCAACTCGATGGCCAACAACCTGACCTCCCAGGTGCGGCAGATCGCGGCGGTGTCGTCCGCGGTGGCGCAGGGCAACCTGTCCAAGAAGATCACCGTCGACGCGCAGGGCGAGATCCTCCAGCTCAAGGACACCCTCAACACGATGGTGGACCAGCTGTCCTCCTTCGCCGACGAGGTGACCCGAGTCGCCCGCGAGGTCGGCACGCAGGGGCAGCTGGGCGGTCAGGCCCGGGTGCAGGGCGTGTCGGGCGTCTGGAAGGACCTCACCGACAACGTCAACTTCATGGCCAACAACCTGACCTACCAGGTGCGCAACATCGCCGAGGTGACCACCGCGGTCGCCAACGGCGACCTCACCCGAAAGATCGACGTCGACGCGCAGGGCGAGATCCTGGCGCTGAAGACCACCATCAACCGGATGGTCGACCAGCTGTCCTCCTTCGCCTCCGAGGTGACCCGAGTCGCCCGCGAGGTGGGCTCCGAAGGCCAGCTCGGCGGCCAGGCCCGCGTCGAGGGCGTCGAGGGCACCTGGAAGCGGCTCACCGAGAGCGTCAACGAGCTGGCCGGCAACCTCACCACCCAGGTCCGCGCCATCGCCACCGTGACCAGCGCCGTGGCACGCGGCGACCTGACCCGCTCGATCGCCGTCGAGGCGCAGGGCGAGCTGGCGGAGCTCAAGGACAACATCAACTCGATGGTGGCCAACCTCCGCGAGACCACCCAGGCCAACCAGGAGCAGGACTGGCTCAAGTCCAACCTGGCCCGCATCTCCCGGCTCATGCAAGGCCACCGCGACCTGTTCGAGGTCGCCAAGCTGACGATGAGCGAGCTGACCCCGCTGGTGTCGGCCCGCTACGGCGCCTTCTACGGGGTCGACCCCGAGGGCGAGCACGAGCTGTTGCTGATCGGCGGCTACGGCGTGCGGCCCGACCGGGGCCCGCGCCAGCGCTTCGCCTTCGGCGAGGGGATCGTCGGCCAGGCCGCCGCCGAAGGCCGCCACATCATCCTCGACGACGTGCCGCCGAAGTTCATCACCATCGACAGCGGGCTCAGCCAGTCGACGCCCGCGCAGATCGTGGTGCTGCCGATCCTGTTCGAGAGCCGCGTGCTCGGCGTGCTGGAGCTGGCCTCCTTCACACCGTTCGGCGAGGTCCACCTCGACTTCCTGACGCAGCTCGTGGAGACCATCGGCGTCACCATGAACACGATCATCGCCAACTCTCGGACCGAGGACCTGCTGACCGAGTCGCAGCGCCTCACCCGCGAGCTGCAGGAGCGCTCCGACGAGCTGCAGCGCCAGCAGGAGGAGCTGCGCAGGTCCAACGCCGAGCTGGAGGACAAGGCGGCCCTGCTGGCCAAGCAGAACCGCGCCATCGAGATCCAGAACTTCCAGATCGAGCAGGCCCGCCGGACCCTGGAGGAGCGCGCCGAGCAGCTCGCGGTCTCCTCGCGCTACAAGTCCGAGTTCCTCGCCAACATGTCGCACGAGCTGCGCACGCCTCTCAACAGCCTGCTCGTGCTGGCCAAGCTGCTGACCGAGAACGCCGAAGGCAACCTGACCTCCCAGCAGGTCGAGTTCGCCCGCACGATCCACGGCGCCGGCTCGGCACTGCTCCAGCTCATCAACGACATGCTCGACCTGTCCAAGGTCGAGGCCGGCCGGATGGACATCCATCCGATACAGGTGTCGCTGCCCAAGCTCGTCGACCTGCTGGAGGCGGCGTTCGCCCCGCTGGCGGCCGACAAGGGGCTGGCGCTCACCGTGGACGTCGACCCGGACGTTCAGCAGGAGCTGCACGCCGACGAGCAGCGCCTGCAGCAGGTGCTGCGCAACCTGCTGTCCAACGCGGTGAAGTTCACCCCGAAGGGCGAGGTGAAGCTTCGGGTGGCCCAGGCCCCCGCCGACGTCGACTTCGACGACGAGACCCTGCACGGCGCCCGCGATCTGCTCGCCTTCCAGGTGATCGACACCGGCATCGGCATCGCGCCCGACAAGCGCGAGGTCATCTTCGAGGCGTTCAGGCAGGCCGACGGCACCACCAGCCGCAAGTACGGCGGCACCGGCCTGGGGCTGGCGATCTGCCGGGACATCGCCCGGCTGCTCGGCGGTGAGATCCACGTGGACAGCGAGCTGGGCAAGGGCAGCACGTTCACCCTCTACCTGCCCGCCTCCTACACCGGCCCGCTCGCGGCCACCGACGGAGGGGCGGCCCGCAGGCAGCTCATGACCGCCTCCATCGAGGAGCCCGAGTCGCCGGAGCCGCCGCTGCCGCTGGACATGCCGCTGCCCGAGCTGGTCGAGGCGCCGGTCGAGACCAGCCAGTGGCAGGGTGACGACCCGCTCAGCGGCGCCAAGATCCTCATCGTCGACGACGACATCCGCAACGTGTTCGCGCTGACCAGCGTGCTGGAGCGACACGGCTCAACGATCGTCTACGCTGAAAACGGACGTGAGGGGATCGAGCAGCTCGAACGGAACGAGGATGTCGCGCTCGTGCTGATGGACATCATGATGCCGGAGATGGACGGCTGGGCGACGACGTCCGCCATCCGGCGCATGCCCCAGTTCGCCGACCTGCCGATCATCGCGCTGACCGCCAAGGTCATGCGAGGCGATCGTGAAAAGAGCATCGCCTCGGGCGCATCGGACTATGTGCCCAAGCCGGTCGATGTGGACCGTCTGCTCGAACGGCTGCGTGGCTGGCTCAGCCGAGGGCGGACCCCCGCGACCGACTCATCACCTGAAGGGTCGTGATCGATGTCCGATCGAGCCAAGATCCTCCTGGTCGATGACCGCGAGGAGAACCTGATCGCCCTGGAGGCGATCCTCAGCTCGCTCGACCTGGTGCCGGTGCGCGCCAGGTCCGGCGAGGAAGCCCTCAAGGCACTGCTCAACACCGAGTTCGCGCTCATCCTGCTCGACGTGCGGATGCCGGGCATGGACGGGTTCGAGACCGCCGCGCACATCAAGCGGCGGGAGCGGACCCGCAACATCCCGATCATCTTCCTGACGGTGGTCGACAGCGCCCCCGACTACGCCTTCCGCGGCTACGCGGCCGGCGCCGTCGACTACCTCACCAAGCCGTTCGACCCGTGGGTGCTGCGAGCCAAGGTGTCGGTGTTCACCGAGCTCTACAACATGAACAAGCGCCTGGCCGAGCAGGCCTCCCTGCTGCGCGAGCGCCTCACCGGCGAACTGCCCCCGGGCACCGACGACCGGGGCGCGGTGCTGCCCGAGCTGTCGCGCCGGCTGACGGCAGTGGAGGACGAGCTCGCCAGGGTCCGCGAACTGGCCCGCAAGTCCCAGGACCCCACGCTGGCCTCTCCCCTCGCCGACCTCAACGAGCGCCTCACCCACCTACGCGCCGGCTTCGACGCACTGTCCTAACGCCCCACCTTCGCTCCTCCCATAATCCTTGACAGCCACCCGGGAGTGCTCACCCACCGTTCACAACCATCCGTCCCAGCACTCTCCCCACCGCCTTTACGGCCAGCCCGAAAGGGCCCACCCGCCGTTTGCGGCTGGGCCCTGTCCAGGGAAACGGTTCTCCGGTGGAGCGGGCCGGGCGCCGTTACGTGCGCATGGTGGCCGTCCAATTGGTGAACCACCAGGCGGTCCCCGTAGAGACTCGGTCCTTGTCCGGGCGGATGCCATGGCCCGGAGAGGTTCGTGGTGAAGATCGCCAGCGCAGAGATGCCTGTGGGCGAAATCAGGCAGAACGCTCGGCAGTACAAGCACGCGCGAGAGAGACGTCAGGCAGACCGCTCGCCCATGCAAGCGTGCCGTGATCGACGCCCGGCCGGTGGAGGATGGAAGGCGAGCGGCGTGGATCCGGTCATCATCGAGCAACTCGGCCAACAGGACCCATCGCCACCATCGTGGCCCATGCCGGTCCGTCGCCAGATCCACCGGCCGGCACTTTCAGACCAGGATCCGCGCCCCGACTCGCCCCCCAGACGGCCCACCATGCGCACGTGACGGCGGCCGGCCCGCTCCACCGGAGAACCGTTTCCCTGGACAGGGCCCAGCCGCAAACGGCGGGTGGGCCTTTCCGGGCTGGCCGTAGAACAAGGTTGGGTGAGTGCCGCGAACGGCGGGTCAGCCGCTCCGGGTCGGCCTGCCACGAAGCTCGTGAGGTGAGCGCCGCGAACGGCGGGTCAGCCGCTCCGGGTCGGCCTGCCATGAAGGTTGTGAGGCGAGCGCGGCGGAAGTGTGTGGGCCCTTCTGAACGGACCGGAAAGGGGTGAGGAGGGCGCCGTCGACGGCGGGGGGTGTTTCTGGGCCGGCCGTAAAGGAGCTACCGCCGCGTGAGACTGCGTGGCCGGGCAGGACGTGGTGGGTGGGGAGATCGAACCGGGTCGGAGGCTAGTGGCGGGCGCGTTCGAGGGCGTCCCAGAAGCCGCGGCGCAGGGCGTGGCGGACCTCGTCGTGCAGCAGGAAGTCGATGGGCAGCGACGAGCCCTGGAGCAGGCGGGCCTCCAGGTCCGACGGCATGCGGGGCTTGCGGGCGAGCACGGCCTCCAGCCAGAGGGCGGGGGCGTCGCGCGCCACGGATTCGCCGAAGTCGTGGCCCTCCCGGTGGGCGGCCTTGACCGCGTCGGCCAGCGTGGTGGCTCCGGCCGTGGCTGCGGACGGCGGTGACACCGGCGCGGACTGCGGGCCCGTGTAGGCGCCGAGCTGCGAGGGCTGGTAGGTGCCGCCGCTGGACGGGGAGGCGAACTGGCCGGTCGTCGGCGACTGCTGCTGCATCGGGCCGGTGGCCGGGGCGGACGACGGCTGCGAGGGCGGCTCGGGATAGGTGTAGGTGGGCAGCGCGGGCGGGTTTGCGGACCGCCCGCGGCCGGAGGTCGGGCCGTTTGAGCTGGGCTGGCTCTGTCCCTGGCCGCTGGAGTGCTGCGAGGCGTGGCTGCCGGTGCTCGACGAGGAGGAGGGGGGCAGCGACGACTGCAGCGGGGACGGCAGCGAAGGGGGCAGTGACGATTCGGAGGCGGGCGGCAGGGAGTGGGAGCCGTGACCGTTGCTGCCCGGCTGGTGGTGGCCGTTGGACGCCTCGCTCGACCCGGTCACCAGGGTGACGTAGGGGCGCAGGTGGGCGCCGCCGAGCTCGATGAGGTCGTCGCTCTCCTGCCTGAGCGTGCGGGAGACGGCCCAGCTCGCGTCGGCCGCGATGTGCACCACCGTGACCCGGATGCCGAGGTCCTGCGCGTCGCAGACGACCTGGGCCAGGTCCTCGTCGCCGCTCACCACGACCGCGTCGCAGATGGCGCTGTTGCGCGCCAGCGTCATCAGGTCGCGGTGGACCTGTGCGTCGACGCCCTCGCGGCGGCCCGGGCGGATACGCGAGAGGCGCAGCTTGAGGCCGGGGATGTCGGCGAGCACGTCGTGCTCCGGCGTGCGCCGGCCTTCGACCGTGGCCTCGTACCAGTAGCAGCGCAGCAGCGGCAGGCCGGTGCGCTCGCGTGACAGGCCGGACATGAGCTGCAGCAGCCCCGGGTAGTCCCAGGAGACGGCTTCGCGATGGCGGGTCCCATGCACGGCCATCGCGCCGTCAGCCAGCAGGTAGCCAGCGTCCACGAACAGCGCGCAGCGATCCACTGACACCGCCCCTTTCTTGGTGGTCCGACTTGCTGGCTCTGCACCGTCAGAGCCGGACTCGGCGGCCCTGTCTCAGGGTAATGAAAGCAAGTGATCGCGCGAGGGTTAATCCCGACGATTCGCCCCTGGACCCACGTTGCGCCTGACCAACTAGGCGCACCGTACCAGTTTGTCCCGATATCGGTCACGGTCGTGCTCGCACGCTCACGGCCGCGACTCCGAACAGCACGACGTCCTGCTCCGCGGCGATCGCCAGCGAGGGGCGGGCCCCGAGCCGGGCGCTGACCGTGTCGACGTCGACACCGAACGTCATCCCGGCCACGCCGTTGGAGGAGCCGTCGAAGACGTTCGCCGGATCCCGGTCACCGCCCGCCGGCACCAGCGGGCCCGAGCCGAGGGAGACCTTGTCGCCGCGGAGATCCGCGTCGCCCTCCCAGGTGACCAGCTCCGCCCTGGCGGGCGCGGCGGCCGGTTCGAGCCCGCCGAGCGGGATCCGTACCAGACCCGTCCCGCCGCCGATCACGGCGGCGGTGTCGAGGACTACGGCCTGTCCGTACGGCCCGCGCGGGTCGGTGGCGACCACCACGAGACTCCACCCCGCGTGGCCGGAACTCCCCGCACTCGTCAGCGTCCTCGCCCGGCGATCCGGCCTCCGCGCGACCGCCGGCACGACCGATCCGTGACCGAGGACCGCGGCGCTCAGCGTGCCCGCCCCATCGCGCCGGCCTCCGGCTCCAGCCAGGTCGCCGGGGACCGTGGCTCCAGCCGGCATGTGCGGCCCATCGCCGGGGACACCGGCTCCAGGCGGCGTGTCCTGCTCCAGGAAAGAGGTCGCGGTGTCCAGAGGCGCGTCCGCCGCCCACCAGGTGCCCTGCCGCCGGACGTTGCTCACCAGGCCGGTGACGTCCGCGAACGCCTGGTAGGCGGGCCCGGTGGGCAGGTCGCGGGAGGCGACGTGGCTGGGCCTGATCGCCACGTAGCGCTTGCGTCCCGGAGGTCTGAGCTTGATCGGGCCGGCCGCCTCGGCGCTCGCCGACCAGTAGAGGCCCGCCCATACGACCCGGCCGCCCTCCGGCAGGGCGAGCCTGGCCCCGCTGGAGATGGCGGTGCTGTCCGCTCGGTCCTGGTCGAGCGGGCGCATCGGCCACAGGTCGTTGTCACGCTGGTCTCCCCTGCGGCGCGTGGCCTCCGCGCAGTCCTCGCGCTCGGCCGGGCAGCTCAGGAACGAATTGCCCACCGCCCGGACGGTGACCTTGCCGTCGGCGGCGAACCGGGCGGAAGCACCGGTGGGCCGCACGCCCGAAGCAGCCGTGGCCTGGAGCCGGATGGGTCCGGCCTCGACCCGGAGCGTGGGACCCGGGCCCAGCGGCGCCCCGGCGGCCACCTGGACCCGCAGGAACACCGCCGTCCCCCGGCCCGCGGCGAGCGGCCTCCTGGCACACCTCGCACCGGTCCCGGCCGGGCGGCACGTCCAGCCGTCCACGATCCCCACCGGCTGGATCGGATCCACACCGCGACCACCGGCGCGCCTGCCCGACGCGAACTGCGTGCCGGAGCCGCCTGCGGTGCGGCGGTCCGACGTGATCGGGGCGATGCCTCCGGGGCGTCTGCCGGGAGGGACCAGCGTGACGCCCGGCGGCAGCTCGACGGCCGCGTAGACCGCTTCGCTCGCCCCGTCGCCCGCGTTGCGCAGCCGTACGGCCACGATGCCCGGCTGGGCGCGTATCAGCGAGCCCATGGCGGCGATCGTGGCGCGCAGGCCGGGCCGGCCCTGACCGGCGCGCTGGTGGGCCGGGGGCACGGCGGGCTCGCGGGCGGGGACGCGCTCCGGGTGCGCTGTCGGCAGGGCGCGTGATGGGGGCTGGTGCGGCGCCGGGAGGGGCGAGGCGTCGACGGCGCCCGAGGACTGGGTGACCGGGTCCGGCTCCTCGGCGGAGACCAGGGCGAAGGCGGCGGCCACCGCCAGCACCGTGGCCGCCCCGCCCGCCACGATCAGCTGCTGCTGGCCGGGCATCCGCCGCGCCCAGCCGAGCGCGCGCAGCAGGCCGCCCTCGCCGAGCGCCCGCAGCAGGCCGCCGCCGACGCCGCCCGGCGCGGCCATCGCGGTGGCGTAGCCGGCAGCGGACGTGCCGAGGATGAGGGGGCCGACGACGGCGCGCAGGCTCCGGTTGACCTCGGTCAGCTCCCGAAGGACCGCGTGGCAGCTGGGGCAGCCGCTCACGTGCTCGTCCACGCTCTTGGCGTCGCGCCTGGTCAACCCGCCTCTGACGTAGGCGCCGAGCTTGCCGAGCACCGGCTTGCAGTCGTGCGGCGGCGACGCCGTGAGGTGGGTCTGCAGGTAGGCCTGGCGCAGCCCTTCGCGGGCCCGGTAGGCGAGCGCGGCCACCCCGTTGGCCGACAGGCCCAGCAGCGGTGCCACGTCGGCCGGACTCGCGCTCTCCACCTCGGTGTGCCAGAGGACGGCACGCCACCGCTCGGGCAGCGACAGGTAGGCCTTGGCGATCAGCGAGCCTTCGAGCCCGGCCATCGCCGGGTCGGTGAAGGGCACGCCGGGGTCGAACAGCTCGATCTCGCCCGTCGTCACCTGGTGGATCTGCACGCGGGAGCGGTCGTGGACGGTCCGGCGCACCACGGTCAGCAGGTAGGTCCTGAAGGCGGTGTCCGGGCCCCCGCCGCGGCCCACCAGGTCGAGGATCTTCGTGAAGGACTCGGCGACCACGTCCTCGACCTCGGCCTCGCCATGGACGAGCTGACGGGCCAGGGCGCGGGCGGCTGCGACATGGCGCTCATAGAGCCGGCCATAGGCGGCGGCATTGCCCCCTCTGACCGCATGCAAGAGCTCTGCGTCGCTCTGCTGTGATTCCACACTCATAGTGACCTCGCGGTTACGAACCGTTGCCCGCACAGTCATTCCGCACCCACCCCCATGGCTAAACCGAACGCGCGCCTTTGCCTATGGGAGGGATCTGGGCGACCCGATCCGGACCCTAAGCTTGGTTCCATGACAGACCGCGACAGCCTGCTGGCCGAGATCAAGAAGAAGGCCGTCGTCCACGGCCGCGTGGTGCTCTCCTCCGGACAGGAGGCAGACTTCTATCTCGACCTGCGCCGGATCACCCTCGACGGGGTGGCGGCGCCCCTGGTCGGCAGGGCCATGCTCGACCTGACGGAGGACCTGGAGTTCGACGCCGTGGGCGGGCTCACGCTGGGCGCGGACCCGGTGGCGGCGGCCATGCTGCACGCCGCGGCCGCCCGGGGCCGCACGCTGGACGCGTTCGTGGTGCGCAAGGCGCAGAAGGCGCACGGCATGCAGCGCAGGATCGAGGGGCCCGAGGTGAAGGGCCGCCGGGTGCTGGTGGTCGAGGACACCTCCACGACCGGCGCGTCTCCGCTGACCGCCGTCGAGGCGCTGCGCGAGGCGGGCGCCGACGTGGTGGCGGTGGCCACGATCGTCGACAGGGGCGCGCAGGGCCGGATGGCCGAGGAGGGCCTCGACTACCGCTCCGCCTTCACCCTCCAGGACCTCGGACTGTAAAGGCCTCCCGCTCGCCCAGGTCTCTCTGGGGGCGCCGCTCCCCGTTCTCGGTGACGCGGACCGTGCCGGCGTCGGACAGCACCACGTCCAGCTCGGGCTCGAAGAAGCTGACCTCTTCGCCCCTGCTCATGTCGCGGTGCTGCAGCACGTCGCCGCCGGGCACCCGGACGGTGACAGGAGGGCAGGTGTCGGCCACGCACTCGATGCGCAGGGTCGGCGTCTGAGCGCTGTCCGACGGGGCGGCCGAGGCGTGCTGGCGCGCGGGGGCAGGCTCGGTGTCGAGCGAGGCGAACAGCGCTCGCCCTCCGATGACCAGGAGCGTCACCACGGCCCCGACCGCCAGCACGGCGAGTGCCAGGCGGGCAAGGCCCATCGGATCTGACCTGTGGCGTCCCACAGGTGGGAGCGTACCTGGTGGTAAGGCGGCTTTCCCGATGCTCTCAGAGGTCGGTGCCGGACGGGACGCGGTGATGCTTGCCGCCGGGCTCGGGCAGCGCTCCGGCGGCCCTGCGGTTCTTGATGACCTCGAAGAAGATCGGGATCAGCGAGATGAGCACGATGACGAAGACGCCCGGCAGGACGTAACGGTCGATCTGCTTGGGATCGACCCGGTTGCCGAGGAAGTGGCCGAGCAGCAGGAGGCTCTCCACCCAGACCACGCCGCCGATGACGTTCCACAGGAAGAACCGCTTGGTGTTCATCTCCAGCACGCCGGCCACGGGGTTCATGAACGTGCGGACGATGGGCACGAACCGGGCCAGCACCACGGCCTTGGCCGGGCCGAACTTCTCGAAGAACTCCTCGGCCCTGATGACGTGCTCTTTCTTGAACAGCCGCGAGTCGGGCCGTTCGAACAGCCTGCGGCCGAACCTCGCCCCGAGGAAGTGGCCGAGCTGGGCGCCCGCGATGGCGCACAGGGGCGTGCCGATCAGCAGCATGGGCAGCGACAGCGGCGCGATGCCCATCCCGGCGGCCACGGACGCGGAGCTGAAGATCCCCGCCGCCACCAGCAGCGAGTCGCCCGGCAGGAAGAAGCCGAGCAGCAGACCCGTTTCGGCGAAGATGATGGCCAGCACGCCCACTGTGGCGAAAGCGCCGAGAATGGTGAGCCACCACGTCGGGTCGAGGAGATTCAGGAGCACGTCCACCCGGGAGAGCCTAGCGGGCGTTGTCACTACCACGGCGGGTAGCAGACCGGGATACTGGGCTGCGCGAAGCCGTACTTCTCAGGGAGATGACTCATGCCTATAGCGACTCCAGAGGTCTACGCCGAGATGCTCGACCGTGCCAAGGCCGGCGGGTTCGCCTATCCGGCGATCAACGTGACCTCCTCCCAGACTCTGAACGCCGCGCTGCGGGGTTTCGCCGAGGCGGAGAGCGACGGCATCGTCCAGGTGTCCACCGGGGGCGCCGAGTTCCTGTCGGGCGCCACGGTCAAGGACATGGTGGTCGGCGCGACCGCGCTGGCCGAGTACGCCCGCGTGGTGGCCGCCAGATACCCGGTCACCGTGGCGCTGCACACCGACCACTGCCCCAAGGACAAGCTCGACGGCTACATGCGGCCGCTGATCGACATCTCGCTGGAGCGGGTGTCCAAGGGGCTGGACCCGCTCTTCCAGTCGCACATGTGGGACGGCTCGGCCGTGCCCCTGGAGGAGAACCTGCAGATCGCCGAGGAGCTCCTCGAGAAGTGCGCCCGCGCCAGGATCATCATGGAGATGGAGATCGGCGTCGTCGGCGGCGAGGAGGACGGCGTCGTCGGCGAGATCAACGAGAAGCTCTACACCACCCCCGGTGACGCCCTGGCCACGGCGGAGGCCGTCGGGCTCGGCGACAGGGGCCGCTACATGCTGGCCGCCACGTTCGGCAACGTGCACGGCGTCTACAAGCCCGGCCACGTCAAGCTGCGGCCCAGCGTGCTCAAGGACATCCAGGAGGCGGTCGGCTCCAAGTACGGCAAGGACAAGCCGTTCGACCTGGTCTTCCACGGGGGCTCCGGCTCGGCGCTGGAGGAGATCCACGAGGCCATCTCCTACGGCGTCGTCAAGATGAACGTCGACACCGACACCCAGTACGCGTTCACCAGGCCGATCGCCGACCACATGTTCCGCAACTACGACGGCGTGCTCAAGGTCGACGGCGACGTCGGCAACAAGAAGGCCTACGACCCGCGCGCCTACGGCAAGGCCGCGGAGGCCGGGATGGCCGCCCGGGTGAGAGAGGCCTGCGAGCACCTCAAGAGCAGTGGGACGAAGATCTCCTAGCCACATCGACGGCCCGGCGGGTATGACTTGTCCTATGGATAACCTTCTCGCCGGGCCGCCCCCGACTCACCTGCCGGACCTGCCCGAGGCCAGAGAGGCTCTCGAATCAGGGGCCAAGGCCTCGGACGTGGCCGCCCGATTCCCCGCCTTCCCGGCGGCCTGGGCCACGCTCGCGGAGGAGTACTTCGCGCAGGGTCACGCGGTCACCTCCTACGCCTTCGCCCGCACCGGTTATCACCGGGGCCTGGACCAGCTGCGCCGGGCCGGCTGGAAGGGGCACGGGCCGATTCCCTGGGAGCACGAGCCGAACCGCGGGTTCCTGCGGTGCCTGTCCGCGCTGGCCAGAGCCGCCCTGGCGATCGGTGAGAAGGACGAGGCCGAGCGCTGCAACCAATTCCTCAAGGACAGCAGCCAAACAGCTTACGACGCGCTGACCAAGGGCTAGCTCTTGGGACGAATAGGCATACTCGGGTAGTCTCTCCACGCAAGAGCCCCTGTCGCGCTTGCGCCAGGGGTTTCGTTTTGTGTTCGGGAGACTCAACAATGCCGGCTGCCGTTCTCGTAGGAGCCCAGTGGGGCGATGAGGGCAAGGGCAAGGCCACCGACCTTCTCGGTGGCGATGTCGACTACGTCGTCCGTTACCAGGGTGGCAACAACGCGGGTCACACCGTGGTCATCGGTGACCAGAAATATGCGCTGCACCTGCTGCCGACGGGCATCCTGTCGCCGCATGTGGTGCCCGTGATCGGCAACGGCGTGGTGATCGACCCCGGCGTGCTGCTGGGCGAGATCGACGGCCTGGCCGCGCGGGGCATCTCGGCCGAGCGGCTGCTGATCTCCGCCAACGCGCACTTGATCATGCCGCACCACAAGGCGCTGGACAAGGTCACCGAGCGCTATCTCGGCAAGGCCAGGATCGGCACGACCGGGCGCGGCATCGGCCCCGCCTACGGCGACAAGATCTACCGGGTCGGCGTGCGCGTCCAGGACCTGCTCGATCCGGGCATCCTGGCCAAGAAGATCGAGGTCGCGCTGGCCGAGAAGAACCAGGTGCTCACCAAGCTCTACAACCGGCGCGGCATCGACCCGGACGCGGTGGTCGAGGAGTATCTCGCCTACGCCGAACGGCTCAAGCCGCACATCGCCGACACGTCCCTGGTCCTGAGCAATGCTCTGGACGAGGGCAAGTTCGTGCTGCTGGAAGGCGGGCAGGGCACGCTGCTGGACATCGACCACGGCACGTACCCGTTCGTCACCTCCTCCTCGCCCACCTCGGGCGGCGCCTGCGCCGGCTCGGGCATCCCGCCGACGCGGCTGACCCGGGTGATCGGCATCCTCAAGGCCTACACCACCCGTGTCGGCTCCGGCCCGTTCCCCACGGAGCTGGAGGACGAGATGGGCGAGTGGCTGCGCCAGACGGGCGGCGAGTACGGTGTCACCACCGGCCGCAACCGGCGCTGCGGCTGGTTCGACGCGGTCATCGCCCGCTACGCGACCCGGATCAACGGGGTCACCGACTTCTTCCTCACGAAGCTCGACGTGCTGTCGGGGCTGGAGCGGATCCCGGTGTGCGTGGCGTACGACGTCGACGGGGTGCGGCACGACGAGATCCCGATGACGCAGACGGACTTCCACCATGCCAAGCCGATCTACGAGGAGTTCCCCGGCTGGCAGGAGGACATCACGGGCGCCAAGAGCTTCGAGGACCTGCCGCCCAACGCGCAGTCGTACGTGCGCACGCTCGAGGAGATGAGCGGCGCTCCGATCTCCGCCATCGGCGTGGGCCCCGGCCGTGACCAGACGCTGGTGATCCGCTCGCTGATCTGAGCCCTTACCTGGGTGTCAGGACGGCCGCCGTCACCGGCGACAGGAGTCTCCAGCCGAGGCTCTCGTACAGGGCCCTGCCCGCAGGGGTGGCCACCAGCACGCCGGTGGTGGCGCCCCTGGAGACGGCGGCGCCGGCCAGGGTCCGGATGATGACGGCGCCCAGGCCGCGGCGGCGGTGAGCGGGGGCGGTCTCCACCTGGTCGACCACCGCCTCCCGGCCGGCGACGGCGAGCTGTCCGCGGGCGGCGATCTCACCCGCCTGCGTCAACAGGCGGGCGACGGTGACGTCGGAGCGGGTGGTGACCGCGACCGTGTAGCCGGCGGGCGGCTCGGCGCGCTCGCGGGTCAGGGGGGCGGTCATCATGAACTCCGGCGGTTCGATCGACCAGGTCGGGGGCAGCCATGGGGCGATCAGCTCCGCCGGGGCGCAGAGTTTCAGCCAGGTGCCCGGGGCGGTGATCGTCGCCGTCAGTTGCTGGATGAGGGCGGGCGTCGGGGCGGGCAGGATGTGGCGGGTCATGTGGCCGGGCAGGCCCACGTCCACGCGGAAGCCCCAGGGTTCGGGCACCGGTGGCACGGTTCTGCGGGAGACGACCCAGCCGTCCACCCATGCCCGAACCATGTCGAGTTGGGTAGTTTTGAGAGCCTCCGTCATGGTTCCGCAGCTTATTGCAACACAGTTGCATTTATCATCTCGAATTCCGGTGCGGGCCCGTAGGCCACCACAAGGCCGTAGAGGTCCACCGGACGGGACGCCCGAGAGCCCCCAGGTTGTCCGGCCTTGCACGCCCGACCAGCGGCGGCGACATCACGTACCAGCACAAAAAGGGCACGGCGTGGCGGCGCGTGATGGTGGCGCGCGGCAGGTAGTGTCCCCGGTGTGCGCGTTGAGATACATGGTCATCGGGGAGCGAGAGGCCTCTGGCCCGAGAACACGCTGCCGGGCATGAGCCGCACGATGGAGCTCGGGGTGCACGCGCTCGAGCTCGACGTCGCGCTCACGGCGGATCGGCGCCTCGTGCTGACGCACGACCTCACGGTCTCGGCCGTGACGAGCGCCGACACCCGACCGGTCACGCCGGACGACCCCGACTTCCCGTACGTCGGCAAGCCCATCAACTCGCTGACCCTCTCGCAGCTGCGCACCCTCGACGTCGGCGTGCGCCTGCCACGGCACCCCGACGACGCGTTCGCGCTGACCCAGGTGGCGATGCCGGACACCCGGATGCCCACGCTCGGGGCCGTACTCGGGCTGGTCAACGCCTACGCCGCCGACGGCGTACGGCTGCACGTGGAGCTGAAGTCCGATCCGACCAGGCCGGCTCTCACGCCCGACCCGGAGCTGTTCGCCGAGATGGTGGTCGACGAGCTCGAACGGCACGGCAGGCTCCGCAACGCCGCGATCCTCTGCTTCGACTGGCGGATCATCCGCTACGCGGCCAAGCTCGCGCCCGACACGCGGCGCTTCGCGCTGATCGAGCTCGACACGCTGGACTGGAACGGCCCCCTGGGCGACGACATCCCCGCCGCCGCCCGCGAGGCCGGGGCCACCACGCTCTCGCCCGAGCACGTGATGGTGGACGAGCGGCTGATGTCCCAGGCCGCCGGGGCGGGGCTGGACGTGGCCGTCTGGACGGTCAACGACCAGGCGCTGGCCGCCCGCATGCTGGACCTCGGGGCGGCCGGGATCGTCACGGACTACCCGGACCGGATGCGCGAGTTGTGGCAGGAGCGCGGGCTCGAGCTGCCCGACGCCGTCGGGCCGCTCAAGCCGGTCGGCGTCTGACTACAGCCAGCCGTTGCGGCGGAAGCCGCGGTGCAGCAGGACGCAGGCGGTGACCATCATGGCCAGGACCGCCGGATAGCCCCAGACCTGCTTGGTCTCGGGCATGAAGTCGAAGTTCATGCCGTAGATGCCGGCGATCATCGTGGGCACCGCCAGGATGGCCACCCAGGAGGAGATCTTGCGCATGTCCTCGTTGGCCAGCGCGTTCGAGCGGGCCAGCGCCGCCTGCAGGATCGAGCTGCAGAGCTCGTTGGAGGACTCCACCTGCTCGCACACCCGGGACAGGTGGTCGCCGACGTCGCGGAAGTACTCGCGCATCTCCGACGGGATCACCCGGCGCTGGGGCAGCGCGGCCAGCGGCGCCTGCAGCGGGGTGACCGCCCGCTTCAGGTCGAGCATCTCGCGCTTGAGCTGGTAGATCCGGTTGATGTCGCGGGAGCTGACGTCCGCGAACACGGTGGCCTCGACCTCTTCGAGCTCCATCTGCATCAGGTCGGCCACCTGGAGGTAGCGGTCCACGACATGGTCGGAGATCGCGTGCAGCACACCGGCCGGGCCGCGGTCCAGCAGCTCGGGGCTGTCCTCGATGCGCTCGCGCACCTCGGCGAGCGGGCAGTGCTCGCCGTGCCGCACGGTCACCACGAAGTCCACGCCGAGGAACACCATGATCTCGCCGGTGGCGATGATCTCGCTGGTCGCGGTCAGCTCGTCGTGATCCAGGTAGGCGATGGTCTTGAGGACCATGAAGAGGGAGTCGCCGTAGCGCTCGACCTTGGGGCGCTGGTGGGCCTTGACGGCGTCCTCGACGGCCAGGGGGTGCAGGTCGAAGACCTCCGCGAGCCACTCCACCTCGGGGGCCGCGGGCTCGTGCAGCCCGACCCAGACGAACGCCTTGGGGCCGGCGGAGTCCTTGTTGTGCCGGCGGACCGAGTCCAGGCACTCCACGATGCCGGAGGCGGTGGTCCGCCTGCCCTCGATGTAGGCGGCGTACTCGACGATGGAGTCGACGGGGGGCACGCAGACCTCACGCACCGACTGCAGATGCGGGCGCGACTGGTGAGCCTGGATGGGGTGGCGGTTGATGCGACGGAAAAGCGTGGACGAGCGCATGGCAGTCCCTTTCCGCCCGACATGGCACGCTCCACGCGCGAAGAAAAGTCACCTCACAAGAATGCGCGGAGGCACGATCAGGCTGCCGGATTGGAGTGGTCGGGGGCAACTGGGGCGTACGTGTGCGAGCACGTACTGCTGGGATCACCAGGTTTCATCCCGGACCACCTCCAATCACGCAAGACGCCATAAGCCGCCTTAAGTTACCACACAGGCGGGGGAACCCCATCGACGATACCCGCAGGCCGGTCGGTGGATCAGGTAGAACCTTACAAAGATTGCGAACTGTTCCACCATCTCCTGGCCTACGAGAAGTGACTGCCCGCGGAGGCGCCGGACATGCGGGCCGCGGACCGGCGGGGCCGGTGGGCTGCGAGAATGGGCGGGTGCGCGTTCTAGTCATTGGTTCCGGTGGGCGTGAGCACGCCCTGTGCCGTTCACTCAAGCTCGACCCCCAGGTCGGCGAGCTTCACTGCGCTCCTGGGAATCCGGGGATCGAGGAGGTCGCCAGGCTGCATGCCGTGGATCCCCTCGATCCGGAGGAGGTCGCGGCCCTGGCCAGGCGGCTGGAGGTCGATCTCGTCGTCGTGGGGCCGGAGGCGCCTCTGGTGGCCGGGGTGGCCGACGCGGTGCGGGAGGCGGGGATCGCCTGCTTCGGGCCGTCCGGCCAGGCGGCCATGATCGAGGGGTCAAAGGCGTTCGCCAAGGAGGTCATGCGGGCCGCCGGGGTCCCCACGGCGGAGGCGCGGGTGTGCCGGACGCCGGAGCAGGCCGCGGCGGCGCTGGCCGAGTTCGGCGCTCCGTACGTGGTCAAGGACGACGGGCTGGCCGCCGGGAAGGGCGTGGTGGTCACCGACGACCGGGAGACGGCTCTGGCCCACGCGGCGGCGTGCGAGCAGGTCGTCGTCGAGGAGTTCCTCGACGGGCCGGAGGTGTCGCTGTTCGCGCTCTGCGACGGCAGCACCGCGGTTCCGTTGCAGCCGGCGCAGGACTTCAAGCGGGCCTACGACGGCGACCGGGGGCCCAACACCGGCGGCATGGGCGCCTACACGCCGCTGCCGTGGGCGCCCGAAGGGCTGACCGAGCAGGTCATGCGGGAGATCGTGCATCCCACGATCGGCGAGCTGAGCCGGCGCGGCCTGCCCTTCCAGGGGGTGCTCTTCGTGGGGCTGGCCCTGACGTCCAAGGGGCCGAAGGTGATCGAGTTCAACGCGCGGTTCGGCGACCCCGAGACTCAGGTGCTGCTCGACCGGCTGGAGACGCCGCTCGGCGGGCTGCTGATGGCGTGCGCCACGGGTGAGCTGGGGCCGGATCCGGTCTTCGGCGGCGGGTCCGCTGTGACGGTGGTGATCGCGGCAGAGAACTATCCGGACAGTCCGGTCAAGGGAGACGTGATCAGCGGGCTGGATTCGACGGCGAACGCCTACGTGATCCATGCCGGCACCGCACGGTCGGACGGCGAGATCGTCTCCGCGGGCGGGCGGGTGCTGAGCGTGGTGGGCAACGGCCCCGACCAGGAGAGCGCCCGCCGCAACGCCTACGAGCTGGTGTCGAGGATCCAGCTGCGGGGTTCCTTCTACCGGACGGACATCGCCCCATGAAACACCTGCATTCCGGCAAGGTTCGCGATCTCTACCAGACCGATGAGGGCCCGCTGCTCATGGTGGCCTCCGACCGGATCTCGGCCTTCGACTACGTTCTTGAGCCCGACATCCCGGACAAGGGCGCGATTCTCACGCAGATGTCGCTGTGGTGGTTCGACCAGCTCCGCGACCTGGTGCCGAACCATGTCGTGGCGCCCGGCGAGGACGCGCGCAGCATCCTGGTCAAACCGCTGAAGATGGTGCAGGTGGAGTGCGTGGCCCGCGGCTATCTGACCGGGAGCGGGCTGAGCGACTACCGCCGTGACGGGGTGGTGTCCGGTGTACGGCTGCCGCCGGGGCTCGAGGACGGGTCGCGGCTGCCCGAGCCGATCTTCACCCCGTCGACGAAGGCGCCCCTGGGCGAGCACGACGAGCCGATCTCGTTCGAGCAGGTGGTGGCGGACGTCGGCGCCGAGACGGCGGAGGAGCTGCGGCGCATCACGCTCGCCGTCTACACCCGCGGCGCGGAGATCGCCCGCGAGCGGGGCATCATCCTGGCCGACACCAAGATCGAGCTCGGCTGGGACGCCGACGGGGTGCTGACGCTGGGAGACGAAGTTCTCACGCCGGATTCGTCGCGATTCTGGCCGGCGGACGAGTGGCAGCCGGGACAGCCTCAGCCGTCATTCGATAAGCAGTATGTCCGTGATTGGCTAACCTCGCCCGAATCCGGATGGGACAAAAGCTCCGCAACGCCCCCACCACACCTGCCCGACGCCGTAGTCATGCGCACCAGGCAGCGATACCTGGAGGCATACGAGCGCATCACCGGGGTTCCCTTTACCGGATGATTCGGCCGGGTCAGGTGTTGCGAGCGGCTACTGTTGGCCGGATCGAACCTCACCGATAATCCCGATCGATAATTCCCGAGGAGCCGCAGGAATGGTCCGTTACCGCGTGCGCGGTGGCAACGCACTGCGTGGAACCGCCTTCATCCAGGGCGCGAAGAACGCCGTGCTGCCGATGATCGGTGCGGCTCTGCTGGCCGCCAAGGGCCGCACCGTCCTGCGCAACGTCCCGATCATCGAGGACGTACGCCGCGCGGTCGAGCTGGCCGAGGCCATCGGCGCCTACGTCGAGCTGCACGAGTCCGAGCGCACGCTGGTGATCGACGCCTCGCGGCTGTCCAGCCCGGTGCTCCCCGCCGAGATCGCCAGGCGCTTTCGCGGCTCGGTCCTGTTCACCCCCGCCCTGCTCCATCGGCTGGGCGAGGCGATCGTGGAAGGGGTCGGCGGCTGCAATCTCGGCAGCCGCAACCTCGACTTCCACTACCTGGGCTACAAGCGGCTCGGCGCGATCGTGGACGAGGGCGAGACCGTCATCCACGTCAAGGCGTCCGGCCTGACCGGCGCCACCCTCTACCTCGACACCCCCTCCCACACCGGCACCGAAAACCTGATCATGGCCGCCGCCCTGGCCAAGGGCACCACCGTGATCGAGAACGCCGCGCTGGAGCCGGAGGTGCTCGACGTCATCGACATGCTCGCCAAGATGGGCGCGCGCATCAGCGGCGGCGGCACCGGGTTCATCACCGTCGAGGGCGTCGACGAGCTGCACGCCGTCGAGCACACCGTGATGCCTGACCGGCTCGACGCGGGCGTGTTCGCCATGGCCGCGGCCATCACGCAGGGCGAGCTGAGCCTCGTCGGCACCGGCCTCGACCTGGGCGTGGTGCGCTACAAGCTGGAGCAGATGGGGGTCGACTTCGCCCGGCAGGGCGCGGTGCTGCACGTGCGCTGCGACGGCCCGCTGCGGCCGATCAACATCATCACCGACACCTATCCGGGCTTCGCCACGGACCTGCAGTCGCCGATGATGACCGTGGCGGCGCTGGCCGACGGCACCAGCTACATCCACGAGCGCATCTTCGACGGCCGGTTCGCGCTGGCGGGCGAGCTGAACAAGATGGGCGCCAACGTGGAGGTGGAGGACAGCCGGGCGGTCGTGCGCGGCGCCACTCCTCTGACCGGCACCCGCGTAACCGCTCATGATCTGCGTTCCGGTATCGCCCTGGTGCTCGCCGGACTGGCCGCCAAAGGCGAGACCGTCATCGAGTCGGGTTACCTCATCGATCGCGGGCACGCGCATCTCGCCGCGCGAATGCGGGCTCTCGGAGCGGACATTACACGAGAGATTTCCGAACACTGAAAAGCGTTGGGAATACCGCGTTGAGCTGCTGAGACGTCTTCTCGGGTGGTCAACCAGAACGGCTTTCCGGAAAAGTCGGGCGTGACATTACGGCCCCCGCGAGCGATCGTTCCAAAAGAGAGCACTGCAACGGACCGCAGGATGGGACGAACATTGGTCGAGAGGGCCGAAGAAACACCCCGAGTGTCACGCCCGGGCGCCATGACACCGGACCTCACTATTGGCGTGGTCGGACCCCATGATCTGGTCGAGCGCGTCATGCTGATGGGTCACGCCGCAGCGCCGCTGCCTTGCCGGCTGGTGGCCGCCGCGTACCGTGATGAGCAGGAGGCGCCTGACAAGGTGACGCGGCTCGGTCCCGGGGTGGACGCGTGCCTGTTCGCCAGCCCGGTCCCCTACGACCTGGCCAGGCGTTCCGGCGTGCTGACGATGCCCGCCACCTACGTCCAGCTCGGCGGGGCGGCGCTGGTGGCGGCACTGGCCAAGGCCGCGCTGGATCCGCGGGTCGATCCGCAACGGGTCAGCGTCGACGTGGTGAGCCGTGCCGACGTCGAGGAGGCGTACACCGACCTGGGCATACCGGCGACGGACGTGCACAGCCGCGACGAGCCGGGGGCCACGGGCACCATCGCCGCCTACCATGAGCGGCTGTCGCGCCAGGGGGCCACGACGGGAGCGCTGACGTGCCTGCCCGCGGTGGCGGAGCGCCTGCAGGCGGCAGGCGTGCCCGTCATCAAGATCAGGCCGACCTCGGCGGCCGTGCGCACCGCGCTGCACACCGCCGCGCTGCTGGGCGCGCACCACCGGCTGGAGGAGTCACAGCTCACCGTCGTGCTGGTGGAGGTGCCGACGCTGCGTGAGCCCGTGCGGCGCGCGGCGCCCCGCTATTGGCGTGACGAGTTGCGGCTGTCGCTGCACCGGCTGCTCGTCCAGGAGGCGAACCGGATCAACGCCACCGTCTGGCCGATCGACGACCACAGCTATCTGGTCACCGCGACCAGGGGCTCGATCGCCGCGGCCACCGACGGGTTCAGGGTGCTGCCGTTCGCCGCCAGGATCCGCGACGAGCTGGGGCTGGCGGTCGAGGTGGGCGTGGGCATGGGCCGGACGACGCACGACGCCGAGTCGCACGCCCGGGCCGCGCTGGCGCGCACCCAGGCCGGCAAGCAGGCGCAGGGGTTCGCCGTCGACCGGGAAGGGCGAGCGCTGATCCCGGCTCCCCGGATGCCGCCGACGGGGTCGACCGCGCTCAAGCCGAAGGGGGTGGAGGTGCTGGCCCGGCTGGCGGCCAAACTCGAAGGCGGCGACACGGTGGTCGACGCCGAGGGCGCGGGCAAGATGCTGGGAGTCACGCCGCGTACGGCTCGGCGGTTGCTGCGCACGTTGGTCGACGAGGGACTCGCGTGGCCGCTGCCGCCCAACCGCACGCCGCAGCCGGGCCGGCCGCGCCAGCTCTACCGGCTCATCGTGGAGAAGCTCGGCCCGCGCTGACCTCTCCGCCGCTACCGGCCCGCCGTCCTTCCTTCCCCTCTGGCGGCGGCGGGCCTCATTTCCGTGTCATTACGGCCGACCTTTGCGGATCGGGGGTTGACTCTTGAGAAATTGGCGGTTGGCCCCGGTGGTTGGGGGGTATGAATTTCGACGCCCCCGATCGACGGGATTCGGACGGGGGCACCAATCTTCTTCTGGTCCCTCGTCAGCAGGCGCAGGTGGCAGCCGCCACGGGGGCCGTCAGCGGGTCCTTGGGGCGGTTGCCGACGCCTGACGGGCTCTCGACCGGAAAGCCCTCCCTGGCCCAGTATTCGAAGCCGCCCAGCATCTCCTTGACCCGATAGCCGAGCCTGGCGAACTCCAGGGCGGCCCGGGTGGCGCCGTTACAGCCGGGGCCCCAGCAGTAGGTCACCACCGTGAGGTGCTTCGGGATCGCGGCGAGGGCCTCGTCCGCGATCCGCGAGGTGGGCAGGTGGGTGGCGCCGGGGATGTGGCCCTGGTTCCAGCTCTCCTCGCTGCGTGAGTCGACGACGATGACTTCCGGCGCCGTGGCCTCCAGGTCGGCGGCGACATCGGAGACGTCGGTCTCGAAGGACAGGCGGGCGGAGAAGTGGGCCACGGCGGCGGCGTTGGCGGCGGGCGGGACTGCGGTCACTGCGCTCATGTGACGCTTCCTGTCTCGTGAGGAGATGGCGGGACAGGAAGGATCCTGGCAAGGAACCGCAAACCCGCGACAGTGGCGCGAAAGCCGACTATCGCTAACATCTCGCCACTTGTTGTCCGTTTTCCGCAGGGTTTCTGTCGTACTCGCCCGCTATTGTCATGAGCTATGAACCCGAACGCCACTGACCGCTCCCCGCTCGTCGTCTGGGGCGCACTTGCCATCGTCTACGTGGTGTGGGGATCGACCTACCTCGGCATCGGCATCATGGTCGAGACGATCCCGCCCATGCTCGGCGGCTCCATGCGCTTCCTCACCGCGGCCGTGCTCCTCGGTGGGTTCGTGCTGGCCAGGTCCGGCAGGCAGGCGTTCAGGATGACCCGGCAGCAGTTCCTCGGCGCCTGCCTGGTGGGAGTGCTGCTGCTCACCCTGGGCAACGGCATGCTGGCCGTGGCGGAGCAGTACATCTCCACCGGACTGGCGGCGCTGCTGGTGGCCTCGGTGCCGCTGTGGCTGGTCATCTTCAGGTTCGTGGTGCGCGACCGGCCCAGAACGCTCACGCTGGCGGGCGTGCTGGTCGGACTCGGCGGGGTGGCGGCGCTCTCCCTGACCGGCGGCGAGGGGGCGAGCACGGTGGGGATCGTCGTGGTGCTGGTCGCCTCCCTGTTGTGGGCGGTGGGCTCCTTCCTGTCGAGCCGCATCGCGATGCCCCCCAACACGTTCGCGACGAGCGCGGTCGAGATGCTCGCGGGCGGCGTCGGCCTGGCGGTGCTGGGCGCCGGCCTGGGCGAGCGCCTGGACCTGTCGGCGATCACCGGCAGGTCCTGGCTCGCGCTGGTGTACCTCATCCTGATGGGGTCGCTGGTCGGGTTCACGGCGTTCTCGTGGCTGCTCGGCAACGCGCCCATCTCGCTCGTCTCGACCTACGCCTACGTCAACCCGGCGGTCGCCGTCCTCCTGGGCGCGCTGGTGCTCAGCGAGCCCGTCACGCTGCGGATCATCGCCGGCGGCGTGATCATCCTGATCGGCGTCGCGCTGGTCATCTCGACCGAACGCAACAGGTCACAGGTCTCCCAGAGCCCCGGCGAAGGCGTCGACCGTGGCGTCGATGTCCGCCTCGGTGTGCTCCGTGGACATGAACCACAGGCCACGCGGAACCATGTTGACTCCCCTGTCGAGTAGCGCCGCCTGCAGCCGGGCCATCCCGGCCCGGTCGGTGGCGGCGAAGTCCCGGTAGTCGCGCACGGAGGGGGCGTCGGTCAGGTACGTCTGGAACACCGGGCCGGGGCCGTCCACGAGGATCGGCACGCCCGCCTTGGCCGCGGCCGACCGCAGGCCCTCCATCAGCGCCGCGCCGCGCTCGAACAACCCGCCGTAGACCTCGGCACGCTGCTCGTCGAGGATGCGCAGCGTCGCCTCGGCCGCCGCGATGCCGACCGGCTGGGAGTTGAACGTCCCCGCGTGCGCGACCTTGCCGGTCGAGATGTGGTCCATGACGGCCGCCCGCCCGGTCAGCGCGGACACCTGCATGCCACCGGCCATGGCCTTGCCGAACACCGACAGGTCGGGGGTGACCCCGAGATACTCCTGGGCGCCTCCGGGGGCGAGCCGGAAGCCGGTGATGATCTCGTCGAAGATCAGCAGGGTGCCGTGCTCGTCGCAGAGCCTGCGCACCGCCTCAAGGTAGCCGGGGTCCGGGATGATCGCCCCGGTGTTGCACAGGACCGGCTCGGTGATGACGGCGGCGATCTGTCCCGCGTGCCGCTCCATGAGGGCGGTCAGCGCCTCCACGTCGTTCCACGGGCAGATGATCAGGTCTTCGGAGTGGCCGGGCTGCTGGCCCGCCGTACCCGGCACGGCGACGGGGGCGCCGGCGGGACCGGCCGCGTCCACGGCCGGGTGCACGCTGTAGAGGACGGGGTCCAGCCAGCCGTGGTAGTGCCCCTCGAACTTGAGGATCTTGGAGCGGCCGGTGTAGCCGCGGGCCAGCCGGAGCGCGCCGTGGACCGCCTCAGATCCCACGGTGTTGAACCTCACCCGCTCGGCGGAGGGCACCATCGCGCAGATCCGCTCGGCCACCCGCACCTCGGCGGCGTGCTGAGCCGAGTAGACCATGCCGCGGGCCGCCTGGGCGGCGATCGCCTCCACCACCGGAGGCGGGCAGTGGCCGAGCAGCGCGGGCCCCTGGCCGAGTACGTAGTCGATATAGGAGTTGCCGTCCACGTCCCACAGCCGCGCGCCCTGGGCGCGGTCCACGTAGAGCGGGACGCCGGCCACCCGGCGGGCGTCGCTGGAGACGCCCCCGGCCAGATAGCGCTGCCCGCTGGCGAAGAGGTCGCGGCTGACATGCAAGGTCCGGGTCATGGGGACCATCAAAGGCCGGATGGCGGCCCGCGGACAAGAAGGAGCGCAAGTACGGGGGCGTCATCGCAAGGACGGGGCCTTGTGACGCCTGTCGCGGACCTGGTGAGCTGAGGGCCGACCTCCAGGAAGGAGTGGCCGTGTTTCTCGGGCGTATCCGGCGATCCCCCGCCGAGCGAGTGGAAGTGGTGGCCTGGCGCGAGGGTGGCGAGCTGCTCAGCCTGGCCGGGCTGCAGGGTGGCGACGATCCGGTGGCGATGCTGGCCCACTACGGGCTCGACCGGCTCACCGAAGAGGTGGACCTGCTGTGGACCAGGGCCGGGACGCCGCTGCAGGAGTCGTCGGTGGTGTTCGAGGCGCCGGTGGCCACCTGCACCAAGATCTGCTGCCTGGCGCTGAACTATCTGGCGCACGCCGAGGAGAGCGGGCTGGAGGTTCCGCCCGAGCCGGTGCTGTTCTTCAAGCCGCCGTCCTCGCTGACGGGCCACAACCGCCCGGTGATCGCGCCGGCCCGCACCAAGCACCTGGAGCACGAGGTCGAGCTGGCCGTCGTGATCGGCTCGGTGACCCGCGACCTGCCCGCCGAGCGCTGGCGTGAGGCCGTGGCCGGCTACACGGTGATCAACGACATGACGGCCCGCGACCTCCAGCTGGTCAACATCGCCCGCAACGTGCCGTGGGACCAGTCCAAGGGGTTCGACACCTTCGCCCCCGCCGGACCGTACCTGGCCACAGTGGACGAGGTGCCCGATCCGCAGGCGCTGGAGCTCACGCTGGAGGTCGGGGGGCAGGTGCGGCAGCGGGCGAACACCAAGCAGATGGTGTTCGGCATCCCGCAGCTGATCGCGGACCTGTCCGACGGGATGACGCTGATGCCCGGCGACCTCATCGCCACCGGCACCATCGCCGGGATCGCCCCGCTCCAGGACGGCGACGTCATGCGGGCCACCGTGCAGGGCGTGGGCACCCTGGTCAACCGCGTCGATTTCGGTCAGCCTAAACCATAGATATCGGCGACCTCGGCTCGTACTCTGGGAGGCATGGACTTCACGGTCGGCGCTCTCATCGACATCGACGACTATGTCGCCTCGAAGCGGGCCCACGGCCAGTCGTGGGCCGGCAGGCAGCTCGACCAGGCCGACCGCGCGGTGCGGGCGGTGACGGCGGGCCGGCCGATCTCCTGCGAGCCGCTGCCTCCGGACGAGTGGCTGGTCACGCTGACCGGCGACGACCCGGACAAGCTGATGGGCGAGGCCGCCGCGCTGGCCGAAGAGCTCCGCATCCGCATCGTCAGGGCCACCGAGCTCACCGCGACCGTCAGTCTGGGCACGCCGCGGCGCGGTCCCGGCGGCGGGGCCGTGGCCGAACGGGACGCCCGCCGCGCCAACGCCTACAAGCTGCTGCTGGGAGGCGACAGGGTCATCACGGCGCCGCCCGAAGAGCGCCCGGACGCGCCGCCGCCGGTGCGCATCGAGGCCGAGCTGGCCCGCCGGATCCAGGCCGGCGACCGGGGCGGCGCGGCAGGGCTGCTCGCGAGCTGGGTGGACAGGTGCGTCCAGGAGCGCGACCTGACGCCGAGGACGCTGCACAACTGGCTCATGGGCGAGCTGCTGTTCGTGGTGGACGTGGTCAACCGGTGCCGGCTGGCGGGCGGCTCCACCGACTGGGTCGACGCGTGCGCCCGCCTGCCGATCGAGGAGCTGATCATGGTCACCGAGATCCACGAACGCTCCTACCTGCACATCTGGATCGAGGAGACGTTGTGGAGGCTGATGCCGCCGGCCGCACGGGACATCCTGTCGCTGGCCGAGAGCTACATGGCCGCGCACTACACCGACCCCCGCCTGCGGCTGTCGACGGTCGCGGAGGCGGTCTCGGCCAGCCCGTTCTACATCTCGCACCTGTTCGCCGACGAGCGGAAGACGACGTTCCTGCGTCACCTGACGGGGCTGCGGCTGCGCCACGCGCGCATGCTGCTCACCGCCTCGGCCGTCCCGATCGACTCGGTCGCCGCCCGCTGCGGTTATCTGAGCGCGAAGGCGTTCCGCGGCGTGTTCAAGCGCCACGTCGGCTGCTCCCCCAGCGAATACCGCCGGACCCACCGGTCCGTACCGACGTGAGGTCCGACCCATGGAACTAGCCGTCGACGGCGGGCAGACCGGCCTGCGCACCGGCCTGGCCGCCGATGGGCGCGTGCTGCTGGCCGCCGAAGGCCCGGGTCTCTCCTACGCGGCCGGCCGGCCGGTGGACGTGGTCATGGAGCGCGTCGTCGCCGCGTGGCGCGAGCTGGGCCGGCCCGAGGCCGGGATCCGCACGATCTGCCTCGGGCTGACCACGCTGCTCGGCTCTCCGGAGGCTGACCAGGAGCTGGCCGACCGCCTGTTCGCGGCGTTCCCGGCACGCCGCGTGCTGATCACCACCGACGTCGTGACCGCACACGCGGGAGCCTTCGGCGGGCGGCCCGGCGTGGTCCTGGCCGCGGGCACCGGCTCGATCGCGCTGGGCGTCGCCGGGTACGGCGCCATCCGGCAGGTGGACGGCTGGGGCTATCTCTGCGGGGACGCGGGCGGCGGTCTGTGGATCGGCAGCCGCGGCCTCGACGCCGCGTTCCGCGGGCTCGACGGCCGCCGTCCGCCGGGACCGCTCACGGCCCGCGCCGGCGAGCTCTTCGGCGACCTCGCCACGCTGCCCGAACGTCTCTACCTCGCGCCCGACGCGGTGGCACGGGTGGCCGGCTTCGCCGTCCACGTGCTCGAACTGGCCGGTACGGACGAGACCGCACGGTCGATCACCGCGGAGGCGGCGCGCGAGCTGGCGACCAGCGTCACGGCCGCGGCCCGGTGTTTCGCCGAGACCGCCGAGGTTCCCGTCTCCTGGACGGGACGCCTGCTCGGCAGCCCGATCCTGAGTGCCGGGTTCCGGGCCGAGCTGGGCACCCGGCTGCCGCGGGCACGACTCTCGGCACCGGCGGGCGACGGCCTCTCGGGCGCCGCGCTCCTGGCGGCCGGCGACCCCGGCCACTACCGGACGTTGATCAAGGAGTTCGAGCGTTGACCCCGACCGCGCCCCAACGGGCCTTGGCCTCCGTCCTGCCTCTCTCAGCACCTGTGGTGGTCCGATGAGGATCGGCCACGGCGCCGCGACCATGAGCGTCCCCGCCGATACCCCGCTGGGCGGCTACATCGACCGCCCCGGCCCGTCCACCGGCGTGCTCGACGCCCTGGAAGTGGCCGCGATCACCTGGAACGACGGCCGCCGGCGCTTCACGCTGGCGGTGGCCGACGTCATCTGCGTGAACGAGGATCTCGCCGCGCAGGCGAGATCCTCTATCCCCGAGGCGGGCCAGCTCTGGCTGGCGGCCACGCACACGCACGCGGGGCCGGAGACGGGCTGCGTGCCCGGCGGCGCGCCGACGCCGCAACCGTGGCGTGACCTGGTCACCGAGGCGACGCGCGACGCCGTGCTCCAGGCGGTCGCCGCCGAGCGGCCCGCCTCCGGCCGGGCTCGGCACGGGGAGCTGCGCGACGTCGGCGCCGACCGCAGCCGGCCGTCGGCCGAGCCCGCGGTCCCGCTGGACGTGCTGGCCGTCCGGGACGCCACGGGCGCCCTGGCCGGGGTCCTGGTGGTGCTCCCCGTGCATCCCACGGTCCTGCCCGCCGCCAACCTCCTGGTCAGCGCGGACCTGGCCGGGGCGGTGCGCACGGCGCTGCGGGCCCGGCTGGGCCCGGACGTCTGGGTGGTGGTCGCCACCGGCGCGGCGGGCGACATCAGCACCCGCCACACCAGGCGAGGCGCGGACGCGCCCGAGCTTGCCCGGCTGGGCTCCCTCGCGGCGGACCGCTGCATGGAGATCCTGGGCACGGACGAGGCCTGCCACCGCACGGAACCGCCGGTGGCCGACGACGGCGAGAAGACACTCGACGGCCGGCCTGACCGCGCCGAGATCGCCTGGGCGGCCAGACGGCTCCGGCTCGCCCGTGAGGCCGCCACCCGCGACCCCGCCGAGCTCGTCGCCGAGCTGCGCGCGGCGCACGCCGAGGCGGTCGCCGGAAACGACCCGGTCGCCGCCCGCATGGCCCGAAGCCGGCTCGACGGCGCCCGCGTGCTCGCCGGTCAGCGAGAGGTGCGCCCCGCGGCAGGTTGGCCGCGACCGCCGGAGGACGCCACCGAACCGACCGGACAGGCGCCACCGGGCACCGCCGCACCCACCGGCCGCCCCCCGGCGGACGACGCCCTCAGCGTGGAGGTGGGCGCGGTCCGGCTCGGCGGCTTCGCCCTCGCCGGGCTGCCCGGGGAGCCGTTCCTCGGGGTGCGCGACCTGATCCGCCAGACCCGCCCCGAGCCCACGCTGGTTCTCGGATACGTCAACGGCTATCCGGGCTACCTGCCGACCGCCGACGCCTACGCCAGGGCCGAGTACGAGGTGCTCGCCGCTCAGGTGGCGCGCGGCGCCGCCGAGCTGGTCGCGCGGACGGCCGGGGACCTGCTCCACGAGCTCGATCGGAAGGAAGCATGAACGCGTACACGGAGGTCGCACGGGCGGCCGTTGACAGGGTTCTCAGCGAGGAGCGTGACGCGGTCACCCGCGCCGGAGCGGTGCTCTACGAGGCGCTGCGCGCCGGGGGCGTGATCCAGGCGTTCGGCACCGGCCATTCCAGATCGGTGGCGCTGGAGCTGGTGGGCCGCGCCGGCGGGCTGGTGCCCGCCAACCAGCTCGGCATCCGCGACCTGGTCTACTACGGCGAGGCGGCCGCGCGCGACATCCTCGACCCCAAGATCGAGCGGGAGCCCGGGCTGGCCGCGCGCATCTGGGAGCTGGCCGACATCCGCCCCGAGGACGCCTTCGTGGTCATCTCCAACTCGGGGGGCAACGCCGCCGTGGTGGAGCTCGCCAGGCTCGCCGTGGACAACGGTCACCCGCTGGTCGCGATCACCTCGGTCGCGCACACCTCACGGGTGTCCGGCCCGAAGCTGGCCGACCTGGCCGGGGTGGTCATCGACAACGGCGCGCCGTACGGCGACGCGGCCGTGGAACTGCCCGGCGGTGCGGCCATCTGCCCCGTCTCCAACCTCACCGGCATCCTGATCGCCCAGCTGCTGGTCGCCGAGGTGGCCGGGCGATTCCTCGCCGCCGGCGAGCCTCCCCCGGTCTTCCGATCGGCCAACACCCCCGGTGGCGACGCGCACAACGCCACTCTGCTCGACAGGTACGGCACCCGCGTCCGCCTGGGCGACGCCTGACCGGCCGGCAGGGTGCGCGCGTCCGGTCTCGCTAGCGCGACACCAGCCGGTACGGCTGGCGGGGCCGGCCCGCCTGGGCTGACTTGACCGGTGGCAGGGCCCAGGCGAGCCCCTCCTCGACGAGGTTCTGCAGCACGCGGCGGGCGCTGCGCGGCGCGACGCCGAGCACCTCAGCCACGATCTCGGCGTCGACGACCATCGCTTCCGGATTGTCGCCGAGCCGCTGGACGAGCCGGTCGAGCACCTTGACCGCCTTGGAGTCGGCCGCCGGCTCGTCCGCCTGCTCCCCCCTGCGCCGCTGCCGGAGCGGCAGGGAGGTCGCGCTGCCGTCGCCGGCGACCAGGAAGGCGGCCGCGGCGTCGGTGCCACGCGCCCGCTCGACGGCGATCAGGGCGTGGGCGTCGGCGTCGCGGGCGGTGTTGCCGAGCCCGATGCCCACCTCGACGACCACTCCGAGGTCCGCCCGTACCCTGTCGGCGAACGGCGCGACCCGGAACCCGTCGGTGGCCTGCGAGAGCGCCCCGACGGTCGCGGTGATCACGTAGCTGTTCTCCTCGCGCGGAACGACCGTCGCGCCCATCACCCGGGCCTCGGCGAGCAGCGACCGGTGCAGCGACAGCTTCAGCTCCTGCTGCCAGTAGTTGCCCGGTCCCGAGTGGGTGGGCCGGGCCGCCGCCGCGAGCTCGACGAGCACGATGGCGATCTGCGACTCCTCCAGGCGGCTGCCCGTGCCCAGCAGCGTCGCGGTGTTGATGGCCAGCCGCAGCGTGTGCGTGGTGGGCATCATCCGCAGCACCGGCACCTTGGCCGCCTCCAGCTTGCCGGCCACGGTCCTGACGGTGGTCAGCGCTCCCGTGGTGGCGCCCTCGCGGAAGAGCCGCTCGTGGAAGCCGACGAAGTCGCGCACGGAGTCGGGCTGGCGGTATTCGGAGACGTGCACCCCGTCCATGGGCACGCCGATCTCCTCGTAGGCCTCGGCCACGTCGGCCCTGGCGATCGAGTCGATGCTCACCCTCGCCGGGTCGATCCCCTGGGACAGCACGCCGCGCAGCAGGCTGGAGTAGAGCCCGGCCCCGCTCACCGGCACGAACGTGGCGGGCACGGGCAGCTCGCCCGACTGCGTGGCCAGGTCGTGCTGGAGCGGCCCGGTGAACAGGACCGCGTCGATGCTGCCCGCTATCTTGGCGAGTTTCTCGCGCGTCTCGTGCTCACCGGCGTGCGGGGCGCCGACCAGCCTGAACGACGCGGCCGACGGCATGCTCGCGCCGATGTGCACGATCTGCTCGACCAGATCGTGCGGTCCCACCACACCAATCGCGATCTTGGATCGCAGCCGGTCCACGTCTATGCCCCTGTTCTCCCTAGCAGTGCGGTGATCGTGCCCCCGAGCACCGCCGCCCGGTCGTCGTCGCTGAGGTCTGAGAACAGTATCCGCCCCAGCGACATACGTAGATCGATGAACGGAAAGTCCGATCCGTACACCACCCGGTGCGAGCCGAGCCGGCGGACCATCCTGGCGATGTCCGCGCCCGTGTTGTACGAGCCGCACACCTCCAGGATCACCCGCTCGTGCCGCTCGGCCACCTCGATCGACTCGTCGATGCCCAGCGGCGTCACCCCCGAGTGCCCCGCCAGGATCGTCGCCCGAGGGTGCCTGCCGGCGACCTCGTCGACCGTCGACAGGTCGTTGTACGGCGAGCCGCTGAAGGTGTGGGTGAGCACGGGACGCCCGGTGAGCTCCGCGTACTCCCAGACCGGGGCGTAGCGGGCACCGGTCAGCGGGTAGTCGTGCAGGTCGGGGTGGAGCTTGATGCCGCCGAAGCGCGGGTCTTCGCCCCATCGGTCGAGCTCGGCGACCGGGTCCTGCCACGGGTTGACCGTCAGGTAGCCGGTGAACCTGTCCGGCGCCCGATCGACGATCTCCGCGGTGGCGGCGTTGCCCTTGGCGGCGTCGAGCTGGATCGCCAGGTGGCTGGAGAGCACGGCGTGCGCGACGCCGCACCGGTCCATCACCTCGATCATCCCCGCCGGCCCCGGGTCCGGGATGAAGAACACGCTGTACGGCCCGGCATGGGCGTGCGCGTCGACGATCCTCGTCGCCTGCTGCGGGCGGCGCGCCCACAGGGCCGTCGTCAGCTCGTTCATGCCGCCCTGGCCTCTCTTCTGAGCAGCCGGCGCAGATTGCCCGCGCCGATGGCCGCGACCTCGCCCTCCGCCAGCTCCGACCACAGCAGCCGGGTGACCGCCTCGGCGGGGTCGCGGTAGGGCGCGCCGGTGCCGAAGACGAGCCTGCCCGCGCCGAACCGGCCGGCCAGCCACTCCAGGCCGCGGTGCGAGGACAGGTCGGCCAGCCCGACGCTCACGTTGTCGGTCCTGTCCAGGACGCCGGCGATCTGCCGCAGCATCCGGTAGCCCACGCCGCCCACGACGATCCGCAGGCTCGGGTGGGCCGTGGCGAGCGCCTCCACCGCCTGCCAGGTGGTCTGGCCGGCGTCGACGAGGAGCGGCAGCCGTACGGACTCGACGGCGTCGAGCACCGCGGCCGCGTCGGGGCCATCGAGGTCGTAGCCGTGCTCGCGCGGGAAGGCGCGCACGGCGACCACGCCGGCCTGGACCGCGGCGTCGGCGAAGCCGGCCGCGGTGCCGCTCTCCCCGCACGTGTCGGGCAGCATCACCCAGCAGGGGCTGAGCCTGGGTTGTCCGGCGAGCAGGCCGAGCAGCTCGCGGTTGCCCCGCTCGGGGTCGTGCAGCCAGGACGTCATGTTGCCGACCACGGCCTCGGCGACGCCCACGTGGTCCATGGCGGCGAGCAGCTCCGTCACGGTGCCGCCACCCACGTCGCGGCGTGGGTGGCGGCCGAGCATGACATCCGCGTCGATCAGGACCGGGCGGCCCTCACTCATCGCCGCCCCAGCGCTCGGCGAGCCCGTCACGCGCCCAGCCGTGGGCCGAGAACGTGTCGGTCACCCCGTCCACCCGGATCTCCGAGCCGCTCACCCGGACCTCGGGCGGCCGCTCTTCGAACGGGAAGAGGGCGACGGCGAACCGGCCGTCCCGCCGGCGCAGCCCCAGCGAGTGGATCTCGCCGTACGCGGCGGTGGCGGTGGCCTGGTCGGGGATCCTGGCCGGGCCGGTGCCGAGGACGACGTCGTCCGGCGGCTCGGTGGGCACCACGAGGAGTCCCGGGCCCCGGCTGCTCGCGTAGCCGTCACCGTGCTGGATCCACGGCGACGTCCCGTGCAGCAGCCAGATCGCCTCCGCGTCGATCTCGTCGGTGACCAGCCAGTAGGACGGCTCGCTCCGGACGAAGACGATCCTGCGGTCGTGCCTGGCCCGGTAGCCGTGGTGGTGGCCGGCGAAGGCGTCCACGTGCTCGCCGGCGTGGAACAGGTCGAGGGCGGCCTTGCGGTCCTCGATGTAGTCCTCGCCGGGCACCAGCAGGGTGTTGTGGCCCCTCGTCGCCTGATACCAGTCGTAGTAGCCGGGGTCGTCGTAGGACGGCGGGCCGCCCGCCTCCCAGGCCAGCGGCACGCCCCAGCCGGACAGCACGAAGTCGAGCGCCGCGTGGTGGCTGTGCGGCTCCAGCTCGTGGCCGATGTACGGACCGTAGTTGATCACGGTGTGCAGGTCGCCGGCACGGAAGATCGCGTACGCGCTGGACTCCAGGAGGTGCGAGCCCTCGACGGGCCGCACCGGCTCGCCCAGCAGCCGCTCCCCGGTCCGCAGCATCTCGGCGGGCCAGACCACGCCGCTGTCCTGCAGGTGCGGGACCCAGCCGCCCGAGGTGGTCAGCGAGGCGAGCCAGTCGTGCATGGCCCGGAAGCGCGGGTGCCCGATCAGGTCGGGATCGACGGACGCGGCCCGCTGGACGCCGCCCAGGCACATGCCGTGATAGCCGGGCGAGCGCTCGTGGTGGCCGCCGTCGTCGCGCACGTCCCGCTCCAGGTGCTCCAGGATGCGGGCCCTGGCCACCTCCGCCCACTGCCCGGACTCCGGGAAGTCGGCGAACACGCGCGCCAGGTGCAGCAGCTCGCAGGCGGTGGCGAACTGCCAGTTGCCGTGCCTGAACTCGTCGTGCTCCTCGGCCGCCCAGCGGGCTCCGCCGAGGATGGTCTTCATCATCTGCAGCCAGCACTCGTCGCTGATCGCGGGCTCGGTGGCGAAGACGGCCAGCGCGCGGCTGACGTGCATCGAGCGGGAGGCCACCCCGAGGGAGTACCAGACCACGTCGAGCCCCGGCCAGTCGCCTTCGACCTGGTCGCGGCCGGCGTACCACTGGCGGAAGAGCCGGTCCCACTCGCGGGCGTAGCGCGGATCGCCGGTCTGCGCGTAGGCGGAGACCAGCGGCATCATCCATCTCAGGTAGTGGAAGCCGTACAGCCTGGAACGACCGTGGCCCTTGTCGAGGAAGTCCACCTCGATGCCGATGAGCCGGTCGGCCTCCGCCACGTCCTGCGGCTGCGGCTCCGGCCACACCGGCGCCCGCCGCCGCCACGGCCTGGCCTGCGCGACGCCGTCCGCGCCGAGCTCTTCGAGCAGCGCCTCGTCGGTGATGTGCCGCATCCGCACCGGGTCGGCATGCGGCGGCTTCTCCACGAACGTCATGAGAGCTTCACCGGCTGTCCCGTCCGGGCCGACTCGTGCGCCGCCGCGAGCACGGCTGTCACGTGCCGGGAGCTCTCCACGGTGATCAGCGGCTCGGCGCCGGTGAGCGCGCAGTCCACGAAGTGGTGGATGGCGTCGCGGTAGGCCCCGGCCGGCACGCCGTGCACGACCCGCTGCAGCATGTTCCTCGGGTAGGTGTAGCCGTCCTCGGTGGCGAGCTGGATGTTCTCCTTCTGCCGGTCGAGCTGGATGACGCCCGTCTCGCCTGCGACCGTGACGTAGCTGTCGACCATGGTCGGGAAGGTGTTGGGGTAGATCCAGGCCGACTCGAAGGTGGCGACCGCGCCGCGGCCGAACCTCGCCTGGATCTGCATGGCGTCCGGGGTGTCGATGCCCCGGCCGCGCAGTTTCCCGTAGCGGGCCGTGGCGAACACCTCGACCACCTCGTCGTCGTACAGCCAGGTCATCAGGTCGATGTCGTGGCTGGACAGGAACCAGGCGCAGGTCGTCTGGTCGGCCCAGTTGATCATCTCGGTGGGCACGTAGATCGTGTCGTCCTTGCGCGCGTAGCCCACGACCGGCTCGCCGACCAGGCGCATCTGGTCCTTGGCCTGCGCGTAGGCGGGCACCCAGCGGTGGTTGAACAGGCACATCGCCACCACGCCCGCCTCGCGGATCGCGGCGACGGACCGGTCGGCGTCGGCCACCGTGGTGGTGAACGGCTTCTCGACCAGGATGTGCACGCCCGCCCGCGCCGCGGCCACCATGACGTCGGCGTGCAGGTGGTCGGGCGTGGTGATGGAGATCGCGTCGACGGTCCCGGAGTCGAGCAGCTCCTGGTAGCCGGGGTAGACGGTCGCCTCCGGCGCCTGGTCGAGCGGCCGGCGGGCGACGGCGGTGATCTCGGTCTGGGGATGGGCGGCGAAGACCTCGGCGTGACCGCGGCCCATCAGGCCGGCGCCGACGATCCCGATGCGGAGTCTAGGCAAGTGCGTCATTCCATCGCTTCTCGGCGGTGTCGAGCGCCTCCTTGGCGCTCTTGGAGCCCTGGAGGAAGGCCCGGACCTCTTCGTTCAGGTATTCGGCGAGCTCGGCGTCCTTGTTCGTGCCGAGCGGGCTGTACTCCAGCTTGGGCAGCCCCTTCACGATCACCTGGCGGGCGACGGCCATCGGGTCGTCGCCGGCGGCCTCGGCGAAGAAGGGGTCCTTGGTGGAGGAGACCGTGGAGGGGTAGATCGGCACGATCTTGCAGAAGGCGAGCTGGTTGACGCCGTTGGTGAAGAACTTGATGAACTCGGCGGCGGCCTTCTTGTGCTGGGAGGCCTTGGGGATGGAGAAGGCCTGCTGGGCCAGGAGCAGATAGTTGCCGGAGCTCATCTTCACCGGCTCGGTGACGGCGAGGTCCTTGTAGACGTCCGGGGCGTTCTTCTGGATGTTGAGCAGCTCGGCGGCGTTGCCCATGGGCTTGAAGGCCACCTGGCCGTTCTCGAGGGACTGCGGCAGGTTGCGGATGTCCTTGGAGATGGCGCCGGGTGCGATGCCGTGGCTGTCGTAGCTCTTCTTGAACGTCTCCAGGACCGCGATGGCCTCCGGCGTGTTGAACGCCGCCTTCTTCTTGTCCTCCGACAGCAGGGAGATGCCGTGGTAGCGCAGCGTGGTGTGGTCGGAGATGGCGTTGGTGCCGTTGACCTTGGTTTTGTCGTAGACCTTGTCGGCCAGCGCGAGCGCCTCGGCGAAGGAGGTGGGCGGGGCCTTCTCGTCGAAGCCGGCCTTGCTGACCACCGACTTGCGGTACATGGCCACCGGAGCCCCGCCGTTGTACCAGGGCACGGCGTAGAGCTTGCCGTCCATCCGCAGCGGCTCGACCAGATTGGGCTGGAAGTCGGCCAGCTCGGCCTGGCCGAAGTAGGCGTCGAGCGGCTCCAGCGACGGGACGAACCTGCCGAGTTCGACCGAGCTGACGTTGACCGCGTCGGGCACGTCACCGCTGGCCACGGCGGCGAGCAGCTTGGTCGCGCTCTCCGCGCCGGGGACGTCCACCCACTTGACGGTGACCTTGGGGTGTTCCTTCTGGTACTGGCCGATCAGGCCGGTGATGTAGTCGCTGTAGTTCTTCTTGAGGTTGATCGTCCAGAACTCGACCTCACCCTCGAAGGGCTGGTCGTCCGCGGGTGCGGCGGCCGTCTGGGTCGAGGTGCCGGCGACGCAGCCGGTGGTGAAGAGGGACAGCGCGAGTGCGCCTACCGCTAAGGCACTTCTGTTCATCTTCGCGAGCCTCCTGCAAGATATGGCCGTCCGTTATCCCCGCTTTCGGCACAATGTCAGGCTGATGGCGGTGCGTCAAGAGTCGAGGTCTTGACCGTCTCGATCGGCCGACTATACGCTGCGTCAAATTCTGGCCAGCCTTTATTAATGCTTAGGACGGCAGTAAGGATGTGATGCGATGGCCGCCGGCCGGCTCCCCGGACAGCGGTGGTACACGCCCTACTTGTTCGCGGTACCAGCTCTCGCCCTGTTCGGCGTGTTCTTCGCCTGGCCGGCGTTCACCGCGGTCCAGCTGTCGTTCCTCGAATACGACGTGGTGTCGCCACCGGTCTTCGTCGGCGTGGAGAACTTCACCAGGATCCTCGGAGACGGCAGATTCTGGACCGCCATGGTCAACTCGCTGCTGTTCCTGGTGGGCATGTTCCCGCTGCTGGTGGTCGTGCCGTTGCTGCTGGCCGTACTGGTCAACCAGAAGCTGCCCGGCATCAGGACCTTCAGGATGCTCTACTACCTACCGGTCGTGACCTCCATGGTCGCCGTCGGCGTCGCCTGGGAGTACGTCTTCCACCAGCAGGGCGTGCTCAACTGGCTGCTCACCGGGGCCGGGCTGCTCGACCAGCCCATCCAGTATCTCCTCGACCCGTTCTGGGCGCTGCCCGCGCTCGTCCTGGTCGAGGGCTGGAAGAGCATGGGCTTCTACATGATGATCTACCTCGCCGGCCTCCAGACCATCCCCACCAACCTGTACGAGGCCGCCAAGGTCGACGGCGCCACCGCCTGGCACCGGCTCCGGCACATCACGGTGCCGCTGATGGTCCCGTACATCGCGGTCGCGGTGACGATGGAGATGCTCGACGCCATGCAGGCCTTCACGTCCATCTACGTGATGACCAAGGGCGGCCCCCAGGACGCCACCCTCACGCTCGGCTACTACATCTGGTCGGCGGCGTTCGAGCACTACGAGATGGGCTACGCCAGCGCCATGGGGCTGGTGCTCTGGGTGCTCATGATCGCCATGGCCATTCTCAACTACCGGCTCACCCGGGGACGGACGGTCATGCCATGAGGCTGCGGCGTGCGGGGATGTACATCCTGCTGACGGCGATCGCCCTGGCCTTCGTCGGCCCCTTCCTGATCCTGCTCTCCGCGGGGCTGAAGCCCGCCGGCCAGGCGGTCTTTTCCTTCCCGCCCGACATCATCCCCAGGCCGCCGGTCCTCACCTGGGTGATCGAGGCCTGGACCGCCATCCCGTTCCCTACCTACCTGCTCAATTCGGTGATCTACGTCGGCGTGACAGTGCCGCTGTACATGATCGTGTCGGCACTGTGCGCCTACCCGCTCGCCCTGATGAACTTCCGCGGCAAGAACCTCATCTTCTTCGCCATCCTGTCCACGATGTTCCTGCCGGGCGAGGTCATGCTCATTCCCAGGTTCCTCGTGGTCTCCCAGCTCGGGATGGCCGACACCTTCGCGGGGGTGATCCTGCCGGGGGTGCTCTCGGCCTTCGGGGTCTTCCTGCTCCGGCAGACCTTCGCGGGCGTGCCACGCGAGGTCGTGGACGCCGCCCGCACGGACGGCTGCCACGAGCTGCGGATCTTCTGGCACGTGATGCTCCCCGCCGCCCGTCCCACCCTGGCGATCCTCGGCATCTTCGGCTTCATCTCGGTCTGGAACAGCTTCATCTGGCCGCTGGTCGTGCTGAAGGACTCCGCGAAGTACCCGATCGCGCTGGGGATCGCCTACCTCGCCGGAATCACCGGCACAGATGTTCGCAGCCTGGCAGCCGGGACGATCATCTCGATCATCCCGGTCGTCGTCGTTTTCATGATCATGCAACGGCACGTACTCGAAGGCATGCGCGGCGCGGTCAAGGGCTGACGCCGCCGGAGGTGATGGATCGATGTTGACACGCAGGCAGTTCGGCCTCGGCGCGCTCGCAGCGGGCGTCCTGAGTACCGTTCACATTCCGTCGGCGCACGCCGCCGCGGGCTACGACTACACGGCACGGGAGACGTTCGACCAGTTCGACCGTGACTTCCACGCCAGCGGCGCCGTGGGGCAGCCGACCGACAACAACGAGCACGGCGGGCTGGCCTGGGGCCAGTCGTACGTGCTGGCCGGCTTCATCCGGATGTACGAGGCGTATCGGGACACCTACTATCTGGACCGGCTCATCACCAATATCGACCTCGTGCTGGGCAACCGCGACTCCGAGCGCGGCGTGGCCGACTACCGCGGGGAGTCGCTGCCCGCGTGGCGGGCCATGCACCCCTACACCGTGGGCCTCGTCGCGCTGAAGGATTCGACCGGCAAGCCGGTGCTGGAAGTGCGCAGCGCACTGTCCTACGCCGACCTGACCACCGCCACCGTGCTGGCCGGCAGCGCCGAGGACCGCTTCACGTTAGAGGTGAAGACCAGCAGGACCGGCGCCGCCGCCACCTTCACCGACCTGTCCATGGACCCGGCCTCGCCCGACTACGCCGTGACCAAGATCCTCGCCGCCTACCCCACCCCCACCCAGGTCACCGCGCGCGACCTCGACCCGTCGGGCACCACCGTGCCCGCCCAGGGCGCGAACCCGCTCGTCTCACAGCCCGTGCTCTTCGCCGTGCACACCGGCATGATCACCTACCCGATCGCGTCGTTCGCCCGGATCGTGCTGAGCACGCCCAAGCTCCGCGCCAACCCGCGCTACCGCGCCAAGGCCGTGGAGTATCTCGCCGCCGTCAAGGCCGCCGCCGCCGTGCACGACCGTGAATGGCGGCAGACCGACGACGGCGGCGGGTACCTCTCCTGGGTCAAGGGCACCCCGCTCGGTTACGACGGCACCGAGATGCCCACCAACCAGTTCCTCGCGCTCGGGCTGACCTATGCCGAGATCGCCGCCGCCACCGGCGACCCGGTCTACGCCGACCGGACGCGGCGGATGGCCCGCACCTTCGCCCGCGAGCTCAAGACGAACGCGAACGACGCCTACACCTGGGCGTACTGGCCGTCGTTCGGCGCGACCTACAACGGTTTCACCGCCGCCGACGGAATCTCCGAGTTCACCCCGTCGGGCAATGGGGCCAAGCAGATCGAGGACCTCAGCCACGGCGCGATCGACGTGGAGTTCGCGGCGCTCGCCTTCCGCCACAAGCTCGGCTTCAAGGGCGCCGACATGGCCAGGTTCGCCAGGACCTACAGCAAGAACATGGCCACCACCGAGCCCGGCGGCGTGCCGACCACGTTCCTGCGCGTCGACGGGACCGGTGGCCTCGCGGCGGCGGGCCAGTATCTCCAGGCGCCGCGCTGGATGGCCGTGGCGCCGTGGGATCCGGCGGTGCTGGACCACGCCCTGTCCATCTACGAAGCCCGCGCGCTGGTGCCCAGCCAGGGCTCGCACATCGCCGGCGTGGCCTACCTCAACTGGGGGGCCCGCCGGGTCAGGTAGCCGGCGCTATTCGGCGAAGGAGGCCGCGGCGGCCAGGAAGGCGTCGTTGGCCTCCGGGTCGCCGATGGACACCCGGGCCCCTTCGCCCTCGAACGGCCGCACTGCCACGCCCTCGACCGCGCACGCCGCGGCGAAGTCCATGGTGCGCTCACCGAGCCTGAGCCAGACGAAGTTCGCCTCGGTGGGCGGCACCGTCCAGCCCTGCGCGATGAGCGTCTCGCGCACGCGGGTGCGCTCCTTGACCACGGTGTCGACCCGTTCGAGCAGCTCGTCCTCCGCCTTGAGCGAGGCGATCGCGGCGATCTGGGCGAGATGGTTGACCGCGAACGGGATGATCGTCTTACGCACGGCCGCGGCGACCGGCTCGTGCCCGATCACATACCCCACGCGCAGCCCCGCCAGGCCGTACGCCTTGGAGAAGGTACGCAGCACGCACACGTTGGGCCGGTCGCGATAGAGGGTGAGGCCGTCGGGCACGTCCTCGTCGCGCACATACTCGCGGTAGGCCTCGTCCAGCACGACCAGCACGTCCTCGGGCACCCGGTCGAGGAATCCCACCAGCTCCCGCTCACGGATGGCGGTGCCGGTCGGGTTGTTGGGGTTGCACACGAAGATCATGCGCGTCCGGGGCGTGATCGCGGCCGCCATGGCGTCCAGGTCATGGTCCTCGCCCGCCAGCGGCACCCGCACGGACTCGACCCCGGACAGGTCGGCCAGCAGCGGGTAGGCCTCGAACGACCGCCACGCGTAGATCACCTCGGCGCCCGGCTCACCGACGGTCTCGAAGAGCTGCTGAGCCACGGTGACGGAGCCGGCACCGAGCGCGATGTGCTCGGCCGGCACCCCGAACCGCTCGGCGACGGCCTCGGTCAGCTTGATCGCGCCCGGGTCGGGATAGCGGTTGACCTGCCGCGCCCCCTCCGCGATCGCCTCCACAACCGACGGCAGCGGATCGTAGGGCGACTCGTTGGAGGAGAGCTTGTACGACCGGCCGTCGGGGGTCACCACGGCCTTGCCCGGCTTGTAGGCGGGCATCGTGTCCAGGATCGAGCGGAAACGAGGCATGGCCATACCTTAGGCCAGCCCGAACTGCGGGCCGGCCCGAGGGGCGGCACGTCACTCCTTGAGGGAGCGGAGCATCGGCGGGTGGAGGAGCTCGGCGGGGCCGCGGCGGTAGAGCTTGGCCGGGCGGCCGCCGTCTCTCGTCGTGGAAGCGCCCGTCTCCACCAGGAAGCCCTCGGCCTTGGTGACCTTGCGATGGAAGTTGCGCGGGTCCAGGACGCGCCCCCAGACGATCTCGTACACCCGGCGCAGGTCCGCCACCGTGAACCCCGGAGGGCAGAACGCGGCCCCGAGCGAGGTGTATTCGAGCTTGGCCCTGGCGCGCTCGACGCCGTCGAGCATGATGCGGCGGTGGTCGAAGGCCATGGCCGTGAGCGCGTCGACCGGCTGCCAGCTCATGTGGGCCTTCTCCGAGGCGGGCAGGTCGGGGGCGAGGCCGAGGTAGGCGACGCTGAGCACGCGCTGGCGGGGGTCGCGGTCGGGGTAGCCGTAGGTCTGGAGCTGCTCCAGATGGACGGGTGCGCCGGGCAGGCCCGCCCGCTCGGCGAGGATGCGGTGCGCCGCGGCCGGAAGGTCCTCGTCGAGCTGGATGAAGCCACCCGGCAGCGACCAGCGCCGCAGGAACGGCGGGTTGTCGCGGCGCCACACGAGCGCGCTCAGGGCGTGACTGCGCACGGTGAGCACGACCAGGTCGACGCTGACCGGGATGCTCGGGACCATGGCAGGCACGTTACACGTTGTCACTGGAGCATCCGGCCCCAATCACGTCATGATGCGGACGTGCAGCGGCTCGGTCGTCGACTGGCCCGAGGGGATCTTCACCCGCACCCTGACCCATTCGCCCTGCGTCACCTGGCTCCAGTCGAACGGCACCCAGGCGGTCTGCATGTGCTCGGGCAGCTCCTCCAGCGGATCCTCGTCCAGCCAGCCCACCGCGGACACCGAGAGGTCCACGCTGCCGCCCGACCACTCGACGGTGACGGTGCCGTCCTTGAGGTTGTAACCGCGCACCTCCAGCCCGTCCTGCGGCTCGCGGGAGCGCCTGATCGCGTCCACCGCGATCGGGCGCTGCCAGTCCTGGGTGATCTCGGTTTCCAGCGACGGCGAGCCACAGGTCATGAAGTCGCTCCACATGTAGGAGACGATCTTCTGCACGTACCGGCCCGCCATGGTGACGGCCTGGTCCAGGCGCTGCTTGTCGGTCTTTCCGCGGGTGCCCTGCGGGGCGCACGGCTTGTCGCCGGACGGCTCGAAGGCCTCCACGTTGGCCCAGAGCTGCACCTGGTAGTTGTCCTGGAGCATCTCCTCGCGGGCGGCGGCCATCTCGCGGTAGTAGTCGCGGGTGGAGCCGTGGTAGGCGGTGCCGTAGGTGGTCTCGCCGACGACCGGGCGCAGCCGCTCGTCCACCTCGTCGTCGCGCTGGTCGGGCCAGTAGAGCCCCACCTTCCCGGTGCCCCGGCTGTCCTGCGGCGCGATGATGCCGACCCCGGTCCTGGCCAGCGCCTTGAACGCCTCGGCCACCTGGGCGGGGGTCTGGCCGAAGGCGACCCGCTTGCGGGCGTCCAGGTAGGGGCTGATGAGGATGGGCTTGTCCGGCAGCTCCTGATCGACGATCTCGTGCTGGCCGGCGTAGACCTCCAGGGTGGGGTTGTCGGCCAGGGTGGCGCTCATCTGCACCTCGAACGGCTGGTAGACGCCGCCGAGCGACTGCCTTTCCGCGAAGCGCACGCCGTAGTCCTGCAGGATGCGCCGCGTCAGCGTGGTGAGGGTGCCGATGTGCTTCGGATTGGCCCTGGTCGGCGTCTTCGGGTCGCGCGGCGCCAGCGGCAGCGCGGGGAAGACCTGCACGCCGAACTGGTCGCCCAGGTCGAGCAGCTGGGTGAGGCTGTCCTCGGGCGCACCCGCGATCAGGATCAGGTCGTACGTCCTGCCCTTGGTGAAGTCGCACGTCGCGTCGTCGGAGCCGTCCGGGGGCGCGAGGACGCGGAAGTAGAGGCGCTTGCCGACGGGAATCGACCGTTCCATCGGGGCGCATCGGAAGAGGTTCTCGCCGAACGACTCGTCGGTTCGGTAGACGTACGTCCGCCCGATGCGGTTGTCCGGGTTGGCCGCCTTCAGGTCGCGCTCGGCGGCGGCATGGCAGGACAGTCCGTCCTCCACGCAGTCCTTGTAGAGCGGGTCGAGGTCGCCGTCCTTGGACTTGACCCGGCCGTCGCCGTCGACGAAGCGGAACTGCAGGCCGTAGCCGATCCTGATGACGGTGTCGCCGCCGACGTTGTGGATCTCCTCGAGCTGCCGGCGCCAGGTGCAGGGGTTCGACTTGGGAGTGATCCAGTAGCCGGTGACGGCGTAGGGGGCCTTCTCCTTGGTCTCGAACGTTCCACAGTCGTCGCTGAACTCGCTCACCATCGGGGTGGGGTCGGTGTGGACAGGGGTGGGCTTCGGGTCGCGAGTGGCCGTCCTGACGGGTTCGTTCTCGGGCATCACGATGATCACTGCGGCCACCGCGGCCAGGATCACTGCGCCCAGAAGTAAGAAGAGCCAGCGCACGTTCAGGAACCTACCGCCCTAGTGATCTGCCGGAGACGAACCGCTACCGCTTGACACCGGCCCACGATTCGAGCTGGGACACGAACCGCTTGGCCGAGTTGGGCCAGTGGTGGTTCGTGCGGGCCGCCGTGTAGCCACGCGCGCCCTGCGCCCGCCGTTCGCGCACGTCGTCCCTCAGGGTCAGTACGGCCTGCGCCACGGCCTTGGGGTCCTCCCAGGGCACCACGACGCCGCTCTCGTACCGCTCCACCAGCTCCACCGCCCGGGGGGACGGGGTGGTGATGACCGGGATGCCGTGCGCCATGTACTCGACGATCTTCGTGGGCATCGAGTGCCGGTAGTTGGGCTCGTCGTGCAGCAGCGACAGGCCCGCCAGCGCGCCGTCGAGCCGCTTGAGCGCCTCGTCGTTCGGCATGAAGTCGCGCCATTCCAGCAGTCCGTCGGCGACCGCCTGGTTGAGCACCGGGCGGCTCTGCGGGTCGGCATAGCCGATCAGCTCCACCGCGACCCGGTACGGCTGCAGCAGCTTGGCCACCTCGACGGCCTCCAGCACTCCTCGGGCCCGCGACAGCCAGCCGAGGTAGACCACGCGGTCGTCGCCCGGCGGCGTCACGGCGTCGGGCACCCACGTCTCGTTCGGCACGATGAGGTGGGCGTGCTTGAACCGGCCCGCGTAGGCCGTCTCGGCCAGCAGCAGGTTCAGGTGGTTCTCGGCGGTGCTCTCCAGCATCCGGGCCAGGAAGCGCACGGGCGGGCGCAGCAGCGACGGCAGCCACGGCTTGAGCGAGAGCGTCGCCGGGGTGTCCTCGTGCACGTCCCACACGACGGGCGGCCGGTTGCGCACTCCCCAGACGGCGAACAGCAGCTCGGGGTCGTGGATGAGCACCAGGTCGACCTTGCCGCGCATCCGCTTGAACAGCTTGCGCGCCGCCCATACGGCGGCGACCCGCTTACGCTGGGCGGCCCGGGGGAGGTCGACGCCGGTCACCCACGGCCTCGGCACCACGCCGTGGGCGGTGAAGGAAGCGGCGTACGTGACCTCATGACCGGCATCCACGAGGGCGCGGATCTGCCTATGCAGAATTCTCGCGTCCTCGGGGTTATGCACCACCGTCATGACGAGCACGTGCACTGCGCGCAGCCCTCCGTCGCTACAGCCGCTCGACGCGTTCACCCTCGGTGAGAACACCGCGGGTGTCGAGCACGAGCTTGGCTTTCGCCTCGACCATGCCGAGGTCGAACGCGGCGTGCTGTTGCAACAGCAGCGTCACGTCGGCACCGGTCACGGCCTCGGCCAGGTCTTCCTCACGCGGCACAGGGGTGCCGTCAACCGACCACTCCTTGACATACGGGTCCGCGAACGAGAGCTCGGCGCCCAGCTCCAGCAGCGCACGCGCCACCGGCAGGGCGGGGGTCTCGCGCTCGTCGGCGATGTCCGGCTTGTAGGTGACGCCGAGCATAACCACCTTGGCGCCGTTCACGGGCTTCTTATACCTGTTGAGCAGACGCTGGACGCGGGCCACCACGTAGGACGGCATCCGCTCGTTGATCTCCTGCGCCAGCTCCACGAACCTGAACGGGTATCCGAGCTTGCGGACCGTGTAGGACAGGTAGGACGGATCGACGGGGATGCAGTGCCCGCCGACGCCCGGTCCCGGCAGGAACTTGTGGAAGCCGAACGGCTTGGTCGCCGCGGCCTCGATCGACTCCCACAGGTCGATGCCGAGCTCGTCACAGAAGATCGCCATCTCGTTGACGAGGGCGATGTTGACGTGCCTGTAGGTGTTCTCCAGCAGCTTGGCCATCTCGGCCTCGCGGGTGCCGCTGACGGGCACGACCTGCTCGATGAACTGCCCGTAGAAGGCGGTCGCCCGGTCACGGCAGCCGGGTGTGAAGCCGCCGACGACCTTGGGTGTGTTGCGCAGGCCGTACTTGGGGTTGCCCGGGTCGATCCGCTCGGGCGAGAAGGCCAGGTGGAAGTCCACCCCCGCGACCAGGCCCGAGGCCTCGAGCAGCGGGCGGGCCACCTCGTCGGTGGTGCCGGGCCACGTGGTGGACTCCAGCACGACCAGCGTGCCCTTGGTCAGGTTGCGTGCGACGGTCCCGGTCGCGCCCTCGACGGAGGACAGGTCCGGGCGGTGGTCCTCGTCCAACGGGGTGGGCACGCAGATGACGATCGTGTTGCTTCTTGCCAGCACCGACTCGTCGAGCGTGGCGCTGAAGCCGTTGGCCAGCATGTGCTCGAGGTCGGCGTCGGTCAGGTCATCGATGTAGGACTGCCCGGCGCTGAGCGCGTCGACCTTGCGGGGGTCGACGTCCACGCCGACGACCCGCAGACCGGCGGCCACCGCCTCCTTGGCGAGCGGCATGCCGACGTAGCCCAGACCGATGACAGCCAAGTCGATTTCTGTCACAGCAGTGCCCTGGAGAGCCGGAAACAACACTTCATGGTCGCAAAGGTTATCTCAAGTCCACCTAGCTCACGCCTAATGCGACCGAACCCGTCAGAACAGACAGGCAATCTGAAGGTCATGACTCGGCAAGCGTTCGGTAGACGGTTCGGTAAGTTTCAGCAACGCGGCTCCAGGTTCGCTTGGCCGCGACCTCCGCGCGCCCTGCCTCGCCCATCTCGGCCCGCCTGGCGGGATCCTCGCTGAGCCCGGCGAGGGCCTTGGCCAGCTCGGCCGGATCGCCCGGTGGCACGAGCAGGCCCGCGCCGTCGGAGCCGACCAGCTCGGACAGCGCCGGCAGGTCGCTGAGCACGACGGGCTTGCCCAGCGCCATCGCCTCGACCGGCTTCAGCGGCGTGACCAGCCGGGTCACCCGCAGGTCGTCGCGGGGGCAGACGAAGATGTCGATGGCGTCCTGGGCCTGCAGAGCCTCCTCAGGCCCGACCCTGCCCGGCAGGATCGCCGAGGACAGTGCCAGCTCCTCCACCAGCTCCAGCAGCTTGTCGCGCTCGGTGCCGTCGCCCACGAGCAGCACCCGCACCGGCCTGCCCTCGTCGCGCAGCAGCGCCGCGGCCCGCAGCAGCGTCGCGAACCCTTCGTAGGCGACCAGGCTGGACACCGAACCGACGACGATCTCCTTGTCGCCGATGCCCATCTCCCGCCTGAACGACGCGCCGTCGTAGTGGGCGGTCAGCAGCGAGTCGTCGACCGCGTTGGGAGCGAGGTGGATCTTCTCCCGGGGCACGCCCCGCTCGACGATCTCCGTGGCCATCGTCTCGGCCAGCGTGACGACCGCGTCCGCCTCGTTCATCAGGAACGCCTCGCGCTCGCGCTGGAGCACGTGCCGCTGGCTGCCGATGCGGACCGGGTCACGCGAGGCCCAGGTCTCCTCCAGGAAGCCGCGCACCTCGTAGACGAACGGGGTGCCCGTCCGGTCGCGCACGGCGTGCGCCACCGAGCCGTTGCGGTGGTCGGTGGCCGCGTGCAGCACCTGCGGCCGCAACTGCGTGACGAGCTTGGTGACGGCGTCCGCGCCCTTGACCATGCGGCCGTGCATCTCGAACGGCACCTCGCCGTGCCCGTCGGGAAGCAGCCGGTAGTAGGGGATCCCCTCCAGCTCCTCGTACGGGGGCGCGTCGGCATGGCCCTGGAGCATGGGCCAGCCCCAGCTGGTCACCACGTGCGGATCGAGACCGGCGGCCTGCTGGGCCGTGACGATGCGGTGGGTCCTGACCGTGTAGCCGGCCTGGGTGTAGGGCAGCGCGTTGGTGACCAGGTGCACCACCCGGCCCGCCACCCGCTCCAGGATGGCCACCTTGGGCGCCGGCGGGATCGGGTCGGGGCTGATCGCGGCCAGCTCACCGCGGTAGTAGGCGGCCCTGCGCTTGACGAACGGGTATTTGACGAACGGTTCGAGCACCTCGGCGGCCAGGCTGACCCGGCCGGTGTCCCAGTGCTCCTTGGCCTCGTTCCACGGCGCCCTGATCATGCGCATGCCGAGCTTGCGCACGACGAGCCGGGCCTGGCGCGCGGCGGGCCAGGCCACCTTGCCGACGATCGGGCGCAGACGGGGCGGCATGGCGTCGGCCGCCGCCTGGGCGACCCGGACTGGATCGGCTCTCACCTTCGTCGCGACGACGCGGGAGACGATGATCGGATGCTGGATGAAACCCCTGAGAAGTCCACCGACGCCGGCACGGGCAGACTTCGCGGAAACCCCAGCGGAAACTTTTGAGGAGTCTTGACGACTGGCGTCGGATGCCACGCGGTGACCGTACCATAGGCAGCGTTTTTTCCCTTCCGCTATGAAAGGCGAGGTCAATGAGGGAGAACCCCCTGGTCCTGCACGTTCTGGGCGCCCGTCCCAATTTCGTGAAAGCGGCCCCGGTGGTGCGAGCACTCGGCGAGCTCGGCGTGCGGCAGGGCATCATCCACACCGGTCAGCACTACGACGCGCTGATGTCGGACGTCTTCTTCGCCGACCTGGGCCTCCCGGAGCCGGTGGCGAACCTGGCGGTCGGCTCGGGCACCCACGCCAAGCAGACGGCGGCCCTGCTCGTCGGCCTGGAGGAGGTCGTCCTGGAGCAGGACCCCGACCTCGTGGTGGTCTACGGCGACGTGAACTCCACACTGGCCGCCATCCTCGTCTGCGCCAAGCTGGGCATCAAGACCGCGCACGTGGAGGCGGGGCTGCGCTCCTTCGACCGCGACATGCCGGAGGAGGTCAACAGGATCGTCACCGACTCCCTGTCCGACCTGCTCTTCGCCACCTCCCCTGACGCGCTGTCGCACCTGGCGGCCGAGGGCGTGCCCGCCTCGAAGGTGCACCTGGTCGGCAATCCCATGATCGACAGCCTGTTCTCGGCGCTGCCTTCGCTCGACCCCGCGCCGGTGGTGGCACGGCTGGGCCTGCCGGACCGCTACGCCGTCGCGACGCTGCACCGCCCCGCGAACGTCGACACCCCCGAGGCCGCGCACGAGCTGGTCTCGGCGGTGCTGGAAGTGTCGCGGCAGGTCCAGCTCGTGGTGCCGATCCACCCGCGCGGCCGCACCCGGCTCGCCGAGGCGGGACTCGTGGACGGCCCGTCGGTCCGGGTCGTGGACCCGCTGGGCTATGTGGACTTCCTCTCACTCGTGCGCGGGGCCGCCCTGGTCGTCACCGACTCGGGTGGGGTGCAGGAGGAGACGACCATGCTGGGCGTGCCGTGCCTGACCGTGCGGCCCAACACCGAGCGCCCGATCACGATCACGCACGGCACGAACCGGCTGGTCACGCCCGCGCTGCTGCCCGCCGCGGCGGAGAAGGCGCTGGCCGACGGGGCGGTGACGCCCTCCGGGGCGCTGCCGCCGCTCTGGGACGGCGCCGCCGGACCGCGCATCGCCCGGGTGATCTCGGCCTGGCTCAAGGGGGACAACCTCTCGCCTGCCGCGCAGGGTGCACGTTCCGAATAACGCCCCATTTCGTACGGCTTCCGCCGTAGCATGACAAATCTCCGCACACTGATAGGCGAGCACCTCATGGCCGAAACTCCAGAAGAGCCCACGTTCCAGCGACTCGGCCCCGTCAACTGGCTGCCTGAAGAGCGCAAGGTCGTCGAGCGGTACGAGGCGGAGATCAGGGAGCTGCGCAGGAGGCTGGAGATAGCCGAGGCCAAGGCCGCCTACGCGGGCTGGAAGCTGGAGGCCACCCAGGCCAAGCGGACCTTCAAGCTGGGCGAGGCGATCGGCTCGAAGAGCCCCGGCAAGGTGCTGGAGGCGGTCAGGTCCAAGGACCGCGCCCCCAAGGCGCCCATCCCGGTCACCGAGGCCGTCGAGCTGGCCGGCCACCGGCCGCCGCAGGTGGAGGTGCCCCCGGCCAAGTGGCCGCTCGGACCGGTGGTGCGGCCCGAGCTGCGGGTCGCGGTGATCCTGGACGACTTCTCCAGGATGGCCTTCAGGTACGAGTGGGACCAGATCGAGTTCGGGCTCAAGGACTGGCCGGAGATCTTCGCCGACAAGCGGCCGGACCTGCTGTTCTGCGAGTCGGCCTGGCACGGCAACCAGGGCCGCTGGCGCTATCAGATGACCGGCACCAACGCGCCCAAGGAGCCGCTGCGCGATCTGGTCGCCTGGTGCCGGGCCGAGGGGATCCCGACGGTCTTCTGGAACAAGGAGGACCCGCCGAACTTCGACTTCTTCATCGACACGGCCAAGCTGTTCGACTACGTGTTCACGTGCGACGGCGACATGGTGCCGAGATATCGCGAAGTTCTCGGACATGATCGGGTCGATGTGCTGCAGTTCGCGGCGCAGCCCCGCGTGCACAACCCGATCCAGCAGAAGCAGGGCCGCCTGCACGACGTGGTCTTCGCCGGCATGTACTTCCGCGACAAGCACCCCGAGCGCCGCGAGCAGATGGAGACCGTGCTCGACCCGGTGCGCGAGCTCGGCCTGCACATCTTCGCCCGCAACGGCGAGGTGGACGACAAGTACGCCTGGCCGGAGAAGTACCGGCCGCACATCGCCGGCGAGCTGCCCTACGACCAGATGCTCGCCGCCTACCGCATGTACAAGGTCTTCCTCAACGTCAACTCGGTGCTGGACTCGCCCACCATGTGCGCGCGCCGCGTCTTCGAGCTGTCGGCCTGCGCCACCCCGGTCGTGTCCGGCTGGTCCAGGGCCATCGAGGAGACGTTCGGCGAGCTGGTGCCCATCGCCCGCGAGCCGATCGAGTCGTACAACCAGGTCCTGCACCTGATCAACAGTCCGGAGCTGCGCGCCAGGATGGGCCACCTGGCCATGCGCGAGGTCTTCGACAAGCACCTTTTCTCGCACCGCGTGGACCAGATCCTCCAGCTGCTCGGCCGGCCCACGCAGCCGCGCTCGCGGTCGATCTCCGTGGTGCTGCCCACCAACCGCGCCTCGCAGATCGAGCACGCGATCTCCTCGGTGGCCAAGCAGATCCACCGGCCGTTGCAGCTCATCATGGTGCTGCACGGCCTCGACATCGACCCCGTCGTGGTGGCCGACAAGGCCCGCATGGCGGGCATCACCGACGTCACGGTGCTGCCCGCCGCCCCGGAGCTGTCGCTCGGCGCCTGCATGAACCTGGGCATCGCCGCCGCCGAGGGCGAGCTGATCGCCAAGATGGACGACGACAACCTGTACGGCGAGCACTACCTGTCAGACCTGGTCCGCGCCTTCGACTATTCGGACGCCGAGCTGGTCGGCAAGGGCGCCCACTACGCCTACTTCGAGGGCCGCAACACCACGATGCTGCGCCTGCCCGGTCTGGAGCACCGCTACTCCTTCCTGGTGCAGGGCGGCACGTTCCTCGGTACGGCGGAGATGTTCCGCTCCTACGGCTTCCCCGACCTGACCCGTGGCGAGGACACCCACCTCGTGCGCAGGCTCAAGGAGGACGGGGTGAAGATCTATTCGGCCGACCGGTTCAACTTCGTCTACTGGCGCAGCGCCGACTCCTCGATGCACACCTGGCAGGCCGACCACATCAAGCTGACCAGGAACGCCCAGTTCTCGTTCGCCGGCCGCCCCGACGACCACGTGCTGATCTGAGTCAGGTCGCGACGCGGGAGAGGTTCTGGTCCGCCAGCCGGCCCAGCTCCAGCAGCCCGGCGCGCTTGACCTCCTGGCCGACCACCATGAGGCTCATCACGACGTTGCCGCGGCGGATCACCACCGACCCGATCTGGGCGTTCTGGTCGGCGCCCGACGCCGTGGTCAGGTAGGCGCGCGACTCGTCGCCCTGCCTCGGCATGGCCAGGTCGCGGGTGCGGTAGGTGACCTCGGTGCCCTTGATCACGGCCTTGTAGGCGGCGCACTGGCCGGGCAGTGGGCCCGGGAACTCGGCCGGCGGGAGGGCCACCACGGCCTGGCTGATGGAGCCCCTGGCCGAGGCGAAGGCTATGACGGCGGCGGGGGCGCTCGCGACCTCCGGCTTGGCCGGGTCGAGCTCGGTCGCGCCCGCGCACTCGGGCCGCTCCAGTTTCGTCTGCCGGATGGCCTCCAGGCCCTGCTTGATGGAGTCCAGGGTGCCGAAGGCGCCGACCTCGGGGCCGTAGGCCACGCGCATCCCCTTCGGCGCGGGCAGCAGGGCGGCGCGCAGCCGGGTGGCCAGGGCCGCCGACGTGGCCGATGCGGATGGCTGGGCCTGCTTGGCGGGCTGATCGGCGGCCCCGTCCGAGGAGCACGCCGTTATAACCATCATGCTCAGACATACGCCGGAAAAGGCCTTAAGCATGAATTCTCCATTTCACTTCAGTGACATCGTTTAGACGCTAGAGGAAGCGGCGGACGCGAGAATGGGCAACGACGCTATTCACGGGATTCGGTGAATTTGCGATGACGGGCGCCGGACGGCGCGAGCCAAGCCGGACGATGGCCTCACCGAGCAGCGGCTGCACTCCGGACGCGGGCCGTTCACCGCCATTTTGGGTGATTTTTCGAGATATTTCCGGGTGCTAGTCTGCGGGGAATTCGCGGTACCGGGTCACGCAAAATGTTGCTCGAACTACTGCGCGCCCTGACGCGGCATTTGGCCGGAGTGATGATGATCGCGGGATGAGTGACATCACCTGCTCGGAGTCGGGGGCCCCGGATCGCGACCTCGGGATGGGACGGCCGCTTTCCCGCCGCGACTTCCTCGACGGGGTCGCCATGAGCGCGGGCCTGGCCACGCTCGGCTCGTGGGAGGGTCGCGCGGCAGCGCCTGAGATGCCGCATACAGCCACTTCTGCCCCAGACCTCACACAGTTGCAGGGTGACACCGCTCAGGCGCTCAGCGTGCCCCACGCGCTGCGCGACGGCCGGTTCTGGGAACACGCGGGGCCCGCCGTGCCCACCGGCGAGAGCTACGACCTGGTGGTCGTCGGCGCGGGCGTCAGCGGGATGAGCGCGGCCGCCGAGTGGCTGCGCGGGAACCCGGACGCGCGCGTCCTCATCCTGGACAACCATGATCAACTCGGCGGCCACCGGCGCAGGTCCGGCCACGCGCCGTACGACAGCGTGATGTGCGACCGGGAGACCTTCCCGGTCGAGACGCTGATCCGCCACGAGCACCGGACCACCGCCGAGGAGTGGATCGGCCGCCTGCCGGTAGCCGACCGGGCCAGGAAGGACCTGCTGCGCCTGTATCGGGACGCCCCCGACTGGTATCCCCGGCTGTCGCCAGAGGAGAAGCAGGAACGGCTGGCCGGGCTGACGTACTCCGACTTCCTGCTGAAGGTCTGCCGGGCGCACCCGGACGTCGAGCGGTTCTGCCGGACCATGTCCAGCGCCGAGTGGGCCTACGGCACCCGGGCCTTCGGCGCGATCGACGCCTGGGGCAGCGCCCGCGGCTGGGCCTACCCCGGCTTCGACGGCCTGGGGCTGGACACGGGCAAGCCCTCGCGGTTCAACTCGCCCACCATCCAGCAGGAGTGGCGCCGCCCTCACCGGGAGGCCCGGGCCCAGGTCCGCGAGCTGGCGGACCAGCTGATTCCCGGGTTCGCCGCGCTGGACCGGCTGAGTCCGGCCGCCCTGGACCGGCCCGGCAGCCGGGTACGGCTGCGACTGTCCAGCCCGGTGGTGTCGGTGCGCGACGGCGGCCCCGGCGCGACCGTCGGCTACTTCGACGGCCACGGGGTCAGCACCGTCGACGCCGGGGCGGTGATCCTGGCCTGCTGGAGCACGGTCATCCCGTATCTCGTGCCCGATCTGCCCGCCGCCCAGCGGGAGGCGCTGGCAGGCGCGGTGCGGATGCCGCTGGTGGAGGCGGTGGTGCGGCTGCGCGACCGGAGCGCCTGGGATCGGGTCGGCGTCACCCGCACCCGCTGGACCGGCGCGTACTGGTGCCTGACCGAGCTGGACGAGCCGGCCGGCGGCCCGGTCAGCGCGCGGCTGGTGGCCGCGCCCTGCCGGTCGGAGCTCGGGCCGGCCGAGGGAGCGGTCGCCGGGCGGCGGGCGCTGATCAGGACGCCCTACAGCGTCCTGGAGTACAGCGCCCGTGACCAGCTCACCCGGCTGCTCGGGCCCGGCGGGTTCGATCCGGTCCGGGACATCGAGGCGATCGAGATTCACCGGTGGGGTCACGGGCACGCGCCCGAATACTGCCGGCCGTGGCATGCGTTCTACCCCGACGGCCCGTTCCCGGCGGAGATCGCGCGCAGGCGGTTCGGCAGGATCGCCATCGCCGGATCTGACTCCGTGGCCGCCGGCCGGGGCGGCGCCGCCGTCGCCGCGGCGCACCGGGCCGCCGGAGAGCTGTCCGCGTGAGACTCTGGCTGAAGGTCTTCCTGACCGGGCTCGTCCTCTGGGTGGCGACCGTCGCCGTCACCACCTGGACGGCCAACTCCAACCTGGTGCCGACCGTCGTGCTGCTCGGCAGCTTCCTGGTCCCGGTCACGTTCGTGCTCTGGGCCCATGAGCGCGAGCGCTCCCCCGACGTCACGGTCGAGCTGATGTTCCACGCGTTCGTGGTCGGCGGCATCCTGGGAGTGCTCGGCGCCTCGCTGCTGGAGAGCTGGCTCATCAGGCCGTCGATCCTGATGTTCGCGCTGGTCGGGCTGATCGAGGAGGCCGTGAAGCTGGCGGCGCTGGCGTTCGTGACCAGGCGCATGAAGCGGCGCACGGCCAGGGACGGCCTGGTGCTCGGCGCGACCGTGGGCTTCGGCTTCGCCGCCTTCGAAAGCGCCGGTTACGCCTTCAACGCGCTTTTCACGTCCGAAGGGCTGTCGCTGGCGCAACTGGTGGAGACCGAGGTGCTGAGAAGCATCCTGACGCCGGTGGGGCACGGGCTGTGGACCGCCATCGCGGGCGGCGTGCTCTTCGCCGCCGGCGGCCGGTTCACGGTCCAGGTCCTGCTCGCCTATCTGGGCGTCTCGCTCCTGCACGCGCTCTGGGACTCGATGGCGGCCATCGCCATCGCCATCACGCTGGTGCTGACCGGCCGGCCATGGCAGTTCCAGCTGCTGCGCATCGGCAGGGTGCCGGACGTCACCCCGTGGCAGGTCCATGTCTTCACGGTGCTCCACTGGGCGGGCCTGGTGGTGATCTCGGCGATCGGGCTGGCCTGGCTCGTGGCCGTCAGCCGTTCGGCACGTGGAGGAAGGGCTGAGGGGAATGCCCCGCTGTCCTCGCCGCCACGTTCCTGAGACTTGCCCCAGTAATCACGTTAATCATCCTGTTCCTCCCCATGCGCCGCCTGCTTATCGGTGCTAGTCTCCTGTGCGATCTTCCGGAGGTGTATTTACACCAGGTGTGGAAATGCCCTCGACTCCGAGGTTGGGACATGGGCTCGCAAAACCGGTCAATTCGGTTCAAGATCTTCTTATTACTGCTGCTACCCCTTCTGTCCTTGAGCGCGCTCTGGGGTTTCGTCCTCAACCTCACCGTGAGCGACGGGCAGTCCCTCCTGCGAGGCGACACGCTCTACCGGACAATCGGCGTCACCTCGACCGACCTGGGAATTCAGCTCCAGGCCGAGCGCGAACGCTCTGTCGTCGCGGTGACTACGCGTCAGCTCACCGAGGATCTCGGCGAGCAGCGGGCCCGCACCGACAAGGCCGTCACCGCCTTCCAGCAGGCCGCCGTCGAGGCGGACGACTCCATCAGCGACGACATGCGGACGCCGCTCGCCACGCTCCGCGCCGAGCTCGGCCGGCTCGGGTCCATCCGCTCCGGCATCGACGACGGCTTCAGCTCCCGGCTGACCGGGTTGATCGAGTACAACCGGGTGCTGGACGCGATGTTCAGGTTCTACGACCACCTGACCCCCGTACCCGACCTGTCGGTCTACCAGCAGGCCTCCTCCCTGCAGACGATGGGCAACGCCCGCGAGTTCATCGCCAGAGAGCACGCGCTGATCAGGGCCGCGCTCATCGACAAGCGGCTGACCGAGCCTGAGGCGTCCGCCTTCACCGAGTACGTCTCCTCGCGCGAGTTCCTGCACGCACGCGGCCAGGCAGGCCTCGACGTCCAGCTCCGCCAGCCGTACCAGCAGCTCTTCCAGAGCGAGCCGTTCCTCGGCTTCGCCACGATGGAGGCGCGCATCATCAGGACCGGTGCGCCGCCGCCCGACGCCCAGGCCTGGAACACCGCGGTCGACCAGCTCACGACCCGGCTCGACAAGCTCGGCGCCGAGTCGGCCGCGACGCTCGCCGAGCGGGCGGCCAGCGGCGCCAACGCCATCAAGGTGGAGATCGCCGTCGCGGGCGGCGTCGGGCTGGTCGCCGTGCTCGCCTCGATCGTCATCTCCGTGCGCTTCGGCCGCCGCCTCGCCGCCGAGCTGGCCGGGCTGCGCGCGGCCGCGGTCGAGCTGTCGGAGCAGCGCCTGCCCGCGCTCGTCGACCGGCTGAGCAACGGCGAAGAGGTCAACGTCGGCAAGGAGGCCAAGCCGATCAAGGTCAGCGGCTCGGCCGAGATCACCGACGTGGCCAAGGCGTTCGGCTCCGTGCAGCGCACCGCCGTGCACGCGGCAGTGGGCCAGGCCGCGCTCCGCCGCGGCGTCGGCCAGGTCTTCCTCAACCTCGCCAGGCGCAAGCAGGGCCTGCTGCACCGCCAGCTCTCGCTGCTCGACGCCATGCAGCGCCGCACCCACGACCCCGACCAGCTGGAAGAGCTCTTCCGCCTGGACCACCTCACCACCCGCATGCGGCGGCACGCGGAGAGTCTGATCATCCTGTCCGGCGCCGCGCCCGGCCGGGCGTGGCGCAAGCCGGTGCCCGTGGTCGACATCGTCCGGGCCGCGGTCGCCGAGGTCGAGGACTACACCAGGGTCACCGTCGCGGGCATGCCGGGCAGCGCCATCGACGGCGGCGCCGCGGCGGACCTCACGCACCTGATCGCCGAACTGGTCGAGAACGCCACCATCTACTCCCCGCCGAACTCCAACGTCGAGGTCCGCGGCGACCGGGTGAGCAACGGTTACACGATCGAGGTGGAGGACCGCGGGCTCGGGCTGCCGGCCGGGGAGTACGCGGCGTACAACGCGCTGCTGGTCAACCCGCCCGAGTTCGACCTGGCCGACAGCGACAGGCTCGGCCTGTTCGTGGTGGCCAAGCTGGCCGAGCGGCACGGCATCAAGGTGCTGCTGCGCCGCTCCCCCTTCGGCGGCACCACGGCCATCGTGCTCGTGCCCGCCGCGCTGGTCACCGACCAGGCCGAACTCACCGCCGGCGGCGACGACACGGCCGCGCTGCCGAGCCGTACGAGGAAGAAAGCGCTCGCGGTCGTGAGCAGCGGAACTCACGCGGGCTTGCCAAGGAGGGTGAGGCAGGCCAACCTGTCATCCCGGCTCAAGGACGGCCCGCCGCCCGAGCCGGAGCCTGAGCGGACGAACGAACGCTCTCCCGACGAGGTACGCGACATGTTCTCCGCGTTCCAACGGGGAACCCAACGTGCCCGAGAAGAAGCAAATGAGGAGGGGGAGGCATGAGTGTGCCGACGACCAACACCGGTGAACTGAACTGGCTCCTTGACGACCTGACGACCAGGGTGGGCGCGGTCAGGCAAGCGGTGATCCTTTCGACCGACGGCCTGGCGGTCGGATACTCCAAGGGACTGGTCCGAGAGGACGCCGAGCACCTGTCGGCCGTGGCGGCCGGTTTCCAGAGCCTGGCCCGCGGCACCGGACGGCATTTCGGCGGCGGGGACGTGCGCCAGACCATCGTCGAGATGGAGTCGGCGTTCCTCTTCGTGACGGCGGCGGGGCAGGGCACCTGCCTGGCGGTGCTCGCCGACGCCAACGTCGACGTGGGCCACATCGCCTACGAGATGGCGATGCTGGTCAAGCGGGTGGGCCAGCACATCACCACCAACCCGCGAGCCACGCCATGAGTGACACCCCGCAGTGGCTGGACGAGGATGCGGGGCCCGTCGTCCGGCCCTACGCCCTCATCCGCGGCCGCACGAGGTCCTCGGGGGACAATTTCGATCTCATCGCGACCGTGAGCGCCATCGGGGACCCCCCTGCGGACCTCAACCCCGAACAGCTGCTCATCTACCGGGCCGCACGTATCCCGATCTCGGTGGCCGACCTGGCCGTCGAGCTCGACCTGCCCGTCGGCGTCGTCCGGGTCATGCTCGGCGACCTGCGTGACCACGGCCTCATCTCGGTGACGTCGCCCTCAGCTGCCGGGTCGCGCCCGAATGAGGGCATTCTCAAGGAAGTGATCAATGGACTCCGTGCTCTCTGAGGACCCAGTCGCGCTGAAGATCCTCATCGCTGGAGGGTTCGGCGTGGGCAAGACCACCCTGGTCGGGTCGATCAGCGAGATCAGACCGCTGCGCACGGAGGAAGTGCTCTCCGACCGCGGGATCGGCGTCGACGACATCGACGGCGTCGAGGCCAAGACCACCACGACCGTGGCGATGGACTTCGGCCGCATCACGATCCGCGAAGGGCTGGTGGTGTACCTGTTCGGCACCCCCGGGCAGGAGCGGTTCTGGTTCATGTGGGACGAGCTGTCCTACGGCGCGCTGGGCGCGGTCGTGATCGCCGACACCCGCAGGCTGACCGACTGCTTCCCCTCCGTCGACTACTTCGAGCAGCGCGGCACGCCGTTCGTGGTGGCCGTCAACTGCTTCGACGGGGCCGACCGGCACACCGTCGACGACGTGCGGGTCGCGCTGGACCTGGACGACGACGTGCCCGTGCTGCTGTGCGACGTGCGGCGGCGGACGTCCGCCAAGGAAGTCATGATCACACTCGTCGAGCACTCGCTCAAGACGCTGACCGCCGCGGGCTAGAGGGCCCGCAGCCCGTTGATCACCTCTCTGAGCAGGCTCTCCGTAGGGGACGACGCCTTGGAGCGCGGCGCCCGTACCGTGACCAGGCCGTAGCCGAGCAGGTCGCCGAGCAGCACCCTGACCACCTGGACGGGGAGGTTCAGCTCGGCGGCCACCTCGGCGATCGGCCTGGCATGGCCGGAGACGCTGTTGAGCAGCCGCCGGTGCTGCGTGCCCAGGTCGGCCTGGGCCGGCGCCGGCTGGCCGGTCAGGGCCACGGTCGCCAACAGGTCGAGCGTGGCGGAGGTGGACTTCGTACGGCCGCGGGCCACCGCGTACGGGCGCACGACAGGCCCCGCCTCGTCGTCCACCCATTCCTGCTCATGGCTCACGATCGCGATCCCCCATTCTGGTCGCTGTCCTCGCGCCCGCGCTGCCAGCCCGACTGGAGCGAGGAGAGCAGCGCCCGGGCCTCCTCGGGCGAGCGCTCCTCGACGGGCTCGGCGGGTGCGGCGGGCGGTGACTCCTGCAGCTTCGGCGGCAGGTTGGCCTGGCGGACCCGGCGAGGCAGCCCCGAGTCCTGCGACTCCAGGCCGCGCCTGCTCGTCCGGACCCGGCGAGGCAGCTCGCCCGGCCCCGTGTCGTCGGCGACCACCGAGACCGAGATCGACTCTAGTTCGGGCATCTCCATCGGCTGCGGCGCCGGCATCGGCTGGATCAGACCCGCGGGCACCAGCACGATCGCCGTGGTGCCCCCGTACGGGGAGGGCTTGAGCGTCACCACGATGCCGTGCCTGGCGGCCAGCATGCCGACGACGGCGAAGCCGAGGCGCTCGCTCTGCGACGGGTCGAACTCGGGCGGCCGGGACAGTTTGCAGTTGACGACGTCGCGGACCTCCTGCGACATGCCGAGCCCGCGGTCCTCGATCTCGACGGCGAAGCCCTTGCCCACCAGCTCGCCGCGGACCGACACCTCGTTGCCGGGCGAGGAGAACGTGGTGGCGTTCTCGATCAGCTCGGCGAACAGGTGCATGAGGTCGGCCACGGCCGTGCCCGCGACGCCGCATTCCGGCATCGGGTAGACGCGGACCCGGGTGTACTCCTCGACCTGACCGGCGGCGCCGCTCAGCACGTCCTCGACCGGGATGATGCCGCGCCACCTGCGCCCGGCCGAGCCGCCCGACAGCAGCACCAGGCCCTCCGCGTGGCGGCGCATGCGGGTGGTGAGGTGGTCGAGCTTGAACAGCCGCTCCAGCGCCTCCGGCTCCTCGGTCTGGCGCTGCATCTCGTCCAGTTGCTTGAGCTGGCGCTGGACCAGCGACTGGGTCCGCCTGGCCAGGTTGCGCAGCGCCTCGGCGATGCCCTCACGGAGCCTGGCCTGCTCGACGGCCGCGTCGACCGCGGTGCGCTGCACGCTGTCGAAGGCCGTCGCCAGGTCCGCGACCTCGCGGGTGGCGCCCGCGGTCACCGTGATGGGCGGCGCCTCGGCCTCGATGTCCACGGGCTCGCCGTGGCGCAGCTTCGTCACCACCTGGGGCAGCCTGACCTGGGCCAGATCGACTGCGCTGTGCTGGAGGACCGCCAGCTCGCGGGAGACGCGCCTGGCGACCCGGATCGAGATGAAGACGGAGAAGACGACCGCGAGCAGGCCCAGCGCGCCCGCGACCGCGGCCCGCACGATGATGACCATGCCGGCGGGCTCCATCCTGGCCAGCAGGATGTCGCCGGTGGTGTAGAGCCCCTGGGTGAACTCCTTCAGCACCGGCTCGACCGTGCCGCGCCAGAGCTGCATGTCGACCGGCTTGCCCTCGATGTAGGTGTGGAGCGCGCGCTCCATCGTGACGTAGCGCGAGGAGGTGCTCAGCTTCTCCAGCGGGGCGCGCAGCTCGGCGTCGAGGTTGGCCATGGCCTTGGGGAACAGGTACGTCCTGGCGCCGTCGATGCCCGCGAGCATGTGGACCTCGGCCATGGTCCACAGGTCACCGCCGGGGGTGGCGTTGCCCGCGACGATCAGCGCGTGCTCTCGGCTCAGCAGCTCGCGCACCTGCTGGGCGGCGATGAGTCCCTGCGCCTGCCGGGCCAGCTCGACGTCGGTGCTGACGGTGAACACCGAGTAGAGGCGGTCGATGGCGTCGGGGATCGTGGCGTACTCGGTGACCAGGGCATGCGGGGTGAGCTTGCGGGCGTCGACCTGGCGCCTGATCTCCGACAGCCGGTCGATGGCCTTGAAGGCAGCCGCGAGCTGGGTCTTCATGTCCTGGGAAAGCGCCGCCTGGGTGTCCTCCGCCCCGGCCTGCTTCACGAGCCGCGCCCTGACCTCGTCCACCTTGGCGCGCGCGGCGGAGACCGCGGCCGCGTCGGTGGCGCCGCCGCCGAGCAGCTCGGCGGAGGCGAGGCGTTCCTGCTGGAGGTTGACGACCAGGAAGTCGGTGTGGTCGATGACGCCGGTCCAGAAAGTCTGCACCTTCAGCAGGTTGAGCGCTTCACTCGAGGTGGTGCTCGCGGCGAATCCCCACAGCGCGATCAGTGAGATCAACGGGATGACGAGCAGCGTCGAGATCTTGAATCTGATGGATCTGCCCGATGCCATGACACCCGCTCCCGGATAGAAGATCGCCGGAGAGAATAGCACCGATACAGGCAGCTTTAAGATCGACTCGCGATAAATCTGTGATATGTCAGGAAATTAGCGGTACGACGGATGCTTCCCATCCACACCAGACGAACCAGCCATACTGCCAGTACAGCCAGCAACGCGACCTCCGCGCCCAGCAGCATCCGCTCCACCAGACCGATCATCACCCGCTCCCCAGGGAGCGCCACGTACGTGATCGCCAGCAGCCCGAGACCACCCGCCAGGGCCAGCCACTCCACCACCCGGGCCACCGGCTTCCAGGCCTCGTCGGCCGCGAGCCGCGGCACCAGCAGCGCCCCCGCCGCAGGCAGGCTCACGAACGCCGCGACCGACACCCACCGGTGCACCTGTGCGGCCACCGTCAGGTCCGCGCCCAGCGGTGTGGTCGGGATGACCGCGGCGACGGCCAGCGCCCCCGACCACACCATCAGCAACTTCTCCGGCATCCCCCGGACCGGCGCCCCCGCCGCCCGCAGTCCCGCCAGCAGGGCCAGCGACCCCAGGGCCAGCACCGCCATCGCTACCTCCGTGACGCCCCCGCGGTCGGCCACGGCGTACTCGCTCACGGTCACGTTCATCGGGTCCAGGTAAGGGTCGGGGCCGAGCTGTCCGGCCACCACCCCCACCACCGCGAACATGATCGCGGCGAGCGCGATGAGCGGATAGAGCCTCTTTACTGCGGTCATGGGGAAAGCCTGTCCTCTCCCGCCCCTCAGCACATCCGGCCCCACCCCCGACCCGACCCTTACCCGACCCTGAGCCGCCCGCGATGCGACCCCGACCCGAACGCGACCAAGGCCTCGGCCGGCGTCCGGCGTCGACCGGGTTCGCGGAGGGAATCCCTCGTCCGCGAGGACGGCGCCCGGGGCGCGGACCTGGGGCGGGCACCCCGTCCCTAGAGGGCCGCCAGCTGGGCGGCGGCGCTGGCCAGAAGCATGTCCAGGGCGGTGGGGTAGGCGCTGTCGTTCATGTGGGCGACCAGCAGCTCCGCCGTGGCCGCGATGTGGGGATGGGTGTCCGCGGGCAGGCGGGCGTAGGTCGCCTGCCAGACCTGCTCGTCGGCCTGCCTGGTGGCGGCGGGGAGCGCCAGGGAGGCGGCGTCCAGGACGGCGAAGGCCAGGCTCTGGTCGATGAAGGCGTGGTAGATGCGGACCGCGTCGGGATCGGGGAAGCCGGCCGTGCGCAGGATCGCCAGGATCGTCTCGTCCACCGCGACCTCGTGCGGACGTCCGGCCACCCGGCTGGCCGTCAGGACCGCCGCCTGCGGGTGGGCCAGGTAGGCGGCGTAGATGCTCAGGCCGAGGGCACGCAGGTCCGCCCGCCAGTGGCCGGTGGGGTGCCAGCCGGCCAGCGCGTGCGCGAACAGCTCGTCGGCGATGGCGAGGGTCAGGTCGTCCATGCCCCGGAAGTAGCGGTAGATCGCGCTGGCGTCGGCGCCCAGGGCGAGGCCCAGCCGGCGCGAGGTGAGGCCGGCGGCGCCGTGCTCGCGGAGCATGCGCAGGGCCGTCTCGACGATGAGCTCGTGGGTGAGGACCTGGCCCTGCCGGGTCGGGCGCCGCCGCCGGCGGCCCGCGTCGGGCACTACTCGCTTCGCCATGCTCGTCCTTATGCCAACGCCATTGACGTTGACGATGCTACTGGCCTTTCCTGGATGAGCACCCCCCAAGAGACCAGGAGAGATCATGCGCATTCTGCTTGTGGGCGCCGGTGGCGTGGGGACCGCCGTCACCCGGATCGCCACCCGGCGAGAGTTCTTCGACCATATGGTGGTCGCTGACTACGACCTGTCCCGTGCCGAGGCCGCCGTCGCCGCCCTGGACCCGCGTGAGAGCCGCTTCACCGCGGCCAGGGTCGACGCCTCGGACCAGGCCGCGGTCATCGACCTGCTGAACGAGCACCGGTGCGACGTGCTGCTGAACGCCACCGACCCGCGCTTCGTGATGCCGCTGTTCGAGGCGGCGCTCGCGGCCGGGGCCGACTACCTCGACATGGCGATGTCCATGTCCAGGCCGCACCCCGAGCGGCCGTACGAGCAGGCCGGCGTCAAGCTCGGCGACGAGCAGTTCGCGCGCGCCGGCGACTGGGCCGCCGCCGGACGGCTGGCCCTGGTGGGGATGGGGGTCGAGCCCGGCCTCGCCGACGTGTTCGCCCGCTACGCCGCCGACGAGCTCTTCGACGAGATCGAGGAGATCGGCATCCGAGACGGCGGCAACCTCACCGTCGACGGCTACGACTTCGCGCCGTCGTTCTCCATCTGGACCACCATCGAGGAGTGCCTCAACCCGCCGCTGATCTACGAGCAGGACCGGGGCTGGTTCACCACCGAGCCGTTCAGCGAGCCCGAGGTCTTCGACTTCCCCGAGGGCATCGGCCCCGTCGAGTGCGTGAACGTCGAGCACGAGGAGGTGCTGCTGGTGCCCCGCTGGGTCGACGCCGGCCGCGTCACCTTCAAGTACGGGCTCGGCGAGGACTTCATCGCCAAGCTCAGGACCCTGCACGAGCTCGGCCTGGACCGCACCGAGCCGGTCACCGTGGCGACCGACCACGGGCCGGCCCGAGTCTCGCCCCGCGACATGGTGGCCGCCGTGCTGCCCGACCCCGCCGGCCTGGGCGAGCGGATGCACGGCAAGACCTGCGCGGGCACCTGGGTGAAGGGCACCAGGAACGGCGAGCCGCGCGAGGTCTACCTCTATCACGTGGTCGACAACCAGTGGTCGATGCGCGAGTACGGCTCCCAGGCGGTGGTCTGGCAGACGGCCGTCAACCCGGTGGTCGCCCTGGAGCTGATGGCCGGCGGCGTCTGGAAGGGCGCCGGAGTGCTCGGGCCCGAGGCGTTCGCGCCGCGTCCCTTCCTGGACCTGCTGACGGCGTACGGCTCCCCGTGGGGGATGCGGGAGCAGTGATCAGCCGCGCACGCCCAGGAGATGTTCGAGGGCGAGCTGGTTGAGCCGGCTGAAGTGGTAGCCGCGCTGGGCGGCGGCGTCCGGGTCGAAGCGGTCGGCCGCGAGGTCGGCCAGCGTCTCGCCGGGCGCCAGCGTGGGCTGCGCGAGCTCGTCCACGCGGGAGGCGGCCAGGGCCTCCAGCACCTCGGGATCGGCCCGGAAGCGCCGCGCCTTGTCGCGCAGGATCAGGTAGGTGCGCATGTTGGCCGCCGCCGAGATCCACACGTCCTCGGAGTCCTCGGTGCGCAGCGGCTTGTAGTCGAAGTGGCGGGGGCCGTCGTAGCCGCCGTGCTCCAGCAGGTCCACCAGGAAGAAGGCGCTCTTGACGTCGCCGTGGCCGAACACCAGGTCCTGGTCGTACTTGGGCCCGTGCTGGCCGTTGAGGTCGATGTGGAAGAGCTTGCCCTGCCACAGCGCCTGCGCGACGCCGTGCACGAAGTTGAGGCCGGCCATCTGCTCGTGCCCGACCTCGGGGTTGAGCCCGACCATCTCCGGGTGCTCCAGCTCGCCGATGAAGGCCAGGGCGTGCCCGATCGTCGGCAGCAGGATGTCGCCGCGCGGCTCGTTGGGCTTGGGCTCGATGGCGAAGCGCAGGTCGTAGCCGTGCTCGCGGACGTACGCGCAGAGCAGGTCCATGGCCTCCTTGTAGCGGCCCAGGGCCGAGCGCACGTCCTTGGCGGCGTCGGACTCGGCGCCCTCGCGCCCGCCCCAGCACACGTAGGTGCGGGCGCCGAGCGAGGCGGCCAGGTCGATGTTGCGCATGACCTTGCGCAGCGCGTGGCGGCGCACGTCGCGATCGTTGCTCGTGAAGGCGCCGTCGCGGAAGACCGGATGGGTGAACAGGTTGGTGGTCGCCATCGGCACCTTGAGCCCGGTCTCGCCGAGCGCCTTCCTGAAGGCCGCGATCGCCCTGTCGCGGTCGGGCTCGACCGCGAGCAGGTCGTCGTCGTGGAAGGTCACGCCGTAGGCGCCCAGCTCGGCGAGGCGGTGCACGCTCTCCACCGGGTCGAGCGGCGCCCTGCTGGGGTCGCCGAACGGATCGCGGGCCTGCCAGCCGACAGTCCACAGGCCGAAGGTGAACCTGTCTTCAGGGGTGGGCTCGTACATGACTTCGATGCTCCCCGACAGGGGGGTCCATCACAAGCCTGACGGGTCGCGCCCCACGCTGATTTCCTCGGCGATCCTGCGGAGCTCGGCCACCGCGATGCCGGGCGCCGGAGGGAGCTGTCTCATCAGCGCGTCCATCACCACGGGCACCGGCTGGCCGGCCAGCCTCCCCGCGATGCCGTGGACCGTCCTGAACAGCGCCTCATCGGTGTCGCGCATCCCCGTCTCCTCGTTCGACTACCCGCGCAACGCTACGGCGTGCCCCCGACACTTTTCCGGCTATCGCTCCAGCGTGTTCCGCACGGCCGCGCAGATCTCGCCGAGCCGGCGCACCTGCTCGGGGGTGAGCGCGTCGAACAGGCTGCGCCGCACCTCCTCCACGTGGCCGGGGGCCGCCGCCTCCAGCGCCGCGAAGCCCTCGCCGGTGAGAACGGCGACGTTGCCGCGCCGGTCGTCGGGACAGCGGTCGCGGCGGACCCAGCCGCGCTCCTCCAGCCGGGCGATCGCGTGCGACAGGCGGCTCTGCGAGCTCTGCGCCCGGCCGGCCAGCTCGCTCATCCGCATCGACCGCTCAGGCGCCTCGGACAGGGCCACGAGGATCATGTAATAGGTGTGCGGCATGCCGGCGTCCCGCTGGAGCTGGCGGTCGAGCGCCTCGTTCACGAGCTGGGTCGCGGACAGGAAACTCCGCCACGTGCGCTGCTCGTCGTCGTCCAGCCATCTGGTCACCTCCCCAATTTACTTGAACTCTCATATACTTTGCTGTGAATCCTGTCGAAAGGGGATCACCATGCCCGTGCAGCGGCTCAACCACGCGGTCCTGTACGTCCGGGACGTCAAGCGCAGCGTCGCCTTCTACCGCGAGGCGCTCGGCTTCGAGGTGGTCATGGGCATGGCGGGTGCCGCGTTCCTCCAGGCCGCCGGCTCCACCAACGACCACGACCTCGGACTGTTCGAGATCGGGGCCGCGGCCGGCCCCTCACCGGCGGGCCGCTCCACCGTCGGCCTCTACCATCTGGCCTGGGAGATCGACACGCTCGACGAGCTGGAGCGCGTCGCCGGCAAGCTGACCGAGCTCGGCGCCCTGGTGGGCGCCTCTGACCACGCCACCACCAAGGCCCTCTACGGGCGCGACCCCGACGGGCTGGAGTTCGAGGTCTCCTGGCTGGTGCCCGCCGCGCTGCTCGACGACGAGGTGATCGCCGCGCGCTCCACCATCCGGCCGCTCGACCTCGCCGCCGACAAGGAGAGGTACGGCGGGCAGACGCGCGGCGGCGTGGGAGTTTCCATCCCCGTTTAGGAAGACATCATGGGGTCCAATCGGGTTACCGTGGCATTATCCGATTCCTCTTTTGGAGAACGGTCATGCCGAGGGATCCAGACCACGTGCTCGACGCCATCGACGGTGTCGTCGACGAGTGGGAGACGATGAGCGCCGACGCCATGCGCTGGGCGCCTCCGGAGAACAAGAGCGACGACCTCCTGCGCGAGGTGACCGAGATCTTCGGGCCCCTCGCCAGCGCCCTCACCCAGGCGTTCCGGCCGTTGGGCGACGCCGTGAGCCGCGTCCTGGACAACCTGGTCGACGAATTCGCCGACGGCGACGAGGGGGACGACGAACGGTAGACGGGCGTTGGAGCCCCAACGCGGAGGCGTAAAACCGCCTGATCTTGTCGGTGGCGCCTGCGATAGTGAGGGAGTGGTTCACACCTTCTCTCCCCTCCCCTGCCATGTCCGGCAGCTGCCCGGCGGTGCGATCGAGCTGATGCCGATCGTGCTCCCGATGACGCTGACCGGCGCCCAGCGCCGACACCTGGCCGCCATCCTGCTCGACGGTCTCGACGACGAGCAGGCCCCATCCGGCGCGGAGCTCTGCCTCGCCTGACGGCCTACTCGCCGGCGAGCCTCCACAACTGCATCCCGTAAAGGTCCACGTCGTAGGCCTCGGCGGGCAGGCCCACCTCGCGGTCGCTCGTCAGAAACCTGGCCCGCACCCGCACCTGCCAGAGAGCCTCGCGCACACCCAGGTCCAAGGGGGCGTAGTCATCCAGCTCCCCCTCCTCGAACTCCACGAGGGTCACCACCCCCGAAGGCAGCAGGAGTCGTCCGTCCCAGGTCCGCTGCCAGGCCTCACCGGTGGGCGGCGGCCCGTTCCACACGTCGAGCCGCACATAGCTCCGCTTCCTGAGCCCGGCCTGGAAGAGCACGCTGTTGGCGCCCACCGCGAGCCAGTCGTCGCCGGGCGGGCTGACCTCCTGCCCCCAGGAGGAGACCGTGCCGGGACGCAGGCCCTCCGCGACCTCCTTGTCGAGCACGTAGAAGGGGCCTGTCGTCTGGTGCAGCGCACTGGCCAGGGGCTTTTCCATCGCGGCTCACTCCCCCAACAGCTAATCACAGGCGGTCGCTCAGGCTCCGATCCGGTCCATGGCGGCGTAGCAGGCGAAGAAGGCCAGGGCACCGGCGAGAGCCGGCAGCCCGCTGGGCGTGAGGCGTGTCTCCACTCCGGCGAACTTGTCCGGCGCCGGCCTGGCGAACCGCTGCGACAGGTGCTCCTGCCCGCAGGCCAGGACGTTGACGGCGAACCTCCCGGCCCGCAGGAACGCCTGCGTGCTCGGCGCCCGCTTGGACAGGCACCACAGCACCAGGGCCGGGTCGAGCGAGACGGAGGCGAAGGAGTTCACCGTGACCCCGAGCCGCTCGCCGCCCGGCGCGCAGGCGGTGACGACCGCCACCCCGGTGGCGTAGCGGCCGGCCGTACCTGTTCCTGTAGGCGGCGGCGAAGCGGCCCTGGTGCGGGAAGCCCCAGCGTGCGGCCACGGTGGTGACCGGCGCGGCCCAGCGCATGTCGAGATACTCCGTGGGCGAGGACAGCGAGGCGAGCGACGGGGTGGACACGAACTCCTGGCCGCCGCACCGGATCAGGCTGCTGCCCGCCAGAGGCACCTGCACCAGATAGAACGACTCCAGCTCGCCCGGCTCGATGCGGTCGTCGGCGCCGTAGTCGAGGTAGCTCACCCGGACCGAGCCGAGTTGCGCGGAGTTGAAGCGCGCCGCCAGCAGAGCGGGGTCGCCGGTCAGGTCCAGCCGGTGCGCGCAGAACACCCGCCCCACCTGCTCCCGGACTTCGTCCAGATCCGAGCTGGCGAACAGCGGCGCGTTGTCCAGCAGAACCCTGTGCGCCATGGAGGCCCCTGCCTTCGCGTATCCGGGTGACACGTGATCATCGTCATGACATGAGTCCGCGTTCCAGGTAGAAGTGCACAGACCCGCTGCTCAAGATCGCGGCAACCGGCTCCGGTACACGCTTCTGGCGCGCTCGTACAGCTCCAGGTGGTCGTCGTACTGCTCCTTGGCGTCGAAGTGGCCGTACGCGCGCACCACCGACTCCAGCCGGTCCAGCCAGTCCAGGCACCAGCGGACCCCGCCGCGTCAGGCGACGGCCTTCGATGCCGCAGCAGGAGCCGCCTGCCCCCTACGCCGCTGAGCGGCCGGCCGTGGACTATGGCCGGGCTGTTGGCGCCGTCAGCACATCACGCCGTTGTCAGGGGTCTCGCCCTCGCGGGCCGAGACCGTGACGTTGTACTCGTCGGGGCTCGCCAGGCCGGAGTCCGCGGGGAACCACACGTACGCGAACGTCCGCGCCCCGCCGATGGACCCGGTGTAGCACAGGCTCTTGTCCTGCGGCTCGGACGGGGTGACGGGGGCGCGCCGCCATCCGTACTGGGCGGCGTGCTGTTCGTAGAAGGAGAGCACGTCCGCTCTGGCGCCCGAGAACCGGTAGCTCTGCCCCACGTACACGAACTGGTCGTCGGGCTCGCATCCCGTGGACCGGTCTCCTTGGGGTACGGCCTGGCCCGGCGCCTGGTCCAGGATGGCGAGCGACGTCAGCGCGGGCAGGAGCCGTTCTTCGGCGCCGGCGCAGCCGCTCTCGGAGTCGAGGAACGAGCCCGCCGTGGAGGCGACCACGGCGAGACCGCTCATGCCGATGAGTCCGGCGATGAGCAGCGCGGCGACGATTCGGCGATTCACGAAGCGTGAGCCTAGCCGCCTTCCGCCGGGTGGCGTGGATTCAGGGCTGATACACAGCTGAGCCGTCACGGAGGTGCTGCCACGGCAGTGCGGAGATGTGCCTCGCCCAGGGTTGCCCGGGTGCGCCGGTGTGGCGCGCCGGCTTCCCGGAGGTGTTCCAGCGTGGCGGGTGGCGGCTCGTACACGGCTGGTGAAGTTCCCTTACCTGTATCTGCTGTGGGTGTCCATCCACAGCGTGCTGCTCGGCCGCGCGCCCGGGTTCGACACCGCCAGGCCGCGTGACCTCGCGGAGGCCGAACCTCTGGTATCTCTACGCGCTTGGTATCTCTACGCGCTCGCAGGTGATCGTTCTCAACGGCGGGTCCAGTTCGGGCAAGTCCGGGATCGTCCGGTGTCTACAGGCGGTCCTGCCGGATCCCTGGCTGGCCTTCGGGGTGGACACGCTGATCGGGGCGATGCCCTCGTCCGGGGCGGTGATCGAGGTCACCCCCGACGGCGAGGTGATCGTCGGGCCGGAGTTCAGGAGCTTGGAAGCCGCGTGGATGGAGGGGATCGCCGCGATGGCGCGTGCGGGCGCCCGGGTCGTCATCGACGGGTCCTCCTCGGCGGGGCGGCGTCCCAGCAGCGGTGGCAGGAGGCTCTGGGCGGACTGGACTTGCTGTGGGCCGGCGTCAGGTGTGAGAGCTCGGTCGCCGCGGGACGTGAGGTCGCACGCGGCGACCGGGTCACCGGGATGGCCGTGTCGCAGGCCGAGGTGGTCCACCGGGGCGTGCGCTACGACCTGGAGGTGGACACCACGCGTGACGAGTCGATGGAGTGCGCGCGAACCATCGCCGCTCATGTCACGTGAGGACGTGACCGACATCGTCCTCTGATGGGATCGCGCCTAGAGCCGTGGGCCGAGATACATGCCGCCGCTGGCGTCGAGGACGTGGCCGGTGATCCACCGGGCGTCGTCGGAGGCGAGGAAGGCGACGGCGGCGGCGATGTCGGCGGGCCGGCCGATACGGTCGAGGGCCGTCTGGCCCGCCAGGTACGCCGTGACGCCGGGGACTTCGAACAGTTCCTTGTTCATGTCGGTGTCGGTGGCGCCGGGTGTCACGGTGTTGACGGTGATCTGCCTGGCGCCCAGCGCGTTGGCGAGCGTGCGGCCCATGACTTCGACGGCCGCCTTGGTCATCACGTACGAGGTCTGGACGGGCGTGGCGATCCGGGTGCTGACCGAGGAGACGGTGATGACGCGGCCGCCGTCCCGCAGCAGCGGGAGGGCGCGCTGGAGGATGAAGAACGGCGCCTTGACGTTGACGGCGAAGATGCGGTCGAACGCCTCGGGAGTGGTCTCCTCGATCGGACCGGCCGGTCCGCTGCTCGCGTTGTTCACCAGGATGTCGAGCCCGGCGCACCTGTCGCCGAACGCCGCGAACAGGGTGTCCACGTCGCCGTCCACGCCGAGCTCCGCCCTGATCGCGAACGCCTTGCCGCCGGCCCGCTCGATCGCGGACACGGTGTCCGCCGCCGCGGCGTCGTCGCCGCCGTAGTGCACTGCCACCAGCGCGCCGTCGGCGGCCAGCCGCTCCGCGACGGCCCGGCCGATGCCCCGCGACGCGCCCGTAACCAGTGCCGTCCTGCCGCTCAGATCTGCCATGTCGAGCCTCTCGTCGATTGGTCCGTACGCGAGCAGCCTCGCGGGAGGCGCTGACCGGCCACGCACCGGACGCCGACCGTCACGCACCGCGCGACGCGAGCCGGAGCAGGGCGCGCACCTCCTGCCGGGTCGTGGCCGCGCCTGTGGTGAGGGCCGCGACGACTTCGGCCACCTCTGGATCGTCCGGGTGGTCGAGCGCGATCTGAAGCGCCTGGTGCAGCCGTCGCCGGGCCCCGGCCGTGTCTTCCTCGGCCTGGGCGATCCGGGCCAGCCCGATCAGCGTCCGGTAGCGCGTCCGCTCGGTGCTCAGCGCCCCGCCGGCGCACCCTTCCAGGGCGAGTCCGAACAGGCGGCGGGCCCCGGCCAGGTCGCCGCCGAGTCGCGCGAGCTCGCCGAGCCCCCAGTGCGCACCGGCCAGCGCGTCCGAGGCGCCGGCCGTACGGGCCAGCTCGGCGGCGCGCTCGTAGTCGAGGCGGGCGGCGGCGTGCTCGCCGTCGCGCAGCAGGCCGTACGCCCGCCTGGTCAGCAGATCGGCGGTGTCCTCGGCGGCGCCGAGGCGGGCGAGCAGGGCGAGCGCCTCGCCGGTCAGCGCCCGCGAGCGCGCATGGTCGTCCCGCCGCTCGGCGACCTGGGCCAGCCGGTCCAGCGCGATGGCGATCCCCCACCGGTCACCGGTCGAGCGGAATCCGTCGAGCGAGCGGAGGAACGTCGCCTCCGCCTCGCCGGCGTCGCCGCCGACCAGCAGGCGGTAGCCCTCGCTCAGCCCGATCGTGGCCTGCGCCCACGCGTCGGGGCCGAGCACCCCGGCCCACTCGGCCGGGTCGGTGGCCATGGGCGCGATGGCCATGCCGTACAGGAAGAGGGCGTGCGGTCGCCGCAGCGGGCGGCCACGGGCGATCACCGCCGACTTGGCCTGCTCCAGCTCGGGCGAGGCGGAGTCCGCGACGCACAGGAGATACTCCTCAGCCAGCTCGGCGGGCGGCCCGGCGGGGAGCGCCGCGACGAGTCCGGCTGTCAGCGGCACGCTCTCGTGGCGCAGGCCGCCGAGCCACCAGAACCACGACAGCGCGGCGGCCAGCCGGAGTCCCAGGCTCGGGTCGGTGCGACCGGCCCAGCGCAGTGCGGCGTGCAGGTTGCCCTGCTCGGCGGCGAGCGCGGCCATCCACTCCAGTTGCCGCGCGCCGCGCAGGTAGAGGTCGGCGGTCTCGGCGAGGTCGTGGAAGCAGGTGGCGTGCGCACGCCGTAACGTGTCCTGTTCGCCGGCTTCGGCCAGCCGCTCGGCGCCGAACGCGCGAACGGTCTCCAGCATGGTGTAGCGCCCGCCGGCCGCTTCCACCAGGGACTTGTCCACCAGAGCGGCCATGAGGTCGGCGGTGCCCGGCAGGCCGCAGACGCGCTCTGCCGTCTCCAGGGTGGCGCCTCCGGCGAAGACCGTCAGCCGCCTGGCCAGCACCTGCTCGTCCGGCTCCAGCAGGTCCCAGCTCCACCTGATCACGGCGCGCAGGGTCTGGTGGCGGGGCGCCGCCGTACGGTCGCCACGCGACAGCAACCCGAACCGGTCGTCGAGCCGCGCCGCGACCTCGTGCACCGTCAGCGCCCTCAGCCGGGCTGCGGCCAGCTCGATGGCCAAGGGCAGACCGTCGAGCGCCGCGCAGATCCGCACCACCGCCCCCACGCCGGCATCGTCCACCACGAACGCGGGCGCGGCCCGGTCGGCGAACAGCCGTACGGCCGGATGGCCGAGCGCCTCCTCCGCGGTGACCGCGCGGCCCGGGACGGCGAGCGGGGACACCGCGCACAGCGACTCGCCCGTGATGCCCAGCACCTCCCGGCTGGTGGCCAGCACCCGCAGCCGGGGACACGCGCTGAGCAGCCGCCTGATCAGCCGGGACACCTCGCCGATGACGTGCTCGCAGTTGTCGAGGACGAGCAGCAGCGCACGGTCCGCGAGCCCCGCGACCAGCCGGGCGGCGGGCTCGGGCGACCCCGGCGGGAGCAACCGGGATGCGCGCAGTCCGAGCGCGGCGATCACGGCCTGCGGCACCTCGGCGCCGTGGTCGAGCGGGGCCAGGTCCACGAAGCACACCTCGCCGGCTTGCCGCCGCGCCGCCTCGATCGCCAGCCGGGTCTTGCCCACCCCGCCCGGGCCGGTGAGCGTGACCAGGCGGGCCGTGCCAAGCAGCGCGCCGACCCGCGCCAGGTCCTCGGCGCGGCCCACGAAGCCGGTGAGCTGGGCCGGCAGGCCGGGGCGGGCGGCGGGCTCCGCGCGCAGCACGGCCAGGTGCGCCCGCGCCAGCTCGGCGGACGGATCCGCGCCCAGCTCCTCGGCCAGGGTCCGCCGCGCGTCGTCGAACACGGCCAGTGCCTCCGCCTGCCTGCCCGCGCCGTCCAGCGCGCGCATGAGCTGAGCGCGCAACCGCTCCCGCAGCGGGTGCGCGGCCACCATCGCCCGGAGCTCGGGCACCAGATCCCCCTGCCGGCCGAGCGCGAGCGCGGCCTCGGCCCGGTCCTCGACGGCCGTGACGCGCAGCTCTTCCAGCCGGTCCGCCTCCATCGCCGCGAACGGCACCTCCCGGACGTCCGCCAGTGCCGGGCCGCGCCACATCCGGAGGCCTTCGCCCAGTACATCGGCCGCCTTGTGGAAGTCGCCGGCGGCCAGCGCCTGCCCGCCCTCGCGGGCGAGCCGCTCGAACCGGTGGGCGTCCACGTGGCCGGGGTCGATCGCGAGCCGGTACCCCGCGGGATTGAACTCGATCTCCGCGCTCAGCCTGCGGCGGAGCCTGGACACCTGCGACTGCAGGGCGTTCGCCGCGGCGGGCGGCGGCATGTCGCCGTACAGCGCGGCGACCAGGCGCTCCACGCTGACCACCCGGTCCGCGTCCACCAGCAGCAGGGCGAGCACCGCACGCAGCCGCGGCCCGCCGGTGGGCGTCCGGACGCCGTCGCTGGACCAGGCCTCCACCGGGCCGAGGATGCCGAACCGCACGCCGCCCATTCTGGCTGGCGGCGCCTGCGGCCGCGAGGGCGGGCCCCCGCCCATGCCCGGACACCGTGGCCACGTAGGCTGCTGGGGAGCGAAAGCGGAGGCAGGCACGATCATGCACTCGGGGGATTCGCGGCTCGACGAGGCCGCTGCGGTCTTCGTCGACCTGCGTCCCCGGCTCTTCGGCATCGCCTACCGCATCCTCGGCAGCGCGGCGGAGGCCGAGGATGTCGTGCAGGAGGTCTGGATGCGGTGGCAGAACACGGACCGCACCGTCGTCCTGGACCCGGCCGCGTTCCTGGCGACGGCGACGACCCGCCTGGCGATCAACGTCGCGCAGTCCGCCCGCTCGCGGCGGGAGACGTACGCCGGTCCGTGGCTGCCCGAGCCGGTGGACACCAGCGCCGACCCGGCGATGGGCGCCGAACGCGGCGAAGCGCTGGAGCTGGCGGTCCTGTTCCTCCTGGAGAAGCTGACGCCCACCGAGCGGGCGGCGTACGTGCTGCGGGAGGCGTTCGACTACCCGTACCAGCAGATCGCGGCGATCCTCCAGCTCGGTGAGGCCAACACCCGGCAGCTCGTCAGCCGTGCGCGCAAGCGCATTGCCACCGAGCGGCGTGAGCCCGTGAGCTCGGCGCAGCACCGCCGGCTCCTGGAGGTGTTCGTGGTCGCGGCCCGTACGGGCGACCTCGCCGCGCTGGAGGAGCTCTTCGCCTCCGACGTCGTCAGCTACTCCGACGGCGGCGGCGCGGTGCGCGGGGCCTCGCACATTCCGGTGCTCGGGCGTGTCCGCGTCTCGAAGGTCGTGGTGGCGTTCGCGCCCCGGTTCTGGCCCGGCTCCGAGATCGAATGGGTGGACGCGAACGGGCGGCCCGGGGTGCTGGTGTCGCACGATGGGACCATCACCGCCCTGCTGACCATCGGCGCTTCGGACCAGGGCATCGATCAGCTCATGTGGGTGATGAATCCCGCCAAGCTGGCCGGGTTCTCCCGATAACCCGACGTCACCGGGTGAGTGCGGTGGTGCATCTCCTGGCTGCAGGCCGTACACAGGCGTCCTTTACACTCCTCGGTCGTGATCGACCAGCATTTGTCGCCAGAACGTGCGGATAGTCGCCCTGCCAGCCACGACGCCCCTCCGTCTGACACGGATTCCGGCGGAGGGGTCATGGGGCTGATCGAGCGGATCGGCTCGATCGTGGCGCCGATCGCCGTCGCCCTCTACGCCGTGCTCTACATCGGCATGGAGCAGATCTACGGCATCTTCGGCATCAACCCGCAGCAGGCGGGGATCGATCAGTCGGTCCTGCTCGGCCGGCTCATGGGCACTCTGGTCCTCCTGTTGCTGGTGCTCATCCCGGCCGTCTGCCTGATCGTCGGAATCTGCTGGCTGATCGACAAGGTGACCGTCGGCTTCACCTGCGGCGACCTCGCAGGCAAGGAGTGATCCGGGCGCGGGTTTGCCTTGACGCCGGTGACAACGTTCTAGCGTGGCCACGATGCGACGGCAGTGCGGCCATCGCGGTGCACCGGAGGAACGACGATGAAGTTCGGGATCAGCTACAACACGGCCTACAACGGCGTCGACCCTGAGAAGATCACGGCATACGCCCGGCATGCCGAGGACTGCGGCTTCGAGTCGCTGTACCTGCCGGAGCACCTCGTGCTCTATCCCGGGGCGATGTTCGGGCCTTACGAGATCCCGCCGTCGCTGCCGTACGCCGATCCGCTCGACTGCCTGACCTTCGTCGCGGCGGCCACCCGGCGGATCCTGCTCGGGACAGGTGTGCTGCTGCTGCCCTACCACCATCCGGTGGCCCTGGCCAAACGCCTGGCGACCATCGACGTGCTGTCCAAGGGGCGGATGCGGCTGCTGACCGTGGGGCTCGGCATCCTGCCGGGTGAGGCTCGGGCCGTGGGGGTCGACTTCGGCACCCGCGGCCGCCGGGCCGACGAGGCGATCGACGTGATGCGCCTGCTCTGGGGCGGCGGCGAGGACGGCGTCAGCTACGCCGGGGAGTTCTTCGCCTTCGACGACGTGTGCATCTTCCCCAAGCCCCACGGGGTCACGCACCTGCCGATCCACATCGGCGGATCGAGCCGGCCGGCGGCCCGCCGGGTCGGTCGCCGCGGCGACGGCTACTTCCCCGGCGGCGCGCTCGATCTGGACGAGCGCGCTCTCCAGATGGACCTCGCCCGGTCGACCGCCGCCGAGGCGGGCCGTGACCCGCGAACGCTGGAGTACACGCGGTGGGGGTCGACGGACATGACCGTCGAACAGGTCGAGGCACTGGCCGCGCAAGGCGTGACCCGCGTCGTCGTGAACACCACCACCACCGAGCCGGACCGGCAACGCGAGGAGATGTCGGCGTTCGCCCAGCGGTTCGGGCTGGCGGTCAGTCCTTCTCCGGGTTGAGCAGGCCGCGCCGGAAGGCGACGGCGACCGCCGCCGCGCGGTCGTTGACGCCGAGCTTGGCGTAGATGTGCAGCACGTGGGTCTTGACCGTGGCCTCGCTGATGAAGAGGCGTGCCGCGGCCTCGCGGTTGGTGTTGCCCTCGGCGATCAGGCGCAGGATCTCCAGCTCCCGCGCGCTCAGCGGGTCGGCGGGAGCCCGCACCTGGCCGAGAAGCCGGGTGGCGACCGAGGGGGAGAGTACGGCCTCGCCCCGCGCCGCCGTGTGGACGGCTCGGACGAGGTCCTCGCGGCGGGTGTCCTTGAGGAGGTAGCCGGTGGCTCCGGCCTCGATGGCGGGCAGGACGTCCTTGTCGGTGTCGTACGTGGTGAGGACGAGGACGCGTGCCGTGCTGCCCAGCCTGGCGAGCTCCTTGATGGCCGTCACGCCGTCCATCGTGGGCATGCGCAGGTCCATGAGGATCACGTCGGGGTTCAGTGTCCGGGCGAGTTCGACGGCCTCCGCGCCGTCTCCGGCCTCGCCGAGCACCTCGAAGTGCGGGTCACCGGCGAACATGCCGCGGATGCCGTCGCGGACGATGGGGTGATCGTCGGCTATCAGCAGCCGGATGGGGGCTTCAGGCACGCAGTGTCTCCCGTGGGATGGCGGGGACGCTCGCGGATATCGCGGTGCCCGCGCCGGGTTCGGACTCGATCTCCAGGGTGCCCGCCAGGCGGCTCACCCGCTTGCGCATCGACGTCAGGCCGAAGCCGCCGCCGTCACGGACCCGCTCGGGGTCGAAGCCGCCGCCGTCGTCGCGCACGTCCAGGGCGACCACGTCCTCCATGTACGACAGGGTCAGCCCGACGCGGGTCGCGCCTGCGTGTTTGGCCACGTTGGCGAGGGCCTCCTGGGCCGTGCGGAGCAACGTTTCCTCGACCTCCGGATGTATGGGGCGGACCGGACCAGTCGTCATGACCTCCGCGCGTACCGCGTTGAGGCCGGACCATTCCGCGGCCACAGCGGTGAGCGCGGCGGGCAGCGGGGTCGACTCCAGAGGGCCGGGACCGACGGCGTGGATGGACCTGCGCGCCTCGGCGAGGCTGTCCCGCGCCAGGCGGGTGGCGTTGTCGATGTGACGCAGCCATTCGTCCTCGTCCGCCTTGGCCTGGGTCGCCGCCTGAAGCTGGGTGATGATGCCCGTCAGTCCCTGCGCGAGGGTGTCGTGGATCTCCCCCGCCATGCGCTGCCGTTCGTCGAGCACCCCCGCCTCCCGCGCCTGGACCAGCAGTTGCGCGTGCAGGCCCGCGTTCTCCCGCATCGCCTCCTCGAGCTGCGCCACCATCCTCTTGCGCTGGGCGCTGCGCTCGATCGTGATGTCGCCGACGAAGCTGAACAGGCCGACCAGGGCCACGATGGCGCCGGTGAAGAACAGGTAGGTGAGGATGCCGGACGGGGTGGGGTCGGGCGGCCCGCCGCTGTAGGCGGCGACGCTGACCGCCGCCGTGGCGGCGACCCCGGCGAACTTCCACTTCCCGTTGAGGTCCCGCCACGAGTGGAGGTATCCCGTGAAACCGAAGAAGGCCACGAACCACAGCCCGCGCGTGCCGAGCGCCGCGATCAGGATGACCAGCCCGGTGACGTAGAGGGCTTTCATCGGGCCGCGCCCCATCAGCCAGATCCAGGCGGCGGCGAGCGCGGCGAGGCCGAGCGTGGCGAGGCGGTGGCTCCACGGCCGCTCGTCGATGAGCCAGTGGAGCGCCGTGGAGATCACGAGGAGGACGTACGGCGCGGCGGCCATCTGGTGCTCCAGGCGCCTCTCCCACTGGTCCAGACGCGTGTCCGCCGTCGTCAAGCTCACTCCCAACGAAAGAACCTGGCCGCCGCGGCGCTGATGATCACCGCGTACGCGGCCATCACGCCCAACAGGAGGAGGCTCGGAGAGCCGCCCGCCCAGACATCCTGAAGAGCCTGCCTAAAAGCCCCCAAAGGGGTGTACTCGCCAATACGGGCCAGGATAACCGGCATCAGATGCGGGGGCTGCATCAGACCTGCGAGGAAGGCCATCGGGAAGTACAGCAGGACGCCGATGCCGTTGGCGGAGCGCCCGTTCGACGCGACGGCCGCGATGAGCAGGCCGATGGCGAACATCGCGGCCGTGCCGAGCAGGAAGGTCACCACGACCGGCAGCGCCCTGGTCGGCAGATGAGCGCCGAGTACGGTGCCGGCGACGACCAGCAGTAACGTGCAGGCGGTCAGCGCGAGGACGAGCTGGAGGATCAGCTGCACCACCAGCATGGTGGCGGGCCGTACCGGAGTGGTGGAGAGCCTGCGCAGAATGCCCCGTTCGCGATAGGTGGCCATGGTGGTGGGCAACATGTACAGCGCCACCAGCCCCACGGCGATGGCCAGCGACATCGGCAGGAGCAGGGTGTCTCCCGGCTCGATCGAGCTGCCGAAGATCACCAGGATGAACAGGGGAATGAGGATCGTGAACATCGATCCCGGCTCCCTGACCAGCAGCTTCAGTTCGACGGTGGTGAGTTTGGCAAGGATGGTCATCAGCGTGTCCCGTCAGTGGTCGGAGGAGAACGAGCGGCCGGTCAGGGCGACGAACGCGTCGTCGAGGGTGCGCGTGTCGATGCGCAGATCGCTGACCAGGACGTGATGGCGAGCCAGCTGGGCGGTGGCGGCTGAGGCGAAGTCGCCTCGGCCCGTGACGACCACCCGGTTCCCGGTCCTGATCACGCTGGACACGCCAGGCAGTTCCTTGAGCAGACCGACCGGGTCGCCGGGGTCCCCCGCCATCAGCGTGAACTTCATCTGCCGCTCGGCGTCGACCCCGTCGATCAGCCCCGCCGGGGTGTCGATCGCGACGATGCCACCGCGGTCGAAGACGGCGACCCGGTCGCAGAGCTCCTCCACCTCGTCCATGAAGTGGCTGACCAGAACCACCGTCACGCCGCTCGCGCGCACCTGCTTGATCAGCTCCCAGGTGGCCCGGCGGGCCTGCGGGTCGAGACCCGTGGTCAACTCGTCGAGAAACGCCACCCTCGGGTTGCCCACCAGCGCCAGCGCGATGAACAACCGCTGCTTCTGGCCTCCCGACAGCTTCCCGAAGCGGGCATTGCGCTTGTCGGCCAGCCCCCACTGGTCCACCAGCTCACGCCAGTCGCGCGGCTTGGCGTAGAAGGCGGCATAGAGGTCGAGCGCCTCCCAGACCTTGATGTTCTCCGGCAACTGCGTGTGCTGGAGCTGCACGCCGATCCGCTCGCGCAGCGCGCGCCTGTCCTTGGTCGGGTCCAGCCCGAGCACCCTGATCGACCCGCCGTCCGGCCGCCGCAGCCCTTCCACGCATTCCACGCTGGTGGTCTTGCCGGCGCCGTTGGGGCCGAGGATGCCGAAGATCTCACCCTCCTCCACGGAGAACGACACCCGGTCCAGAACCGTCAGATCCGCGTACCTCTTGCTGAGGTCGGTTACCTCGATGACTGCCATGGCTCAAGCATCTTTCGCCGGCGCTCGCGGCGAATCGACCTGGCGGCCATGATCGGCCGCGGATGCGGCTGACCGGAGGATCCACCGTTCGGTGGATGGCGAGCAAGTCATCCGGGGTGATTGGCGGTGATGCCTGACTCTGGTTGCGGAGGACCCGCCGCGGCCCGGCGGGTCTCGGAGTGGGCGGCCGACCTTCCCGACGTCTCACCGGTCGAGATCTGCGCCTGACCGGAGGCGGCGGCACAGCTGGGTGACGGTCAGGAGCTCGTGAGGATGACCAGTTGCTGGGTCGCCCGGGTCATCGCCACATAGCGGTCGACCGCTCCTTCGATGCCCTTGCCGAACGCCTCTGGGTCGACGAGGACGACCAGGTCGAACTCGAGGCCCTTCGACAGCTCCGGCGTCAGCGACCGGACGCGGGACGTCGTCCGGAATGTGGGATCGCCGATGACGCACGCGATCCCGTCGGCGTGTGCGGAGAGCCAGGTGTCGAGGATCGAGCTCAGATCCGAAGCAGATCCGTGAACGACGGGGACGTCGCTGCTGCGGATGGAGGTCGGCACGTTGGCGTCCGGGAGCACGGCCCGGATGACCGGCTCGGCTTCCGCCATGATCTCTTCCGGCGTCCGGTAGTTGATGCTCAGGGCCGCCAGGTTGATCCGGTCGAGCCCGATCCGCTCGAGCCGTTCCTGCCACGACTCGGTGAACCCGTGCCTGGCCTGGGCACGGTCCCCGACGATGGTGAAGCTCCGGGACGGGCACCGCAGCAGCAACATCTGCCACTCCGCGTCGGTCAGCTCCTGGGCCTCGTCCACGACGATGTGCGCGAACGGGCCGGCGAGCAGGTCCGGGTCGAGGGTGGGCAGCTCGGACTCGTCGACCAGATTTCGCTGGAGGTCCTCCCGGCGCAGCTGTGTCACAAGGCCTTCGCCGTCGTCATCGGCCTCGATCAGGGAGTCGACGACCTGGGCCATGCGCTCGCGCTGGGCGGCGAGAGCCGCTTCCTGCCGGCGCTTACGTCGTGACGCCTCCGGGTCCCCGAGCCGCTGCCGTGCCGCGTCCAGGAGCGGCAGGTCGGACACCGTCCAGGCCTGGGCGTCAGCGCGCTGCAGCTTTCCGACGTCTTCCGGGCTGAGCCACGGAGCGCACATCCGCAGGTAGGCGGGCACCGTCCACAGGTCTCCTACGAGGTCGGCCGCTTCGAGCAGCGGCCAGGCGCGGTTGAAGGTCGTGAGCAGCTCCCTGTTCTGCAGCAGCGACTTGCGGAGCAGGTGAGCCGGGGCGCCCTCGTCGTGCTTGTCCATCAGGATCGTGAGCAACTCCTCCCAGATCTGGTCGCGCGCGTCGTTGTGCGGAGTACCGGGTTCTGCCGCGCCGAACGCCTCGGCCCAGTCGTCGGTGCTCAGCCAGATGTCGGACCAGTGGGTCGTGACCGTCATCCCCTTGGTGGGCGGGTTCTCGTAGAACCTGACGGCCGGCTCGATCGCCTTCACCAGGTTCGCGGACGACTTCAGGAGCGCCACGTCCGGGTCGGCCTCGACCGCCGCTGCGGCTCCCTCGGTGACGAGGTCCCGCAGGGTGCAGGTCTGCACGCCCTCCTCTCCGAGGCTGGGCAGGACGTCGGCGACGTAGGCCAGGTAGGGCTGGTGCGGACCGACGAACAGCACGCCGCCCCGGCGGTGACCGAGGCGAGGGTCGGAGTAGAGGAGGTAGGCGGAGCGGTGCAGAGCGACGACGGTCTTCCCCGTACCGGGACCGCCGTCGACGACGAGAGCGCCGCGGGATCCCGCGCGGATGATGGCGTCCTGGTCGGCCTGGATGGTGCCGAGCACGTCTCGCATCCGGGGCGACCGATTGCCGCCCAGGCTGGCGATGAATGCGGACTGGTCGTCGAGCGCGGCGTGCCCCTCGAACCCGTCCGAGGTGAACACCTCGTCCCAGTAGTCGCTGATCCGGCCGCGGGTCCAGCGATACCGGCGGCGGCTTGCCAGGCCCATCGGGTTGGCGTGGGTGGCTCCGAAGAACGGCTCGGCCGCGGGGGAACGCCAGTCGAGCAGCAGCCGACGACCCGCGCTGTCCGTGAGGCCGAGTCGTCCGATGTACACGGGCTCGGGGTTGTCCGCGCTGACCATGTGTCCGAGGCACAGGTCCAGACCGAAGCGACGCAGTGCGCGCAGGCGAGCGGTCAGCCGGTGGACCTCCAGATCCCGGTCCAGCGCCTGCCGGCCTCTGCCGCCGGGCGCCATGCGCTCGGCGTCGAGGCGGTCGGACAGGTCGGCGATCGACTGCTCGAGGCTCTCCGCGATGGCCGCGAAGTGCTGCTCGTCGCCGGCGATCAGCCCGGGGTCGGCCTTGAGGGTGAGGTTGTCGGGAAGGTCGAACGCGCTGGTGGTCAAGGAATTCACGTCTTCAGCTCCGATTCTGGGTTCCTGGCTCGGCGGGTCCACGTGGTTCATGCGGACACCGGCGGCCTTTCTCGGCTGATCGCGTCGAGCAGCAGCTTCGCGGCCACCGTCGCCCCGTCGGCGCGGATCGTGCCGGCCACGGCGGTCGCTCGTGCACGGGTCTCGGGGGTCAGGGCCGTCCTGAGCACGGCCGACAGGGACTCGGTCGTCGGAGCCGGACCGTCGTGTGCCGTGCCGATGCCCAGGTCGGCCACCCGGCCGGCCCAGTATGGCTGGTCCGCCGCCTGGGGTATCACCACCTGAGGCGCGCCGGCCCGGGCGGCGGTCGTCGTCGTGCCCGCGCCGCCGTGATGCACGACGGCGGCCACCCGGCCGAACAGTGCCTGCTGGTTGACCTCGCCGACGACGAAGCAGTCGTCCCGGTCGTCGATGAGAGCCAGGCCGGCCCAGCCGCGGGCGAGGAGCACGCGGCGGCCCTGCGCGCGGATCGCCTCGATGGCCACCTGGGCGGCGTCCGCCGATGCGCGCATGGGCATGCTGCCGAAGCCCACGTACACCGGTGGTGTGCCGGCGTCCAGGAACGCCACCAACTCGGCCGGGAGCGGGCGAGCGTCAGGCAGGATCCACGCCCCGGTCTGTACGACGTCGAGGTCCGGCGTCTCCTGCCACGGGTCCAGGATCGGGTCCGTCGCCAGCCACGGCCGGTCGCCGATGACGTGGTCGCGAACGCTGTCCACCGGAGGCAGGCCGATCGACGCCCGGTTGGCGTTGAGCGCCTCGCCGAACAGCGCGTCGATGCTCTGGGCGTCCAGCTCCCACAGCACCCGGTTGTCGGTCACGTCCGGCGGGAACGGCCGGCCCGAATACGCCAGCGGCGGACGGTGCGGCGACGGCAGGGTGAGCTGCTGGAAGGTCACGGACACCGAGCGGATGCCCAGTTTCTCGGCCACCGACCGCGCACCGGCCGCTGCCGGCACCATGCCGGTCGCCACCAACAGGTCACATCCTTCGGCCGCCGCGGGAACCACGTCGAACAGGCCGGTGATCAACTCGGCCGCGCGCCGGGGCAGGGATGACGGCGGCGGCGCCGCGGTCGTCAGCGCGCGCGCCGACAGGCCGACCGGCACCAGCGGCACGCCGACACCGGCCAGCAACTCCGCGAACTCCTCGTCAGGCGGCGCGCACACACGCACCTCCGCGCCGAGCTCCCGCAACCGCATCGCGAGTCCCACGACCGGTTCGACGTCCCCGCGCGACCCATACGTCGACAACAACACCCGCACTTTCGCATCCCCCATTACGCAGCTTTCTGGCCTCGGCCGACGATTCTGCGGCACGACCCGGGTCTTGCCGCAAGCCCCCCGGTGCGCTATACGTTGAGAGTGGAAAGGAGCGGGTACTCCCCTTTCCCGTCATCCTCCTGCTGTGGACGGACAACCTCCTGCGCAACGAGTAGTTCTGCGTCCTGGGGCAGTGAAGCCGTCAGGCACCGCGATCATAGGAGTTGACGAGTTCTCCTGGCTGTGGGACGATGAACACGGCACCGAGGGTTGACGCTTATAGTACGTGTAGACACCCGTTTGTAATTTGCGTTATGCTGCTCCCTCGCGCTGCCTCTCGCGCCCCGGATTCTGTCGGGGCGTTTGGCGTGCGCGCAGTTCGATTCCATCCGTGCCTT